>JBJMNL010000075.1:0-7892 GCA_045804285.1 Gemmatimonadaceae bacterium
ATGAAGGAATGGGGGCGCTCCGCCGGCCGGGGCAACCGCATTGCGGCGAACGATCGATCGCGTGCGCCGAACGACAGGTCCGGAGGGACGAGCGTCGCGTGCGGGGGTCGCGTGCGGGGGTCGCGTGCGGGGCGCGAGGGTCGGAGTCGCCGCGTCGGGCGACCGTCACGCCTCCGCGCTCTCCTCGTGCTGTCGCTCGGCGGCGCCGCCCTCGCGCGCGCCGCCGCGGGGACCGTGTGGTCACTCCTTACGCGGCGCTGCGGTCGCCGGTCCCCTCGTGCGCCCCGGGCTCTCGCCCACGGGCCCGTGTCCCACGGTCCTGCGGGCTGGGAGGGGGCGCGTACAGCTCGCGGATGGCGAGCGTGACGAGGCGGTCCAGCAGTGCCCTCGTGTCGCGCGGCGGGAGCTGCCGGACCTCCGCCAGCTCGCCCCAGCCATGCTTGAGGGCGATGAGCATCGCCTCGGCCGGCGCGCTCCGCGCGCGCGCGTCGTCGGCCACCATGCTCGCCGCCGCCGCGAGCCGCTCGTCGAGCTGCCACCCGTCGCGGTGGGCGTGTAGGACCCGGCGCACGCTCATGAGCGCCGAGCGCGAGAGCACCGCGGGCTCGTCGGCGGCGCCGCGCGCAGGGAGTGTTGTGGTGGTCGTCGTGCCGGGGTCGGTCATCGCATCTCTCCGGGACGATGGCACCGGTATGTCGCGGACGTGCAAGATGCAAACGCGGCGCGACCGATGCAAGTGTTTACGATCCAACGGCTTACGTACGCTCCCGTACCATGCGTGTGCGGCAGCGCACGCAGCGAGGTCGTGTGCGCCGGCCGCGAGCGGGTGCTAGACTGGGAGTGCGCGCACCTGCGCGCGTTGTCGGCCCTATGGGCCGCCATTCACCGTCGCCATCGAGCCTCGACGCCGCGGACGCAGTCCCGCGCCGGCTCTCCCTGCCGCCTCTGGATGACACTCCACGAGGCGACCCCGGGGAGGGGACGATGGACCACATCGACGGCACCGAGAACACGTACACCGCGCCGCCCGGGTACTCCGGCGACGGTCGGCGCGCCACCGGCGACGGACCCGCCGGGCGCCCAATCACGGCCGTCCGCCGCGAGGGCGCGGCCGCCGCCCACGAGGCGGAGTCGAACCGGTTGCTCCGCGCGCTCCCGGTCGACGAGTACGACCGCCTGCTCGGGCAGCTCACCCCCGTGCGGCTCCGCCTCAAGCTGGTGCTCGCCGAGCCGGACGTGCCGATCACGGACGTCTACTTCGTGCGTGACGGGGTCGCCTCCATGCTCGCTACCGAGCAGGAGGGGGGCGACATCGAGGTCGGCACCATCGGCAACGAGGGGCTCGTCGGCGTCCCCGTGCTCCTCGGCGACGACTCGATGCCCAACCGGGTGATCGTCCAGGTCGAGGGCGACGCGTGGCGGATCGACGCCGACGCGTTCCGGCGCGTGCTCGAGGAGCGTCCCGCGGTGCGGCGGCTCTGCCTGCGCTTCGTCGCCTACTTCGCCGGCCAGCTCTCGCAGTCGGTCGCGTGCAACCGGCTGCACACGCTCGAGGAGCGGTGCGCGCGGTGGCTGCTCATGACCCACGACCGCGTGCACGGCGACGTGTTCGACCTCACGCACGAGTTCCTGGCGCTCATGCTGGGCGTCCGCCGCTCCGGGGTGACGGTGGCGATGGGCGCGCTCCAGCGCGCGGGGATCGTCCGCTACAGCCGCGGGCGGATCACCGTCCTCGACCGCCCGCGCCTGGAGGAGGCGTCCTGCGACTGCTACCGGATCACCCAGGTCGCGCTCGATCGGCTCCTCGGCTGACGGGTGGCGCGTCCGTGCGGGCCCAGCCCGCGCACGTCTCGAGCGGAGGTGTGGTGTCAGCCATCCCACGTGACGGAGCCTTCGACGGCACGCTGCGACTGCTGGCCGACCCGTACCGCTTCGTCTCCACCCGGTGCGCGCGGCACGGCTCCGACGTCTTCGAGACGCGGATCATCCTCCGCAGGGCGGCGGCGACCACCACGCGAGCCACCGCTGCGCCGGCGAGTGGATCACCGTCGAGCTCATGAAGCGCGCGGTGCGCCTGCTGACGACGGAGATGCGCTACGCGGTGCCCGCGCAGGATCTCCGGATCGACATCGCGCGCATGCCGGCCGTCCCGCGCAGCCGCTTCGCCGTCACCAACGTGGAGCGGGTGCACGAGGGCCCGCATGCCGGAAGATGATGTGCGCGAGAGTCGCGGTCGGCCGCCCGTGTGACTCGCCGCACGCGCCCGCGTGAGGGCGCGCCGCGCTCAGTCGGTCACCACCCACTGCGGGTTCCAGGCGACCTCCCAGACGTGGTCGTCGGGGTCGGCGAAGTAGCCCGCGTAGCCGCCCCAGAACGTGTCCTGGGCCGGCTTGACGATCCGCGCGCCCGCCCGCTTCGCCTGGTCCATGACCGCGTCGACGTCCTCGCGGCGGGCGACGTTGTGGCCGAGTGTGAGCTCGGTCGGGCTGCGGCCCGACCGCGGCAGCGCCGTGTCGTGCGCGATGTCCGCGCGAGCCCAGAGCGCGAGCCGCACGCCGGACTGCAGGTCGAAGAACGCGACCGCGCCGTGCTCGAACTCCCGGCCGACGATGCCCTTGGTGGGCAGCCCGAGACCGTCGCGGTAGAAGGCGAGCGCCGTCTCCAGATCGTCGACGCCCAGGGTGATGAGGGTGATGCGCGGCTGCATGTCGGCCCTCGCGTGGTGTCGCTGCGGTTGGCGCGGCGTGGCGGGGAGGATGCGCGGTCCGCCATCGCCGCGGCGGTCCGAAATGTAGGCCGAGCGCCGGTGCCGCGCAGCATACGGGCTCCCGGCGGCGACGGCGATCCGGCCGGTCTCCCGGGCCCGTCGGCTACGTCACGTGACGTATGGGCAGCGTGGCCGGCACGCGCCATCGTCGCGCATGCGTCTCTCCTCCCGCGCGACGCGGCGGTCGCCCCTCCTCCGCCTCTGCGCCCTGCTCGCCGGCGTCGCCGCGTGCTGGCGTCTGCCCACGGCCCCGGGCGACGGGGCGTTCCCCTGCCTCATCTGCCCGGTCACGACCGACCTGCGGATCGCCGGCGACTCCGCGGTCGCGGTGGGCGACACCCTGAGGCTGCGGGCGATCGCCTACCAGCAGAACATCGTCTTCCAGGGCGGCACCATCCCCTCGCGGACCGCCGTCTGGACGGTCACTCCCGCCGGGTCGGCGGGCGCGACGCTGGTCGTGGTCCGCGCCACGGCGGACACCGCCACGTGGGGGCGGGCGCTCCTCATCGGTCGCGCTGCCGGCACGCTCGTCGTCCAGGCGCGGGAGGGGAACATAGAGGCGACCCGCACGGTGGCCGTGCTCGCCGCCGCAGAGGCGAACGTGATGCTTTCTGCCGCGCGAGTCCGTGCCGACGCCGAGTAGGGTCACCACCGCGGTCGCGGCGGCCCTGCTGGCGGGCGGGGTGGCTGCGCTGGTGGCGTTCCACCGCCCCCCGTTCCGGACGGCGGCAGCGGTGGAGCGCGCCATCGCCGCCGAGGCGCCAGTCGGATCGGACGAGGCGCGCGTTGCGGCGTTCCTCCGCGCGCACGGCATCGAGCATTCCCCGTCGGGCGGGGACCCCGGCGCCGAGTCCGACTTCCGGCGCAACCCGAAGCTCGCCGGCAAGCGGGCGCGGATCACCCGGCAGTCGGTGGCGACCATCCGCGGCGTCGGTCGCGACGTGCTGACGTTCACGGAGTACAGTCTGGTGCTGCACTTCTACTTCG
This sequence comes from Gemmatimonadaceae bacterium, assembly GCA_045804285.1. Taxonomy (GTDB): domain Bacteria; phylum Gemmatimonadota; class Gemmatimonadetes; order Gemmatimonadales; family Gemmatimonadaceae; genus DATMHT01. Next base: position 3,755 of record JBJMNL010000075.1, read on the forward strand.
ACGCGGCGGGTGCGCTGGTGGAGTACACCGTCCAGGAGGTCGGCACGGGGATGTGACGGGAGGCGCCTGGCGCTCGTGCGACGCCGGCACTCGAGGGGGCGTGGCGGGCGTCGATCTGTCGGCGGAGCACATCGCGTGGGGCCGCGTCGCCGACCGACGGCGGTGCGTCTCCGCCGTGGGAGGCCCCGTGGAGGACGCGAGCGGTGGGGGCCGGGTATGGCACGCGGCGCTGCGTCCGGGAGTCGCGTCGCGTGACTTGAAAGGTGAGAGCTGTGCCAGAAGCTGTGCCGGGCACGTCACCGCGCGCAATCGCGCATCGCCACGCTAGCCCGCACGTCGTCATCCGCGCGGTTGGAGTTGTAGCCGCGCGGCTCGATGGCCGACGTCACCGAATCGGGAAGCGCGCTCCACGAGCGCTGCGGGGCGCCCTCTGGAGGGCGCCCCGCAGTCGTCGTCGCTTCCGGGCGGACCGGCGTGCATGGTCCGCGAGCCCGGGCCGAAGGCTCGCTCAGGGCACCTTGAGGACGAAGCGGTCCGCGTCGCGCGGCATCCGGGAGCCGTCGATGCCGCGCGCCTGCAGCAGCAGGACGTTGCGCCCGGAGCTCACTGGAATGTTGACCACGTTCATGCCGCCCGGCGTCGGAGTGAAGAGCGACGCGATGCCCACGCCGTTCAACTCGGCCGTGAACGTCGCGGGATCGATCCCGCTACCGAAGAAGACCATCAACGGATAGGAGGTGGTCCCCGCCAGCAGCGGCACGGCCACGAGCGCCTCGCCGAATCCGAGCGTGGATCGGATCAGCGTCGCGACGAACACCACCGCAAGCACATAGCCCGTCGCCGCGTTCAGTTGGGTGCCGATCGCCAGCGCCACTAGACCGTCGCGGACAACCTCGAGCGACCACGGGTCTCGAGCGCTTCGATTCGCGTCATGTGCCTGGTGCCCCACTCGCAGAGCGGGATCAGCGATTCGAACAGCGTGGCGCCGAACCGGGTCAGCGAATACTCGACTCTCGGCGGGATCTCACGAAAGTCGCGTCTCACGACCGCGCCGTCCGCCTCCAGTTCCTTGAGGCTCTGAATGAGCATCTTCTCGCTGACGCCGGCGACCGCGCGCCGGAGCTCGCCGAAGCGACGCGGCCCGTCGCGCAAGCCCCGGAGAATCAACGCCTTCCACTTGCCGTCGAGAATGTCCAGCGCTGCCTCGAGTCCGCAGCTATACGGCCGGCGCTTCAATGCCATTGCTCGTCTCCTCGCGGTGGGTACTTACGCGAAGGTGGGTACTTGATCAGTGGAAATCAAGGACTACTTATGACGCAGCCGTACGCATTCGCCTACAGGCCCTGGCGACCCTGAATCCCTGGAGATGAGGAATGGCGCAGTCATGGCGTGAAGCGTTGAAGCCTCGGTGGGTGCTGCTCCCGCTCCGCCTCGTCGTCGGATTCGGCTTCATCGCCCACGGCGTGGCGAAATGGAGCAGAGGGCCCGAGAATTTTGGGAAGTTGCTGCACCAGATCGGCGCGCCGCTTCCGATCGCGACGGCCTGGGGCGTCACCCTGCTGGAGGTGTTCGGCGGCCTGGCGATCCTTGTCGGAGCCTTCGCGGCGCTCGTGAGCATTCCCCTGATCGCTTCGATGCTCGTGGCGATGTTCACGGTCCAACTGCGCTACGGGTTCAGTACAGTCAACACGATTGGCCTGACCGAGTCCGGGCCGATCTTTGGACCGCCGGGCTATGAGATCAATCTCCTATACATCGCGGCGTTGCTTGCCATCGCCCTTGCGGGACCGAGTGCGCTATCCGTAGACCGATGGTTGGCAGAACGGACAATTCGCCCTCGGTCGGCGAGTGCCTGAGCCCTTACTGAGGCGCGCACTGCAATCTCGCGACCTTTTCGAGCCCCGCCGCCCTTCCGTGAGCCCGTGTTAGATGGGTGATAACACCGACGGTTTGATCACCTGACGGTGGCCGTTGGGTCGCAGGGTGCATGACGCCGTTGGTCTCGGCCGGAACAGGCTCGCGGCGCTGCACGCCAACAAGGGAGGGGACGAGCCGCTGTCGCCGGGCCTGTCGGCGGCACCGTATCAGGCCCTGCATCGCATGGGAGGGCGTGGAGCCGACGACGCGACTCGGCAACCATCGTTTGGGTCGCGCAGCGGGCGTTCGCCTGGATCGCCCACTACAGGCGGTTTCAGAACCTAGCAGTAGACTTGCAGCGATGCTCTGCCGTTGGGCGCTGGGCGGCAGAGATGGAGCAGTTCGTCGACGACGAGCAGTCGACGCGGATCGCGCGCCTGCTTCCGAGGCGGAAGCGGAATCCCAGGGGCGGGCGGCCGCGCGCCGACGACCGGGCTTGCCTCGGGGGCATCCTCTGGGTCGTACGCAGGCATCGACCTGATCGTACCGCATCTGTGCACCCGCGAACGGCGCTGGCAGGACGGGCGGAAGCTGCGGCGCTACCGACACCGCTGGATCATCGAGCGCACCGACGCCTGGCTGCTCAGCTTCCGCCGCCTGCTCGTACGCCACGAGCGACGCGTCGATCTCTACCTCGAGTTCATCCAGGTCGCCTGCACGCTCATCGTCCTACGCCGGTTCTGCTACCACTTCTCGGGCTAAATGGTACGACCGTGTCCCTCGCTAGAGCGACCCCGGAGCGCCTGAGCGCGTTCTCCGACGGGGTGTTTGCCGTCCTCATCACAGTGTTGGTGTTGGAACTGCGCCCGCCGGAACTCCCCACCTTCAAGGCGCTCCTGTCGCTTTGGCCCACGTGGCTAAGCTACGCAGTGAGCTACGTCTTTATCGCCATTGTGTGGACCAATCACCATCATCTCATGCGCTATGCGACGGAGGTGATGCCTCGTCTGATTTGGTTCAATTTCGCGCATCTGTTTTCCGTGTCGCTGCTTCCGCTCTCCACCGCTTGGATGGCCGTGAGCGAATTGGCGCCGCAGCCGGTTGCCTTCTATGCGGCGGTGTTCTTCCTCGTAAACACGACCTACATCTTCTTGATTTGGGAGCTTATTGACCCCACCCCAGTTGATGACATCTCGCGGAGGGTGCGCAGGATCATGCGTGTCCGATCGATCGCGACCCTCTGCCTTTTCGGGCTGGCTGCGGTTGTCGCGCTGAAATATCCTCTGGTTGGACTCGGAATTTGTTGTTGTTGCCTGATCGGTTATCTGCGGCCAGAGGCACCGGGAGCGGGAACGCAAGGATCTGCGCCGCTGTCGGAGGAATAGCTGACGTCGAGTGGGCCGAATTATTGAGCTTCACGGAATTTGCGTGACACGGGCTCCGGCCTCCACCGGAGTAGGAGCATGGAGCCGTGGCTGCCGAGTCGGTTGACGCCGGCCCAACTCGAGGAGCGCCGCCGGGGACCGCCGCGCCTGACCGCGCCGCCGATCCGTCGCGGGCGTACTAGCGGCGGATGAGCGCCCATGCGTACCCGGTGCGGTGCACGTCGCGGTGCGTGACGCGAGCCGCTGCTCACACCGCTCACAACACACCGTCATGTCTCGTGTGACCGTGCGATACATGGTCCACGACGTCGACGCCGCCGTCGCGTTCTACACGCGGCACCTCGGCTTCACGCTCCTCTCGAACGCGGCGCCGGCGTTCGCCGACGTCGCGCGGGGCGGAGACTTCAGGCGCCCCCGCGGGGGGCGCTCCGCGTGCAGAGGATCTCCACGAGGTAGCGCAGCGGCGCCGCGCTCGTGTCGGCGTTCACGGTGGTATCGTCCACGCGGTCGTCCTCTCCCGCGGCGTCCGGGAAGAGCACGCTGTAGTGGCAGAGCGCCCCACCGCGTCCCAGGGCGAACGCGCTGCCCTCGGGGCCGTCCGCCTGCAAGGCGAGGTCTTCCACCCACCCCTCACGCCGCATCGCCGCGATGAGCTTCTGATCGGGCATCGGCGCGGTGACGTACGGACGCACGGTGCCGCTGCCACGCAGCAGACAGCCGCTCCACGGTGGCCCCCCGCGCGGCGCCGGGAAGGTGGACCCGGAGTCGCGGGTGAAGGCGATCTGCAGCGCCTTCCCCGCGACCGCGGCGACGTCCGCGCAGAGTGCCTCACGCGCCGGCCCGCTCGCGTCCGACGCGCCGCCACCGACCGTGCCACTGTCGGCGCGCCGCGCCGC
>JBJMNL010000076.1:0-6512 GCA_045804285.1 Gemmatimonadaceae bacterium
GCTGACCCTGCGCCTCAACGGCGGCATCGACCAGTACAGCCAGCAGAACAGCGTCATCTCGCCGCGCACGCTGCAGTTCGAGCCGGGCGACGCGCTCGCCGGCACCATCACCCTGCAGAGCGGCGTGAACGTCTTCGGCAATACGGGCGTCGCGCTCACGCACACCTACCAGCCGTCGGCGCTCCCGGTCGGCTTCACGACCTCCATCGGGTCGCAGTACGAGTACCGGTCGCAGCGCGTGCCGAACATCGTCACGCGCGACGTGCTGCTCGGACAGGAGAACATCCAGCGCGGCGCGGCGATCGACGCCTTCGACTTCCGCCAGCGCCAGATCGACCTGGCCTTCTACGCCCAGGAGCAGCTCCTCGCCTTCGACGAGCGCCTCCTGCTCGACTTCGCGGTCCGCGGCCAGCGCAGCACGGTGAACGGCGACCCGAAGAAGTTCTACGCCTTCCCGAAGGCGGCCGCCTCGTACCGCGTGCCGACCTTCGTCCCGACCCTCAACGAGGTGAAGCTGCGCCTCGCCTACGGCGTGTCCGGCAACCCGCCGCTCGCCACCGCGCCCTTCACCCCGCTCATCACGGGCCCGTACGACGGCCGCATCGGCGTCCGCGCCGGCAGCCGCTTCGGCAACCCGGACATCAAGCCCGAGCGGCAGAACGAGCTCGAGGGCGGCGTGGACATCGCGGCCTTCAGCTCGCGCGCGTCGCTCGCGATCACCGGCTACGAGCGGAACATCACCGACCTGCTCCTCCGTCCGGCCATCGCGCCGTCGCAGGGGATCACGGCGCTCGACATCAACGGCGGTAAGCTGCGCAACCGCGGCCTCGAGATCACCCTCGGCGCCACCCCGTTCCAGACGGCGAGCGCGAACTACATCACGCGCCTGATCTACGCGCGCAACTACGGCAAGGTCCTCCAGCTCCCCGACGTCGTCGGGCGGGTGCAGTGCCTCACCGAGGACCGCACCAAGGTCGAGACGAACACGGCGAAGTGCCCGCGCGGCTTCACCGGCGGCGCCTTCGGCTTCGCGCTCGGTCAGGGCCGTCTCGAGGAGGGGGCCTCCCCCACCCAGATCGTCGGCACGGATACGCTCCAGGGGGGCGTCGTCTACCAGCGCAAGTACGGCGACACGGAGCCGAGCTACACGCTCGGCTGGTCGAACGAGTTCAACTTCCGCGGCTTCCGCCTCTACGGGCTCCTCGACTGGCGGAAGAAGTTCTCGATCGTCAACCTGACGCAGAGCGTCTACGACGACGCGGGGCTGAACCCGGACACCGCGGGCACGACGCTTCGCGAGGACGCGATCGGCGCCGGCCTCTCGCCCTACATCGAGGACGGCTCGTTCGTGAAGCTCCGCGAGGTCACGCTCTCCTACACGATCCCGGCGCGCTACACGGCCGCGATCTTCGGTGGGCGCGCCCAGTCGGCGAGCCTGGAGCTGAGCGGCCGCAACCTGGCCACCTGGACGAAGTACCCGGGGCTCGACCCCGAGGTCAGCAACTTCGGCAACACGAACATCGTCCGGAACCAGGATCTCGCGCCGTTCCCGCCGTCGCGCAGCTACTTCTTCTCGGTCAACCTGGGCTTCTGACGTGACCGCCCACACTGACCGAGCCATGACGACTCACCCCAAGGGACGACCCCTTTCCATGCGCATTCGACATGCGGCACCGCTCGCCGCCCTCGCGCTGCTCGTCAGCGCGTGCGAGGCGCCGACGGTGCCCGACCTCAACAACCCGACCGAGGCCGAATACGCGAAGATCACCGACCGCAGCCAGCTCCAGGCGTACGCGACGGGGATCCTCGACGGCGACCGGCAGACGCACGGCACCCAGGTCCTCTACTTCGAGACCATCGGCCGCGACCTGGTCCGCTTCGACCCGGCGGAGAGCCGCTACATCACCCGGCTCCTCGGCCTGTCGCTGAGCAACAGCGACTTCATCGGCAACAGCATCTGGACGGAGCCGTACCGCGTCGTCCGCTCGGCCAACCTCTTCATCACGGCCGTGGACTCCGCGAAGGTGGAGATCAGCGCGCAGGAGAAGTCGGCCATCCGCGGCTTCGCCCGCACCTTCGAGGCGCTGTCGGTCATGCGCACGATCGAGGCGCGCGACACGCGGGGCGTGCCGATCGAGACGCGCCCGGACGTCCTCGTCCCGATCCGCTGCAAGCCGGCCGTGCTGGCCTACGTCAGCGCACTCCTCGATTCGGCGGCTACCGACCTGTCGGCCGCCGGGTCCACGCCCTTCCCGTTCGGCTTCCCGAGCGGCTTCGCCGGCTTCGACACGCCGGCCACGTTCCGGCTGTTCAACCGCGGCCTGAAGGCGAAGGTCGAGATGTACCGCGGGTTCCTGCCGCTCCAGACGAAGGGGGATACGGTGGCGCCCGACGTGGTGCACCTCAACGCCGCGCTCGCCGCCCTCGACTCGTCGTTCTACGACCCGACGCCGACGATCGTGTCGTTCCAGCGTGGGGTGTACCACACCTATGCGATCGCGTCGGGCGAGACGCAGAACCCGCTGTCGGATCGCAACGTGTTCCGCGCCAACCGGCGTGTCATCCGTGACAGCGTCTTCGTCATCCCGGCGGGCGACAGCACGGCGTCGCTCCTCCGCGTCGACGCCGCCGAGGCGGGGGACCTCCGCATTCAGGCGAAGATCGATACCTCTTCCTCCAACATCAACCGCATCTCCGGGAGCGGGGCCACCAACCTCCAGTCCCGCTACCTGCTCAAGCAGCCGGGCAGCCCGACGGACCGCATGGGCCTCCTGCGCAACGAGGAGCTGGTCCTCATGCGCGCCGAGATCCTGTGGGGGCTGAACCGCGACGCCGAGGCGCTGACGCTCGTCAACAACGTGCGCCAGGTCGCCGGGCTCGGGTCGACGACGTTCGCGGACCACCGGACGCTGCTCCGCGGCATCCTCAAGGAGAAGCGCTACTCGCTGCTCTTCGAGAGCCCGTCGCGTATGATCGATTACCGCATGTTCGGTATCCTGAACGAGCTCGGGCGTGAGCGCGGCTTCAACCCGATCACGAACTTCCCGATCCCGAACAACGAGGCAGTGGCCCGCAACCAGGTCCTGACCTGCACGAACTGAAGCTGGCCGGCGGTGCCCCGCGAGGGGCACCGCCAGGCCACGGGCCCGCCGGACGATGTCCGGCGGGCCCGTGGTCGTTTCGGGGTACGGCGCCTCCCCCTTCCGCTCCGGCGGCCTCGGCGCGACACTAGCGGCAGACGTGGACGCCTGGCGGCGCCGGCCGCGCCGCGGGAGCGTTCCGCCCCAGCCGCTCTCGGCGGCGGCTGGCCGCCCAAGGACTGACCGACGAGGTCGGGAGGCATCGAATGGCCGTTTCGTCCCCCCGAGCGGCGCGAGCGATCGCGCGCCGCGCTCCAGCGTCCGCCGCCGTCTGGCCGCGCGCTCTTCGCCCGTGCCTCCTCCTCCTCCTCCTGGCCGCGGCGCTTCGCCCGCCGGTGGCCGCCGCGGCGGCGCAGGTACGGGTCGCCCCCGACTCCACGCTCGTCGTCCGGGGAGTCGTCCGAGGCGACGGGGGCGCCACCCTGGCCGGCGCCCGCGTCACGGTCGAGTCCACGGCGCTGGGCGTCGTCACCGACGACAGCGGGGCGTTCCGGATCACCGGCGTGCCGCGCGGTGCCGGCCTCCGCGTGCGCCGCATCGGCTTCGCGCCGCGAACGGTGTCGGCCGCCACCATCGGTGAGTCGCTCGACCGGCGCGCGCCGCTCGTCGTCACGCTCCAGCAGACCGCGCTCGCCCTCGCGCCGGTCGTCGTCCGCGCCGCCGGCGCTCGGCGCTACACCGGCCCGCTGGCCGCCTTCGAGCGCCGGAAGGATGCCGGCACCGGCGGACATTTCATCACCGCCGACGACATCGACCGCCGCAACCCGTACCAGCTCACCGACATGCTCCGGATGCTGCCGAGCATGCGCGTCGAGGACGACGGGCGGGGAGGGAAGGTGGTGCGCATGCGCAGCCGCAGCTGCGACCCGCTCGTCTGGCTCGACGGGATGCCGCTCGTGGGCGGCTATCTCGACATCGACGTCCTCGTCCCGCGCTCGGTGGCCGGCATCGAGATCTACAGCGGCGACGCCACCGTCCCCCCCGAGCTGCGGGGGCCGCGGGGCGAGGGCACGTGCGGCGTCATCGCCGTCTGGTCGCGGCACGGCGAGCGGTCGCCGAAGCGGGGCCGGAGCTCGGCGCCGGTCTCCGCCGAACAACTGGCCGTGCTGCACGACAGCGCCCGCGTCTATACCGCGGACCAGGTGGATACGGCCGCCGAGCTCGGTGAGGGCTCGCCGATCGCTCCGGCCTATCCGCAGACGCTCAAGGACGCCGGCGTGAGCGGCACGGCGATCGTCGAGTTCGTGGTCGACACGACCGGCAGCGTCGAGCCGGAGACGTTCGGCGTTATCTCCAGCTCCCACCGGCTGTTCAGCGAGGCCGCCCGGCAGGCGCTCGCGGAGGCGCGCTTCACGCCGGCGACGCTCGCGGGCCGCCACGTGCGGCAGGTGGTGCAACTGCCCGTGCGGTTCCAGGCCACGCCGGGCGCTCCCTGAGCACCGCGGGTGCTCTGGCGCGCGGGGGAGCGGGTCTGCATTTTCGGTCCGGACCTCTGATCGAGGCGAAGCGATGCGCCCTCCAGAAGCGATGCGCCCTCCAGTCGCGAAGCGTCACTCGCCGTCCGCCGCCATGCTGCTGCTGGCCCTGGCACTGGTGCTGAACGTCGGCTGCTCGTCCGCCCGTGCCGCCGACCATGGCGGCGGGTCGTCGAACCTCATCACCGCCGATGAGATCGCGGGCGCGAACGTCGCGAACGCCTATGAGGCGGTCGCCAAGCTGCGCCACTCCTTCCTCGACGACCGTGGCCGGAACAGCATCCTCAACGCCTCGGCACCTTCCCTCCCGAACGTCTATCTCGACGGCATGCCTTACGGGCCGTTGAGCTCGCTCTCCACCATCCCCGCCGGCGACGTGCTCGCCATCCGGCTCTACCGCGCGTGGGAGGCGACCACAAAGTACGGTACCGGCAATCCGGCGGGGGTGATCGAGGTGACGACGAAGCGCCACTAGCCGCGGACGAACGTGGCGGCCGGCACATCGTTGGAAGGGTGACTCTACGCGGGGTGGTCTCATGAAACGGATCGGTACGCGAGTCATTCTCCGCGTCGCATCGTGCCTCGCGGCTGGTGGCGTGGCCATCGGCGCGGCGGCACGGGAGGGCGGCGCGCAGCAGCCGCAAGCCCAGCCGCCGCAGCCCCGGCAGACCGCCACCGTCGCCGGCGTGGTGCGCGGGGAAGGTGGCGTCGAGATCACCGCGGTCGAGGTGGCGATCCCGGGAACCTCGCTCCGCACGCAGACCGACGAGTCGGGGGCCTTCCTCCTCCGCGACGTCCCGCTCGGCACGGCCACGCTCCGCGTCCGCCGGCTCGGCTTCGAGCCGCGGGAGGTGAAGACCGCGGTGACCCCGGCCGGCGTCGCCGGCCTCCAGATCGTGCTCACGCCACTCCCGCAGCGGCTCGACGCGGTGCAGGTCGTCTCCACGAAGAAGTACTCCGGCCCGCTCGGCGACTTCTACCGGCGCCGCGAGTCGGGCATGGGGGGGAGCTTCTTCACGCGCGCCCAGATCGACTCGCTGCGCCCGCACACCACCACCGACCTCCTGCGGCGCGTCCCCGGGCTCGACCTGATCCCGGCCGGCGGCGCGAGCCGCGGCGGCGCGACCTCCATCGTCCGCGCCCGCAACTCGCACTGCCTCCCCCTCGTCTGGCTCGACGGCACTCCAGCCGCCGCGGCCTACTTCGACGTCGACAACATCAACCCGATGACGATCGAGGGGATCGAGATCTACAAGGGGGTCGCCACCGTCCCGACGACACTGCTCGGTCCCGGCGCGGAGGGCTCCTGCGGCGTGATCGCGATCTGGACGCGCCAGGGCGAGCCGCGACCGAAGCGGAGAGACCCGAAGAAGGCGGCGGCGCAGATCGCCGCGCTCGTCGACTCGGTGCAGGTCTACACCGCCCAGCAGGTGGACGTCGCCGCGGCGCTCGACTCGGCCCACGACTTCACCCCCGACTACCCCTACGAGCTGCGCCGCACGAAGACGCCGGGAATGGTCGTCGCCGAGTTCGTGGTCGACACGCGCGGACGCGTCGAGCCGGCCACGTTCAACGTGGTGCAGTCCACGCACCCGATGTTCACCCAGGCGGTCGACGAGGCGCTCTCCGGCGCACGATTCGTCCCCGCGCTGCTCAAGGGCCACCGCGTGCGACAGCTCGTGCAGCTCCCGGTGCGCTTCGTCCTCCCCTGACCGCCCGAGCGGTGACGTAGCGCTGACGACCTGCTGACGCGTAGCTGACGCGCGGCTGACGATGCGATGACGGCGGCGCCCGGCGGCGGCCGGGCGTAGATTGCGGCATGTCCGCGTCCCGCATCCTCTCCGAGCTCGAGCGCGACATGGCGCCCGAGGTCGCCGCCGCCTTCACCGCCCTCGCC
>JBJMNL010000077.1:0-1546 GCA_045804285.1 Gemmatimonadaceae bacterium
CGAGCAGCTGTCTGCGCAGCTGGAACGCGACCTTCGTCTTCGACACCGGCGCGGGCGGGGAGCCGCGGCTCAGCGGCGTCCTCTACGACCAGTGGGAGTGGTAGCGCGGGCCGGCGGTGCCCCGACGGCGGCCCGGCCGCGCGGCGGCGCTCCACGCCCGGCACTTCGTCGGGACGATCCACGCGCCGGAGTTGATCGCGAGTCTCGCCTACTTCCGGCGGGCGGTGGACGCCGCGCTCTGGCTGGTGTGGGACCGCCTGAACGTGCACCGCAGTCATCTCGTGCAGCGCTTCCTCGCAGGCCACCCGGACGACTTCGCCCTGACGTGGTTGCCGAGCTACGCGCCGGAGCTGAACCCCGAGGAGCAGTGCAACAACTGGGTCCAGCAGGACATGCTCCACGCCGCCCCGGACTCGATCGACGAGTTGCTCGGGACGGTTCGCGGTCGCTTCCGTCGCCTCCAGCATCACCCCGATCTGCTCGCGCAGTTCTTCGCCCACGCCGGGCTCCGTGTTAACTGAATTCCCCGAAGCTCATTAGCTGACTGCACCTATCAGAACGAACGGTAAACGCCTTCGGCACCTCTCCCGGCGAACTCTTCCCTTGCGTGTTCGGCCGCGCCGCGTGCAGCGTCGAGGAGTTAGGCCGGGCGGCTTCACACGCGTCAGCCGTCCGATAGCATCGCAGTCGGACGAGCGTATCTCACCCGCTTCTACTCACCCATGTCCACCGAGCCGGTCCTCTTCCCTCAGCTCGCCGTCGCCAACCTGGCCGCCGAGGGCGCCGCGAGTACGGGTGCGTACCGCAACGTGGTGGTCAACCGAGTCAACGAGAGCTGCCTCCGGCTGTCCGCGTTCGAGGGGGACTACCGGTGGCACCTCCATCCGGAGTCCGACGAGCTGTTCGTCGTCGTGGACGGGCAGCTCGCGATCGACCTCGCGGACGGATCGACGCTGCGGCTCGGGCCTTGGGACATGGTGACGATCCCGGCGGGTACGGTTCATCGCACGCGCGCCCTGCCGCGCGCCGTCAATCTCTGCTTCGAGCACTTCGCCGCGGCGACGACATTCGTCGAATCGCCCATCGCGTTCAGAGGCGAACAAGAGGGCGTGAGCAACCGAGTTGATGGGGGCTCTCCCGTATAGTTGGTGATCGACGCGGCTGAGCTTGCGCGAGGAGCATACGCTTCGGGGTCCCTGCTGCAGGTGGCCGTATGCCGGACCCCGTCATCGCGCTCGTGCCCGCGCCGGGCGAGCTCGTGGTCGAGCACCTCGCCGCCGAGCCCGGGCGGCTGACCGGGGTCGCCGCCGCGCGCCGGCCGGAGGCGGCGTGCCCGGCGTGCGGGTGCGCCAGCCGCCGCGGCGCCGGCCGGGGCGGTGCACGTGCTCGGCGTGGACGACTGGGCGTGGCGGAAGGGCCAGCGCTACGGCACGGTGCTCGTCGACTTGGAGCGCCACCGCGTGCTCGACCTGCTGCCCGACCGCGGGGCCGCGACGCTCGCGGCGTGGCTGCGGGCGCACCCGGGCGTCGCGGTGGTCAGCCGCGA
>JBJMNL010000078.1:0-15991 GCA_045804285.1 Gemmatimonadaceae bacterium
ACACTCTTACCCAACACGACCATCATCACAACTACGACGTCGAGGCCGACCGCGCCCAACTGCGTGCGATCGTCCAGCGGGTGCGGGAGGGACGCCTGCGGACGCACATCGGCACCGTCTCGACCCTCGACGACGCCGTCGCCGCCTTCAACTCGACCGAGCGACGTAAGGGGAAGACGATCATCCGCGTTCGTCCCTGAGGACTGTCGCGGCGCTATTCCGCGTCGCTATCGGAACTATACGTACCGGCTATTGGAAAATTTCGTCCCGCGCTGCGATCAATGGCTACGTGCGTCGAAGATCTCATCAAGTAACGCCGAGAGCAACCTAGGTCGTCCGTCGCAACCCAGCGGGTGTCGATCAGATTGCAACTGACGCCCAAGCCAAACCGTGTGTGTCATCGCCGCATCGCGGTTCAACAACCCCGAACAGGAGATCCCTGATGTCCGAGTCTTTCCCACTCCCGACAGAGCCCGAAGGCGTTATCCCGTCACTGCTTGAGCGATTTAACTCCGGAAAGATCGAGGCGATGATGGCCTTGTACGCCCCGGAGGCCGTGTTCATCGCGAAAGACGGGCGAACCATCACTGATCGCACCGAGATCGCTGCCCAATTCCAGCGCGATATGAGCCTCGGCCTGCCGCTAAAGGCCACTGTGCGTCATGTGTTCGTCAGCGACGATACCGCCCAGATCGTGGTGGACTGGTCAATTGATGGCAAAGGTCCCGACGGCAAGGACGTTCACCTCGGAGGCTCGGCAAGCGATATCGTGCGCCGCGGCGCGGATGGACGCTGGCGGTACATTATCGACAATAATCAAGGGACGGCGGTGCGACAGCCCGCCTGACATGTGCGCGCCACGGCGGGTCTCGGCGACGGAGCCACTCTTCTCGGCACCATGGGGCGAGGCGCGTCTCGGCCGCCTCAATCTCGAGATGCCGTCGCCGCCTTCAACCCGACCGAGCGACGCCCGGGGAAGACGATCATTCGCGCTCGTCCGTGAGGACTTGGGGAGGGCGCGCGGTTGTGCCCTCCTCGTGGATCATCGTCGCCTTTTGGATCGTGGCGATCGTCTCGACCGTCGTCGCCTTTGCAATCTGGCTGATCTCGCGCGTCATCCTCGGGGAGCGTCAACCCGTCTGCCGTGCGCGCGTTCCGGTACGACTCGCCGCGGTGCTCCTCGATCAGCGCATCCTTACTCGGCGACGAGCGATGCGAGATCCACCTCGGGCGCGCTCGTCCGGATGTGGTAGCGGGCGGCCGTGCGCGCCAGGTGGGCCACTTGCGCGCGGTGGATCAGGAACTTGCTCGGCACGCACCCGCTGTTGAGGCACGTGCTGCCATACGGCGGCCGGAAGACCATCGCCACTCGCAATCCGGCGGCGACCGCCTGGCTCGCGACGAGGGCGCCGGCCTCCCCGGCACTGAGCACGATCGCATCGCACGTCGTACTCGATCGAGCCGCCTGTGCGTTCGCCATTCTCGCCCCATGAGGACGTCGCTGCATCGGGACGGCAGAACGCGTGCCCTCTCGGCTCACGCCGGCCGCGCGTGGGTGGTCGGGTAGAACCGCGCCTGCGCACGCAGCCGGACGTAGACCGCGCCGAGAATCACGCCATAGATCAGGTGTCCCATGAGACTTCCCATGGCCACCGGCCGCATCGGCGGCATGCGGAGCGCGGCGAAGGGTGGCATCCCGAGCAGGACCGGCATCAAGATCAGCGAGCCGAGCACCCACCAGAGGGCGCCCCACGCGGCGCCCCACGCGGCGCCCCACGCGAGACCCGTGCGATACGTGTGCGCGCGGTCGCCGACCAGCCAACCGAAGAGTGCGCCGATCACCGCGCTGTTGAAGAGGTGGTAGAGCCAGCCGACGACGAGGCTGTGCGACCGGACGACCATGGCCACCATCGCCATCACCGCATCTGGCCGCCGTCGGGCGTCGGCGCGCTCATCATCTGCATCATGATGCCGAAAACGAGTCCGGCGAGGAGTCCGGCGAAAGTGCCGGCGGTGAGCCTGGATCGCATCGGTGAATCCTCCGCTGTGATTGGCCGGTCGATGCTGGCCCGCCGCAGTCAGGCGGCGAGCCCCTCGTCCCGCAGCGCCGACATGACGCGGGAGTGCAGGCCGTCGTAGTCGGAGTGCTCCCGACGCGCGCGCGCGAGCGCCGCGAGGAACGTCCGCTCGAACTCGTACTGCGGGTAGCAGCGAGCACAGACGGCCACGTGGGCGCGGATCGCCTCCATCCGTTCCTCGGTGAGCTCCCCGTCCAGGTAGTCCCAGAGCTGACGCATCACGGCGTCGCAGTCGAGCATGTCACCCATCCCGCGCTTGTCGTGCGTCGGACACATCTATCGGTGCTCCGCCGGCGGCGAGTCGTCGGCTTGCGATGGGGTGCGGCCGGCGTGCGCGAGCCCCGCGTCGCGCGCGTAGGCGATGAGCATCTCCTGCAGCAGGCGCCGGCCGCGGAAGAGCCGAGAGCGTACCGTGCCGAGCGGCACGCCGAGGACATCAGCCGCGGTCCGGTACGGCTGGTCCTGCAGGTCCACCAGGATCACCGCCTCCCGGAACTCCTCCGGCAGCGCGTCGAGCGCGCGCCCGACGGCCTCGGCAACGTCGATCCGAGCGAACAGGTCGCCATGCCCGCTCTGCTCCGCGGATGCGTGGACCGCCGCCGCCGCGAGCGCCTCCAACCCCGGGTCATCGCTTACGACCCGTCGCCGCTCGCGGCGGCGCTCGCGCAGGAAGGCGTGGCGGCAGATGGTGAAGAGCCAACCGCGGCACTCCGTCCCGGGCACGTACTGATCCCAGGCGCGGTACGCGCGAAGGAAGGTCTCCTGCACGAGGTCGTCGGCGTCGGTCTCGTTCCTGGCCAGCGAGAGCGCGAAGTGCGTCACGTCGGGGAGCCAGCGCAGCGCCTCCTCCCGGAACTGCCGGTCTGTCTCGCGCTTCCTCTGTTCGTCACTGGCCATGGCGCCGGGGCAAGCCACAGCCTCCGGCGAAGGTTCCCGACGCCGGACGTTCACCCCGAGCTCTCTCGCCGCGTACCGGTACGCCTCGCGCGCCGGCTTGTACCGCTGCACCGCATCGACCGAGAGGACGCGCTCGAAGCGGTCGCCCAGTCCGGCCTGCTCGAGCCGCACCCTCGCCGACCGCTCGGTCGAGCTCGTGAGCGTGGCGACAGCGGACTGCGGGCCGCATGACCGGGCTCACACACCCGTCCAACTGAGCCGCAGTACGTGAGGCGCGACGGTCTACGCCATCGCCCCCGCGAATCGCCTCCCGCATCGTCGAGGCGAAGACAGCTACGAAGGCCGAGCGGGCCATGCCATCGCGAAAGCGAGAACCAGTGCTCGCGATTGCCAGATATGCGCGCAGGCTCTGCAACGTGGAGCGCGGTCGGCGGCCGTGCACGCTCGCCGCTGAAGAACACAAAAATGGCCCACCGAAGCGGCAGGCCATCTTTGCGACACCCGATCTCGGGCATCGAGTTTAGAGCGGGCGACCGGACTCGAACCGGCGACGTCCAGCTTGGGAAGCTGGCATTCTACCAACTGAATTACGCCCGCGAACAGCGCGCGATACGGTTCATCGTGGAGCCGCGCGCACGATAAGACTAACCCGCCCGCCTCGCTCCGTCAACGTGCCCAACGGGGCCGAAAACGAGACGGGTACGTGACTGGCACCATCGCCGGCCACGTACCCGCCTCACGTTCCCACCATTCCCCTCTCATCCCCTCGATTGCCGCCGTCGGGTCCCCCAACCCTTCGACCCGGGGACTTCGTACGCCCATCCACTATCGCACACATCGGGCCACGACGTCGGTGAGCCGGCAAGGAGGTCGCGGTGACGCCCAGGACACCGCACGCCGGTCGAGGCCGCGGCGGGCGGGGCGGGCCGGGCGGCACCGACCGAGGTGCAGACGAAAGCGACCGGGCTCCCATGAGGGAGCCCGGTCGCTCGTCACTGCAGAGTCGTCAGCTCGACGCAAAGCCACAGGTGGGGATTGAACCCACGACCGCTCGATTACGAATCGAGTGCTCTACCACTGAGCTACTGTGGCAACCACCGTGTGGCTTCCCCGACGAACGCGAACCTTGCGAGGACCACCTTCGATGCCCTGGCGCGGACTCGAACCGCGACGCCTTGCGGCACCACCCCCTCAAGATGGCGTGTCTACCAATTTCACCACCAGGGCGAGGGACTCGCTGTACTGCTCACCCCGCGAGACGAGGGCCGTACGAATGTTGCCTGACCTGCCGTGCTTCCTGCCGTTCCTGCCGTTCCTGCAAACCAACGGGGCCGACGGGGCTCGAACCCGCGACCTCTCGAGTGACAGTCGAGTGCTCTAACCAAGCTGAGCTACGGCCCCCTGACGACAGGCGTCCGGCTCGAGAAAGGACCGCCGAGGCGCTCCGACTCTTCCCTTGACCGTCGTACCTCCGGCAGAGACTGCCGGTCCTGCACCTGCAACCACCAGCCTTCCACCACCAACTCTCGCGACCGCCTACCCTTCCGATAGCCCGTACGGGAATCGAACCCGTCTCTCCACCTTGAAAGGGTAGCGTCCTAGCCGATAGACGAACGGGCCACTTGCGAACGGGGCACTGGCCTGCCCGTGCCGGTCACCTCACACCTGGCGCCTGACACCGGTCTTTCGAGTAGCGGTAACGGGATTCGAACCCGTGTTTGAGCCTTGAGAGGGCTCCGTCCTAGTCCCCTAGACGATACCGCCAGAAGAACTGCTCCCTACGACTGCGCCTTCGATTGTGCTGCCGAGTCGTGCCGCCGAGCAGGCCCGGAGGGACTTGAACCCCCAACCGCTGGTTTTGGAGACCAGTGCTCTACCAGTTGAGCTACGGACCTAAACAGGTACCTCGTATCCGGGTACCCGGTACCCGTAGGGTGACTGACGGGAATTGAACCCGCAACCCCCGGAGCCACAGTCCGGTGCTCTAACCGATTGAGCTACAGTCACCATCGTGGCCGGCGCTGACCGGTCCGGCCTGCCGCTCCGCCGATGGTGCCCGGCGGAGAGCGGTATCTTAACGACCCAGCCTGCGCATTTCAACCCGCTCCGCCGCGCGGCTGCCAGCCACCGGACACCCGCTACCGGCGCCCCGCGCGCCGCCCCTCACTTGGCGCGGTCGAGATACTCGCCGGTCGACGGGTTGACGCGGACCTTCTCCCCCGTGGAGATGAACTCGGGCACGTTCACCGTCACGCCGTTCTCGAGCGTCGCCGGCTTCGTCGACGCCGTCTTCGTCGCCGACCGCATGACCGGCGCCGTGTCCACGATCTCGAGCACGAGGTAGTTCGGGAGCTCGATGCCGATCGGGCGGCCGTTGTAGTACTCGGCCAGGATCTTCATGCCCGGCTGCATCCACTGCGCGTTGTCGCCCAGCGCCTCCTCGTCCATCTCGAGCTGGTCGTAGTTCTCCGTGTTCATGAAGTGGTACGTGTCGCCGCCCTTGTACAGGAACTCGAGCTCGTGCGTCTCCATCGACGCCTTCTCGATCGAGTCCGCGGCACGGAAGCGATGCTCGAAGTTCGAGCCAGTGCGCAGGTTCTTGAGCTTCGCCTGCACCATCGCGCGGAGGTTGCCCGGGGTGTGGTGGCGGAACTCGACCACGCGGCACGGATCGCCCTCGAAGACGAGGACCATGCCACGACGGATCTGCGTTGCCGGCATCGCCATATCGTTCAGTCCAGAATGAAGGTTCATTGACGCGGAGCGCCCGCGGCCGCGGGCATCGACCGATGCGCTCGATGCGCTAAGCCGCGACAGCCTCGAAACTTACTGTGCCTTGGGACAGGGGTCAAGCGCACGCAGCGCCCCCTCCAGCGACGGCCACACGTTCGCCGCCACGCGCCGCTCCCCCACGACGTTGGGATGGATGCCGTCGCCCTGGTTGAGCGACGCCTTCCCCGCCACCCCCTCGAGCAGGAAGGGGACGAGCGTCGCCCCGCTCGCCCGCGCGACCTCGGGAAACATCGCGCGGAAGCGCGCCGTATAGTCGGCACCGAGATTCGGGGGCGCCTCCATCTGCACGAGCAGGAGCCGCGCGTCCGGATGCGCCGCCCGCGCCTTCTCGAGGATCGACCGCACGTTGGCGCGCGTCGAATCGGGGTCCAGGCCGCGCAGCCCGTCGTTGGCCCCGGTCTCGAGCACGAAGACGTCGAGCGGCTCGCGGAGGATCCAGTCGGCGCGCCGACGCGCCCCGGCGGACGTCTCCCCGCTCTCCCCGGCGTTCACGACCTGCACGGCGTAGCCGGCGGAGTCGGCCTTGCGCTGGAGCAGGGCGGGGTACGCCTGCTCGGGGTCGAGACCGAGGCCGGCCGTCAGGCTCGTCCCCATCATCAACACCCGGCGCGGTCGCGAGGCGCAGCCGGTCGTCGCACCCGTGGCCGCGCCGGACGCGGCAGTCGCCGGCGCGGCTCCGCCGACGGCCGAGTCTCGACCCGGCGCACCGTCCGCGCCGGCGCTGTCGCGGGGAGCTCCCCGCCCGGCGCCGGACGAGCCGCCTCCACCGCCACACGCCGTTAGACTGAACGTCAGCCAGAGGAGCGTCGCCGGCAGGAGCGCGAGGGCGCGCACACCGATCCCCCGCCCCGCCGCCCCGACCGCCGGCCGCCGCTCGACCACCGAACGCATCTCCCGACTCCGCAGACCTCGCATGCTCGCCGCCCGCCAGTTGACCAAGGAATACCGGAGCGGCACGCAGCCGCTCGCCGTGCTGCGTGACGTCTCATTCACCATCCCGCAGGGCGCCTTCGTCGCGATAGTCGGGCCATCGGGGAGCGGCAAGACCACCCTCCTCGGCCTCCTCGCCGGCCTCGACGCCCCCACCCGCGGCGACGTCCTCCTCGACGGGACGAGCCTCGCGAGCCTGAGCGAGGACGAGCGCGCGCAGCTGCGCGGCGAGAAAGTTGGATTCATCTTCCAGAGCTTTCAACTGATCCCGACGCTCACCGCGCTCGAGAACGTCCAGGTGCCGCTCGAGCTCCGCGGCGAGCGCGATTCGGCCGAGCGCGCCCGCGACCTCCTCGTGCGCGTCGGGCTGGGCGACCGCACCAGCCACTTCCCCGCCCAGCTCTCCGGCGGCGAGCAGCAGCGCGTGGCCATCGCCCGCGCCTTCGTCAACCGCCCCCGGATCCTCTTCGCCGACGAGCCGACGGGCAACCTCGACGCCGCCACGGGCGCGCGCATCGTCGAGCTCCTCGAGTCGCTCAACCGCGAGTCCGGCTCGACGGTCGTCCTCGTCACGCACGACGTCGCCCTCGCCTCGCGCGCCGAGCGGCTGATCCGCCTCGCCGACGGCGTGGTGGTGGAGGACCGGGACGCGCGGCGCGGGAGCGCGGACGCGTCGGCCGACCTCGCCGAAGCCGCGGGCGACGCCGCATGAGCGCCGCCCCACTGCCGGCGCCGGCGCCGCGCGCGCCCCGCCGCGCCTCGGCCGTCCCACTCCTCTCCCTCGCCTGGCGCGAGAGCCGCACCGCGCGACGCCGGCTCCTGCTCTACATGTCGTCGATCTTCCTCGGCGTGGCCGCGCTGGTGGCGATCGACTCGTTCGCGGCGAACGTCACGAGCTCGGTGCGCGACCAGTCGCGCGCCCTGCTCGGCGGCGACCTCTCCCTCACCGCGCGACAGCCCTTCGCCCCCGCGGTGGACTCGCTCCTCGATTCCCTGCGCCGCAGCGGGGTCCGCGTCGCGCGGGCGGCGAACTTCGCGTCGATGGCGCAGGTGCCGCGCAGCGGCGGCACGCGCCTCGTGCAGGTCCGCGCCGTGAGCCCCACCTACCCGATCTATGGCGAGGTCACGACGCAGCCGGCCGGCCGCTACCGCGAGCTGCAGAGTGGCCCGCACGCGCTCGTCGACCCGTCGCTCCTGATCGCCCTCGACGCGCGCGTCGGCGACACGCTCGCCCTCGGCTATGGCCGCTTCGTGATCACCGGCACGCTCGAGAACGTGCCCGGCGACCCGGGCGTCGCGGCGATCATCGGGCCGCGCGTCTTCATCCCCGAGCGCTACGTCCCCGAGACGCAGCTCCTGACGTTCGGCAGCCGCGCCGAGTTCGAGGCCCTCCTCGGCACCCCGAGCCGCGACGTCGTGCGCGACGTCGTGCGCCGCAACAAGGAGCGCTTCGAGACGGCGCGGGTGCGCACCCGCACCGTGGCCGAGAGCGAGGCGAACCTCACGCAGGCCATCAGGCGGCTGAGCGATTTCCTCGGCGTCGTCGGCCTCATCGCGCTCCTGCTCGGCGGCATCGGCGTCGCGAGCGGGGTCCACGCCTTCGTCGCGCGCAAGATCGACACGGTCGCCGTGCTTCGCTGCCTCGGCGCGACGAGCCGGCAGGTGCTGGCGATCTACGTCGCGCAGGCGGCCGCCATGGGGCTGCTCGGCGCCGCCGCGGGGGCCGCGCTCGGGATCGCGATCCAGTTCCTCCTCCCGCGCGTGATCAGCGACTTCCTGCCGGTGGACGTGACCGTCGCGCTGGCGCCGCAGGCGATCGCCACCGGCCTGCTCGTCGGCGTCTGGGTCGCGCTCGTCTTCGCGCTCCGTCCGCTGCTCGCGCTGCGCAGCGTCTCCCCGCTCCAGGCGCTCCGCCGCGACACCGACGCCGCCGCGCTCGCCGTGCACTGGCGCGACTGGCCGCGGCTCCTCGTCAACGCGGCGCTCGTCGCCAGCGTCCTGCTCATCGCGACGACGCGGGCGCCCACGCCGCGACAGGGGCTCCTGCTCGGCGCCGGCATCGCGCTCGTGCTGCTCGCCCTCTGGGCGAGCGCCGCGTCGCTGGCCGCGATCGCCCGCCGAGCGCTCCGCGCCGGCTGGCCGTACGTCGTGCGGCAGGGGGTGGCCAACCTCTACCGGCCGGCGAACCAGACGCGCGCCGTCGTCCTCTCGCTCGGCTTCGGCGCCTTCCTCGTCACCACGCTCTACCTCGTGCAGACGAACCTGCTGCGGCAGTTCCGCGTCGGCGCCGAGGCGTCGCCGGGCAACCTGCTCTTCTTCGACGTGCAGGAGGACCAGGCAGCGGGCGTCGACAGCGCCGTGCGCACCGCCGGCTTCCCCGTCGTGCAGCGGGTGCCGCTCGTCACGATGCGCATCCGGGCGATCAACGGCGTCGGCATGTCCGAGCTGCGGCGTGGACCGCGCGGCCGCTCATGGGCGCTCGGCCGCGAGTACCGCTCCACCTTCCGCGACACGCTCGTGCACTCGGAGCACGTGACCGCCGGCCGGTGGACGACGCGGGCCGACCCCGCGGGCGACACCATCGCCCCCGTCTCGCTCGAGGACGGCGTCGCGAAGGAGCTCCGCGTGAAGGTCGGCGACCTGATCACCTGGGACGTGCAGGGCGTGCCGGTGACGTCGCGCGTCACGAGCCTGCGCGAGGTGAACTGGGCGCGCTTCGAGCCCAACTTCTTCGCCGTCTTCGCGCCGCGCGCCCTCGAGGCGGCGCCGAAGCAGTTCGTGCTCCTCGCCCGCGTGCCGCAGCCGGCGGCGGTCGCGCGGCTGCAGCGCGACCTCGTGCGACGCTACCCGAACGTGTCGAGCGTGGACCTCTCGCTGATCCTTGCCACGGTGGACAGGATCGTGGGCCGGGTGGCGCTCGCCGTCCGCTTCATGGCCGTCTTCAGCCTGGCGATGGGCGTCCCCGTCCTCGTCAGCGCCGTCGCCGCCGCGCGGCGCCAGCGCGTGCGCGAGGGCGTGCTCCTCAAGACGCTCGGCGCGACGCGCCGCCAGATCGGCCGCATCATGCTCTCCGAGTACGCGCTCCTCGGCGTGCTCGGCAGCCTCACCGGCATGGTGCTCGCGTTCGGCGGCGCCTGGGCGCTCATGAAGTATTTCTTCCAGGGGGACTTCCGCCCCGCCTGGGGCCCCGCGCTCGTCATCGCCGCCGTCCTGACGGCGCTCACGCTGCTCATCGGGCTCCTCTCGGGGCGCGACGTCTTCCGCGAGACCCCGATGGCCGCGCTGCGCGAGGGCTGACGTGCCGCGCTACCGCACGCGCAGCACGTACAGCCGCGCCCCCGGGAACGTCGCGAACCCCGCCTCGCTCCGGTTGAGCACGCGGCCGGCGAGCGACGGCGTGGGGCCCGCGCTCGTGTAGCGGAAGTAGGTCGCCGCCCCCGAGCGCGAGACCGACTGGATCGACGCGCCGCCCGGCGGAAGGTCGTTGACCTGGAGCGGGTACGTGGCGCCGACCGCTCCCGAGACCGCGTCGCGCAGGCGCCACGACGAGTAGGTGTAGCGCGAGTCGAGCCCGGCGATCGCGAGGTCGTCGGCGAAGCTGGCGAGGACGAAGCCCGACAGGATGTCGTCGTACGACACGCCCGCGCGCTTCGTGAGGTTGGCGAGCCCCGTCTCCGGGCCGGCCGCCAGCCGCCGCGTGAAGTCGCGCACGTTCCCGCCGGAGTACCTCTCGCTCGCGTAGCGCACCATCGCCCACGCCGCGCCGCGCCCGGAGAGGTTGTCCGCCGTCCGCTCGCTCGGCCCCGACGACGTGTCCGGCCGCGCCAGCCAGCTGCGGAACCGGAGCAGGTTCTGGTCGAAGAAGGAGTAGTAGTCCTCCTGAACGGCGAAGATGTCGGCGAACGAGAGCTCCTGTAGATCGCCGAACTGGCGCGAGGCCCGCCCCACGGCCTCCTCGGCGAAGTGCGCGAGCCCCTCGTCGAGCCACGGCTCCTCGAACGCCTGACGCTTCTGGAAGCGCTGCCCGGCGTTGATCATGTGCTGGAACTCGTGCGCGACCGTGCCGCGCCCGAGCTCGAGCGCCCTGTCGCGCGACGCCGGGATGCTGTACTGCCCCGTGGGGTCGGGGACCAGCAGGTAGAACACCTCCGAGAGGTTGCTCTCGGTGCACGACGGCGTCCCCGTGCGCGGGTAGAAGTCTCCGGCGAAGAAGAACCCGGCGAAGAGCCCCTTGGCCGTGCGCGGCGTCAGCTTGTTGATGAGGGGCGTGAAGAGGATGAAGACGCGGCCGTTCTGATCGATGTCCGTCGGCGCGCCGAAGTAGTCCGTGTCGACGGGATAGATGAGGTTGTCGAACTCGCTCGCGATCGCCGCGAAGTCCGCGTCGGCGAAGCCGTTCGCGGGCGCGGCGACGTCCTGCACGACGATCGCCTTCTGTCCCACGGCTTTCACGACCGCCGAGATGGAGTCGAAGTTGTCGCACGGCTTGTCCCCCTCGCGCGGCACGCGGAAGGGGATCGTCTCGCCGATGGCCGGGATCGCCGCCTGGACGAGCGCGCCCCGCGTCGCGCCCGGCGAGCGGGGCGCGGCACCCGGGGCGAGCGCGCGCGGATCGAGGTGGATGCGCTCGTACTGGCGCAGCGCGCGCTCCATCGAGGAGCGCTGCTCGAGAGCCGCCAGCCGGTCGTCGGTCGCCGCCGGCACCGAGGGCGCGACGAGACGCGGAGCGGTGACGAGAGTGCCCGTGGTCGCGACGGGGGTCGTGGCGCCCGGCTCGGCGCGGAAGGTGTACTCCGCCACCTTGTCGAGCGTCAGGCTGGCGTTGGAGACCACGAACAGGTAGTCCGACGAGTCGCCTCCCGCGGGGACGGTGACGCACCCCGCCGCCCTGGGGGAGTCGAAGATCCGTACGCCGCCGACGGGAAGCTGGAGCTGCTGCCCGCTCGCGCCGGCGGCGCAAGCGGAGAGGGGCGCGGGGGAGGCGGAATCGCTGCACGCGGCGGCGCCCAGCAGGGTGCCGCCGACGAGCAGTGCCGCCGGCGGCGCCATCAGTGATCGCAAGTGGTGCCTCCAGACCAGTACGTGACGCCGTGCGCTCCGGAAAGGGCGCAGCGGCCTAGCTACCCCCGCCGTCGGCAAAGTTTCCGCCAGCGGACGACCGCAGCGGCGCTACAGCGCCCCCGCGACCGGCGGCGCGGCCGCGGAACCCGAGACGCGAGCGGAGGCTGCGGCGTCGCGCGCCGCGCCCGACTCGGCCATTCTCGCGCTGCACGCGAGGAACAGACCGACGGTGAAGGCGAGCATCACTCGCTGGTAGGTCGGGCGTGCCCAGAAGGCTCGAAGAAGTTCGTCGAAGCGCATGCGCGGCTCGGGGCGAGACGTCGTCGGGGGTCGGCGGAGCCGGGCGGCTCCGGCATGATGACTGGCCAGACCCGGCGCGCGAAACCTCCGGGCGTGCGCTGAGCATAGACCAGGGCGTCGGACAGGTCAATCTGTCGCCTCGGGCACGGCCGACGTCCATCCGGCCGTGCCCGGGGCGCACCCCTCGTCGAGCGGCCGCGCTCAACGATTCACTTGAAGCGGATACCGTTCGGCGCGATGTCGCCGGACTTCGGCATGCGGAACGGCTCCGGCGCCCGGGCGCCGCCAGGCTTGCCGGGCTTCGGCGCCGGCGCGCCGCCCGGCCGGCCACCGCTGCCGCGCGCGCCCGGGCCGGCCGGCCGCGTGCCGCCCTGGGCGCCGGGATTGCTCTTCATCGACAGCGCGATCCGGTTGCGCGCGAGGTCGACGCCCATGACCGTCACGCGCACCTTCTGCCCGACGGTCACCACCTGATTCGGGTCCGCGACGTACCGGTCGGAGAGCTGCGAGACGTGCACCAGCCCGTCCTGGTGGACGCCGACGTCCACGAAGCAGCCGAAGGCGACGATGTTCGTGACGACCCCCTCGAGCACCATCCCCTCCTCGAGGTCCTTCGGCTCGGTCACGTCCTCGCGGAACGCCGGCGGCTCGAAGGTGTCGCGTGGATCGCGTCCCGGCTTGCGCAGCTCGTTCAGGATGTCGTGCAGCGTCGGGAGCCCGACGTCGCCCGACACGTAGCGCGCGGGCTCCACGCCCTTGAGCAGCGCCTCGTTCGAGACGAGCGACTTCACGTCGGCGCCGAGGTCGACGGCGATGCGCTCGACGAGCGCGTAGCGCTCCGGGTGCACCGCCGACGCGTCGAGCGGGTGCGCGCCGCCGCGCACGCGCAGGAAGCCCGCCGCCTGCTCGAACGCCTTCGCGCCGAGGCGCGGCACGTCGAGGATCTCCTTGCGCGACTTGAAGCCGCCGCGCTCGTCGCGGAGCCTGACGATGTTCTGCGCCAGCGAGGGCCCGACGCCGGCGACGTACGAGAGGAGCGACGGCGAGGCGGTGTTCACCTCGACCCCGACGCGGTTCACGCAGCTCTCGACGATCTCGTCGAGCCGCTTCTTGAGCCGCGGCTGGTTGACGTCGTGCTGGTACTGCCCGACGCCGATCGACTTCGGGTCGATCTTCACCAACTCGGCGAGCGGGTCCTGGAGCCGCCGCGCGATCGACGCCGCCCCGCGCAGCGAGACGTCCAGCTCGGGCAGCTCCTCGCGCGCGACGTCCGACGCCGAGTAGACGGACGCACCGGCCTCGTTCACGACGACGACCTGCGGCTTCGGCACCCCCTCGGGGAGCTTCGCGTCGCGCAGCAGCCCGCGCACGAGCGTCTCCGTCTCGCGCGACGCGGTCCCGTTGCCGATCGCGATCAGCTCGGGCTTGTGGCGCACGACCAGCCGTCCGAGCCCCGCGGCGAACGCGTCCGTCTGGTGCAGCATCAGGGTGTCGGTCGCCACGACCGCCCCCGTGCGCGACACCACCGCCACCTTCACGCCGGTGCGGAAGCCGGGGTCGAGCCCGATCACGGGCCGATCGCCGGCGGGCGCGGCGAGCAGGAGCTGCTCGAGGTTCTGCCCGAAGATGCGGATCGCCTCCTCGTCGGCGCGCGTCTTCAGCTCGAGCCGCAGCTCGACCTCGATCGACGGCGCGACGAGCCGCTTGTAGGCGTCCTGCGCGACGAGCGCCATCTGCGCCCGCGCCGCCCGCGGCGCGACGAGCCGCCGGTCGAGCTCGGCCGCGATCTCGTCGGCGGGCGGGACGACCGACCAGACGAGATACTCCTCGGCCTCACCGCGCCGGATCGCGAGGATGCGGTGCGACGGGATGTCGCTCAGCTTCTCGCTGTAGTCGTAATAGTCCTGGAACTTCGAGACCTCCTTCTCCTTGCCGAAGATCGCGCCCGACTTCACCGCCCCCTTCGACCGGGTGCGGTCGCGTACCCACCCGCGCAGCTCGGCGTCCTCGGCGACGCGCTCGGCGAGGATGTCGCGCGCGCCCTGCAACGCGTCGGCGGCGGCGGGCACCTCCCTGGCCGGGTCCACGTAGCCGGCGGCCGCCGCCTCGAGCTCCGCGTCGCCCGCCGC
Organism: Gemmatimonadaceae bacterium; assembly: GCA_045804285.1. Classification (GTDB taxonomy): domain Bacteria; phylum Gemmatimonadota; class Gemmatimonadetes; order Gemmatimonadales; family Gemmatimonadaceae; genus DATMHT01. Next base: position 14,189 of record JBJMNL010000078.1, read on the forward strand.
GCCGCTCCAGAGCAGCTCCGCCAGCGGCTCGAGCCCGCGCTCGCGCGCGATCATCGCGCGCGTGCGGCGCTTCGGCTTGAAGGGGAGGTAGAGGTCCTCCAGCGTCTGCTTCGTCTCGGCGCCCTCGATCTTCGCGCGCAGCTCGGGGTCGAGCTTCCCCTGCTCCTCCACGGACTTGAGGATCGCCGCGCGTCGCTCCTCGAGCTCCGCCAGATACTCGGCGCGCTCGCGGACGTCGCGGAGCTGCACCTCGTCGAGCCCACCGGTCACCTCCTTCCGGTAGCGCGCGATGAACGGAAGCGTGTTGCCCTCGCCGAAGAGGGCGAGCGTGCTGGACACCTGGCGCGGAGCGAGCGAGAGCTCCTGCGCGATCTTGCCGACGAGATTGGGGGAGAGCATGCGGCGGGTGAGGCTCCGGGCAGGGGACGGCTGGACTCGAGGGCGGGAAATGGGGAGGAGAGCGCGGTTGGCGTTGGTCAGCGGTGGGCAGTGGACAGCGGTTGGCAGTGGGCGGTTGGCAGTCGTCAGTCGCTAGTTCTCAGTGCGCAGTGTCTCCCAGGACACTGCCAACTGCCGACTAGCGACTGACGACTGCCAACTGCTGACGACTGCCAACTGCTGACGACCGCCAATCGCCCACCCCCCGCGACGCCCATTCCCGCCCCCGGTTGGAGGGACGAACATTCTCGCCAATCCCGGCCCGCTTTTCCACCGCTTGACAGCCCGGTTACAGCCGGCTCATTCGCGCGTCTCGTTATATGGACAGCGGAGCGCCGACATGACCCAGATCACAGGCACGACCCGGTGGGAACAGTATAGCGAGGCGGCACGGCTGCTCCTGTCTCAGGGAGACCAGTCGCGCGCCGCGGAGGCGCTCGCCGCCGCCGCCCGCGCCGCCGAGCGCGAGTTCGGCGAGCACAGCCTGCAGGCCGCGGCGAGCCTGAGCGCGCTCGGCCAGCTCGCGTACCAGCAGCGCGACCACGGCGCCGCCGGCGAGCACTTCCGCCGCGCCCTCGAGATCCGCGACCGCGCGCTCGGCCCCGACCACCTCGGCGTCGCGCAGGCCATCAACAACCTCGCCGCGGTCTACGTCACCGCGAACGACCTCGAGCGCGCCGAGCCGCTCCTCCTCCGCTCGCTCGCGATCGTCGAGCGCCAGCGCGGCCCCTCGCACCCCGACGTCGCGCTCGGCCTGAACAACCTCGCGAAGCTCTACTTCAAGCGCGGCGACCTCGGGCGCGCCGAGCCGCTCCTGCGCCGCCTGCTGGCGATCAAGCAGGCGCAGGGCGCCGAGCACCCGGAGGTGGCGACCGTCCTCGCCAGCCTGGCCACGCTCGAGCAGGCGCGCGGCGACCACGCGGCGGCCGAGGCACTCTGGCGCGACGCGCTCGCGGTTCGCGAGCAGGCGACGTCTGCCACCGACGCGGCGATCGCGCCCCTGATCGAGAACCTCGCCGACTGCTGCGCCGCGCAGGGAAAGGGCGACGACGCGCTCGAGCTGCGCCAGCGCGCCCTCGCCATCCGGGAGCACGCGCTCGGCGCCGATCATCCGAGCGTCGCGGCGGCCCGCGCCCGAGTGATCGCGCTTCGCCAGGCCGGCGCCGGCGTCGCGCCGGAGCGCTCCACGCCGCGCCAGCATCGCCTGTCGCAGCTCCACCTCGCGCCGATCGAGACGAGCGCGCCGCGCCCCCGCGAGCCGCTCCCGCCGTCGCGCGCCGGCATCGGCGCGGACGACGCCGTCTGGCGGACGCCGGACGCCTCGCCGCCGCCCCACGTCGCGCCGCCCCACGTCGCGCCGCCGCC
>JBJMNL010000079.1:0-9412 GCA_045804285.1 Gemmatimonadaceae bacterium
TCGGCCTCGCGAAGGAGTACGGCATCAAGATCATCATCGGCGGCGGCGCCGAGGCGTGGGAGGTGGCCGACAAGCTGGCCGCGGCCAAGGTGCCAGTCCTCACGGGGGCGATCAATAACATCCCGACGAGCTTCGCGACTCTCGGACAACGGCAGGAGAACGCGGGCCTGCTGCGCCGGGCTGGGGTGGACGTCGCCCTCGTCGGCAATGCGGAGGGGGGTGACGAGGAGGCCTTCAACGCGCGCAACGTGCGCTATGAGGCGGGATACGCGGTCGCCTACGGTATGAAGTGGGAGGATGCGCTCCGTGCGGTGACGCTCACTCCCGCGCAGGTCTTCGGCGTGTCGGACCGGGTCGGATCGCTCCAGCCCGGGCGCGAGGCGAACGTCGTCGTCTGGTCGGGCGACCCGTTCGATTTCGCGACGATCGCGGAGCACGTGTTCGTCCGCGGACGGGAGGACACCGCTCCGACGCGGCAAGACCTTCTCACGGAGCGGTACAAGACGCTTCCGCCGGCGTACAACCAGCCCTGACCGGGTCCGGTCGAGCGACGGCGGACGGCGGCGCGGGCCGAGGCGCCTCGACCCGCGCCGCCGCGCAGTCGGAGGCTCCCCCCACCGAGCTGGTGGGGGGAGCCTTTTTCCGTGTCAGCCTCGAGTGCTGAGCTCGCTCGGAGCGCGCCGCGGCAGCCGCGTCAGGGTCCGGCCGGCGGCGGCGGTGGCGGCTCGGAGGGGGAGCCGCCGGCGCTCGGCTGGGCCGGCGGCTCGTACGCGGTGACGGAGGTGGGTCCGGTGTATGGCTTCCCCTTGCTCTTCCGCGTCCTGGCGAGCTCCTCGAGCGTCGTTTCGTGGCGTGTGGCTTCGGCCTCGTGCTCCTCGAGGGTGCGGCTCAGGCGCTCGTAGGTCGCGGCGTCGAGGTCGCCGCCGCTCTTCCGGGCGCGGAAGAGGGCATAGCCGAGCGCCTGGGCGGCCTTGTCGGCGAGCTGGCGGGCGCGGAAGGCCTCGAGGCGCACCTTGCCTTCGTCGATCGCGTCCTGGGCGACTTTGCCGGCCCGGTCGAGCTCCTGCTTGAGGCGATTCCAGAGTGGCATGGCGGTTCGCTCCTGTGTGGGGGGGCTGGCGTCCTGGGGTTCGGCGCGCGGCGCGCCCTCCCTTCTCCCTACGCCGGGCGCCGCTGGCGGTTTCCCCTCCGTGACGCTGTCCGCCGTGCCGTCCGCTCCGCGGCGGTCGCCGACATGCTCGACCGCAAAGAAGAAGCCCCCGCGCGGGCGGGGGCTTCTCGAAGCTTCTCGAACTCTTCCGGTCGTCGTCCGGCCGAAGGCGGCGTGGGACGAGCGGGAGGGGGGCCGCGAGGTTACGCGGCGCTCTCCTCGGACGCGGGCTGCTCGGTCGCGGGGTAGACGCTGACCTTGAAGCGGGTCTTGCTCTTGTGCTCGAACTTCACGACGCCGTCGATGAGCGAGTAGATCGTGAAGTCCGTGCCCAGGCCGACGTTGCGCCCGGGGTGCCACTTCGTGCCGCACTGGCGGACGATGATGTTGCCGGCGACCACGCGCTCGCCGCCGTACTTCTTGATCCCGCGGTACTGCGGGTTCGAGTCGCGGCCGTTGCGCGAGGAGCCGACGCCCTTTTTATGAGCCATGGTGAGCCTCGCTCAGCCGAGGGTGATGTCGTTGATGCGGACTTCCGTGAAGCCCTGCCGGTGCCCCTGCTTGCGGGCGTAGTTCTTCCGGCGCTTGAACTTGAAGACGACGATCTTGTCGCCCAGGCCGTGCTTCACGATCTCGCCCGTCACCTTCGCGCCGGCGAGCGACGGCACGCCCGTGCGGACGTTGGTGCCGTCGGAGCCGAGGAGGACGTCGTTGAACTCGACCTTCGTGCCCGCGTCGCCGACGAGGGTCGGGATGCGGATCGTCTTGCCCGGCTCGGCGCGGTACTGCTTCCCGCCGGTGCGGATGATGGCGTAAGTCATGGACATGGAATGCTCAGGTGACGTTGCAGCCGCATAAGTTACGCGCACTCGGGGCCGGTGTCAACCGCGCCCCGAGCGTCCTGACTACGCGACCGCGTACTGCTGCGTGACGTCCCGCCCCGCCCCCTTCACCACGAGCTTGAACTCGTCCGGCCGGAGGAGTGGGTCGTCGCGGAGCTCGAGCGTGAAGCCCACTCCCTTCTCGAGCTTCCGCATCAGGTCCTGCTCCTGCTCGAGGACGTACATCGCCGTGTCCGGATGGAGCTTCACGACCAGGTTGTCGCGCTTGCCCTCGACCGCCATCCGCTTGATCGACCGCTCCATGCGCCGGACGACCGTCTCCGGGGTGAAGACGCGCCCCGTCCCGTGGCAGGTCGGGCACGGCTCCGTCATGCTCTGGAGGTGGCTCTGCCGGACGCGCTGGCGGGTCATCTCGATGAGCCCCAGGTCGCTCACCGCGAACGCCTTGGTGCGGGCGCGGTCGCGCCCCAGGTGCGTGCGGAGCTCCTGGAGGACCTTGTCCCGGTTCTGCTTCGACTCCATGTCGATGAAGTCGCACACGATGATCCCGCCGACGTCGCGCAGCCGGAGCTGGCGCGCCACCTCGCGCGCCGCCTCGACGTTCGTCCGCAGGATCGTCTTCTCCGGGTCCTTCTTCCCGACGAAGCGGCCGGAGTTGACGTCGATCGACACCAGCGCCTCGGTCGGCTCGATGATCAGATAGCCCCCCGACGGCAGGTCGCAGCGCCGCTTGAAGAGGTCGCGGATCTCGGTCTCGATGTCGAACTTGTCGAACAGCGGCACCGGCTCCTCGTAGAGCTTGATCCGGTCGATCAGCTCCGGCGCGATCCCCTTCAGGTACTCCACGATCTCGTTGTAGATCTGCTTCGAGTCGACGGTGAGCGACTCGATCTTCGTGCTGAAGAGGTCGCGGATGATCCCGCGCGTGAGGCTGGTCTCCCGGTGGATGAGCGCCGGCGGCCGCATGAAGTGCATCTTCCGCTTGATGCGCTTCCACTGGTTGATGAGCGTCGTCAGCTCGTTGCGGAAGGTGTCCTGGGTGACGTCCTCGCCCACGGTGCGGACGATGACGCCCCCCGAGTTTGCGGGGAGGACGCTGGCGACCTGCTCCTTGAGGCGGCGGCGCTCCTCGCGCTCGCCGATCTTCCGGCTCACGCCGACGCGCGACGCGAAGGGCATGTAGACGAGGAAGCGGCCGGCCATGGAGATCTGCGCGGTGACGCGCGGCCCCTTGGTCGAGATCGGCTCCTTGGACACCTGGACGAGGATGTCCTGGCCGCGCTTGAGCACGTCCTGGATCGCCGGCGCCTTGGTGCGCCCGGGGCGCCCTCCCCCCCCGTCGCCGCCGGCGGCGGCGTCGTCCACCGCGTCGGGGCGCTCCTCGTCGTCGTCCTCCTCGTCGTCCTCGTCCCCCTCCTCGTCGAACACCAGGTCGGAGGCGTGGAGGAAGGCGCTCTTCTCCGTGCCGATGTCGACGAACGCCGCCTGGATGCCGGGCAGGACGGCCTCCACCTTCCCGAGGTAGATGTCGCCGACCATGCGGCGCGCCTCGGGGCGGTCGACGAGCAGCTCAACGAGCTGGTCGTCCTCGATGATGGCGACCCGCGTCTCGCGCGGCGCCGCGTTGATCAGGATCTCTCGTTTCATTCTCGTCCGTCGTCGGGCTCGCGGGCGGCGACTCGGCGCCCGCCCCGCGGCGGCTACTGCAATGTGGGTGTGCGGCGGGCGCACCGGGGCGACCCTTCCGGGGTCGCGGGTGCGGCCGTTCGCAGCCGGATGGGCTCCGCGGGTCGCGTCCGATCGTCCACGCTCCGCCCGGCCCCGCCGCGGCGCGATACTCGGCGGGTCCGCTCTGGCAAGCGGGCGCGAGTGGCGTCGCGGTCGGGACGAGTTGACGGGAGGGCGTGCGATCCATCGACTTGGCGAGCTGGGTACGCGTCGCGGAAGCGGGAGCGGAACGCGGCGGCCGCTGTCGCTCGGCCGAGGTCCGCTCCAAAGAACGCCACGGCCGCCGCGAGTCGCCCGGCGAGCCGTGGGTCGTGGTGACGATCATGTGGCCGCGGGGCACCGCTCCCGCGGCGGCCGGCCGGCCCGAGCCGCGCGCGTCGGAACGCGCGTCGTCGAACGGGTGGCCGGCGCTCAACTCAGAAGCCTCTGCTCATGCGGTACGCGAGCCAGAGCGCGGCCAGCACGTAGACGAGAAGCGCCTTCCACTCGCCGTGCTTCATGTAGAGCGAGAAGCTGAACGGAGTCCCCTCGGCGGGCATTCCCTGTCCGCGCCAGGGCACCGGGCGCGGGATGAAGGACGGCACGTTCCGCTCGTACTCGGCGTACGCGTCCGGGAAGCGCCCACGGATGTTGGCGCGCTCGCGCTCCATCGTCGGGGCGTAGATGAAGACGAAGAAGGCGATGACGAGCAGCAGCAGCGCCCAGTGGGCCGCCACCGCGAAGCCGGCGGCGATCAGGAAGCTGCCGAAGTACAGCGGGTTCCGCGTGTGCGCGTAGGGCCCCGTCGTCGCCAGGCGGTTGTTCTTGATGATGTGTCCGGCCGCCCACCCCCGGACGAGCACGCCGCCGAACGCGATCGCGAGCCCGACGGCCAGGGTGAGGGGGGACATGAAGCCGTTCTTCGGACCGGCGAACAGCAGGTAGGAGATGCCGAGCACGAAGCCGAGCGGGAGGCGCAGCTTCTTGGCGAGCAGAGAGTACGAGGTCAATCCGCGAGCTCCTTCAGGAGGTGTCGGGCGATGACGAGCCGCTGGATCTCCGACGTCCCTTCTCCGATCTCGCAGATCTTGGCGTCGCGCATCATGCGCTCGACAGGGTAGTCCTTGGTGTAGCCGTAGCCGCCGTGGATCTGGATCGCCTTGATGGTCGCCCTCATGGCGAGCTCCGAGGCGAAGAGCTTGGCCATGGCGGCCTGCTTGGAGAATGGCTTGCCGTTCTGCGCCAGCCAGGCGGCGTGGTAGACGAGGTGCCTGGCCGCCTCGACCTCGGTCGCCATGTCCGAGAGCTGGAACTGCACTCCCTGGAACTCGGCGATCGGCTTGCCGAACTGGCGTCGCACGCTCGCGTATTGCAGCGACTGCTCGAGCGCCCCTTCGGCCAGCCCGAGCGAGAGCGCGGCGATCCCGACCCGGCCGGCATCGAGGGTGCGCATGAAGTTCACGAACCCCATCCCCTCGTCGCCGAGCAGGTTCTCGGCGGGGACCTCGACGTCCTCGAAGATCAGCTCGCGCGTGTCGGAGGCGCGCCAGCCCAGCTTGTCCTCCTTCTTCCCGGAGCGGAAGCCCGCGAGCTTGGGGAGCGACTCGTCGTGGCCGATGCCGATCTCGCGCGCCCTGTCGAGGTCCACCGTGTCCTTCGTGAGGATGAAGGAGCTGATCCCCTTGCTCCCCTTCCCCGGGTCGGTGACGGCGGTGACGACGAAGATCTCTCCCACGCCGGCGTGCGTGATGAAGCGCTTGGAGCCGTTGAGGACGTAGTGCCCGTTGCGGCGGACGGCCGTGGTCCGGGTGCCGCCGGCGTCGCTCCCGGCGCCCTCCTCGGTGAGGCCGAAGCCGCCGAGGACGCGGCCGCTGGCGAGGAGGGGCACGTAGCGCTCCCGCTGCTCGGGCGTGCCGAAGTAGACGATGGGCGACGTGCCGAGCGTGGTGTGCGCCGAGATCGTGATCGCGTGTGAGGCGTCGACCTTCGCCATCTCGTGGATGGTGATCATGTAGCTGAGGAGGTCGAGGCCGGCGCCCCCGAGCTCCTCCGGCCAGGGCACGCCGAGGAGCCCGAGCTCTCCCATCTTCTTGACGTTCTCCCACGGGAAACGAGCGGCCTCGTCGTAGGCCCGCGCGACCGGCGCGACCTCTTCGCGGGCGAAGGTGCGCACCATCTCGCGCACGGCGAAGTGCTGGTCGGAGAAGTAGAGCGAATCGTCCATTAGCAGGTATCGGGTATCGGGTGTCGGTAGTGGCGACCGGCCGCTCGGGACGTCGCTCCGACCTCACCCGGCCAACGAGGGCCAGCACGCTCCGGGGCCCGGGCGGCGGTGGCCGGGTTGCCCGCATCCGAGGCACCCCAGTCCACCCGCCCGCCCGTGGCGGGCTCGCGCCCGGCCCCCGCTCTCACGCCGCTTCCGTCCCGTCGCCGTTCCGCACGGCGTCCAGGAATCGCTCTCCGTACTTGTCCAGCTTGGCAGGCCCGACACCCCGCACTTCGGCCAGCGCGGCGAGCGACCGGGGGCGCCGCACCGCGATCTCGGCCAGGGTGCGGTCCGGGAAGACGACGTAGGCCGGCACCTGCTCCTCGCGCGCGATCGCCCCGCGTAGCCGCTTCAGCTCGGCGAACAGCCCCGCATCCTCGGCGCCCATCACCAGCTCGGCGGCGCCGCTCGCGGACGCCGACGTCGGCAACGCCCGCGACTCCCCGCCGCCGGCACTCGCCCCCCCGAATCGCTCGGCCGCCGTGCGCCGGCGCGCCGGCTTCGGACGCGGCGTGACGGAGCTCGGCGGTGCCTCGTGCTTGAGACCGAGGCAATTGTCGCACCCCTGACAGGCGGGACGAGCCGCCGGATCGCCGAAATATCGGAGCACGAAGGCGCGCCGGCAACCGGGCGCGTAGGCGTACTTCTGCATCGCCTCGAGCTTCGACAGATCGCCCAGCCGCCGCCGGTCGATCGACGCCCAGTCGATGGCGAAGGAGGAAAGGGGGGCCCGCGGGCTCGTGAGGCGCGTGCCGCCACCGCTCCGCTCCCAGACGACGAACTGCCGCGCCTGGAGCCCCTCGAGCACCGGGATCACCTGCGAGGCGCCTCCGAAGCCCGGCGGCAGCCCCTCGAGGTCCACCGCCGCGCCATCGTTGAGCTTCTTGCCCACCGCCCGCCAGAGGGCGCGGAGCAGCTCCCGCTCCACGTCGTGGTCGCCGTTCAGCTCGCGCTTGATGCGCTCCGGCGTCGCCAGCAGCCGCACGAAGACGCGCGACGCCGAGTCGGCCTCGCTCCGCAGCGCGTCGCCGCGGGCGAGAATGCGGAGCGCCGCCTCCACCTCGCGCGGGCTCGTCTTGGCCGGCAGCGAGGCGACGAGGTCCTCGGGCGCTACGCGGACGATACCCGTGGAATCGGCGCGGCGCCGGAGCGCCTCGTACACCTGCTCGACCAGCTTGCGCTCCGGGTTCGCCCCCTTGATGAAGAACTCGTGCGTGAATCGGTCCTGGAAGGCGTGCAGGAGGAAGCAGTCCGATTGCTTCCCGTCGCGTCCGGCGCGCCCCGCCTCCTGGTAGTACGCCTCGAGCGTCCCCGGCATCGCGTGGTGCACGACCAGCCGCACGTTCGCCTTGTCGATCCCCATGCCGAAGGCGTTGGTCGCGACGATGACGCGGACGTCCTCGTTCATGAAGGCGTCCTGCACGTCGTGGCGGTGCGCGTCGTCGAGCCCCGCGTGGTATGCGACGGCGGGGATGCGCGCCCGCTCCAGGACCGCCGAGATGCGCTCGACGGCCTTGCGCGTGGACGCGTAGACGATCGCCAGCCCCTCGTGCGTGCGGAGGACGTCGGCGAGCGCGGCGTCCTTGTCGCCCTCCGTCTTGGTCGGCACGACGTGGTAGCGCAGGTTGTGCCGGTCGAACCCGGTGATGACGGTGACCGGGTCGTCGAGGTGGAGCTGGTGCGCGATGTCGCGCCGCACCTCGGGCGTCGCGGTCGCCGTGAGGGCGATCGTCGGCGGGTCGCCGAGGCGCGCGCGCACCGACGCCATGCGCAGGTAGCTCGGGCGGAAGTCGTGTCCCCACTCGCTGACGCAGTGCGCCTCGTCGACCGCGAGGAGGGAGACGCCCATGGCGCGCAGCCGCTCCGCCGTCGTCCCCTGGTCGAAGCGCTCCGGGGCGACGTAGAGGAGCTTGATCTCGCCGCGGGCGGCGCGCGACAGCCGGTCGGCGACCTGGCCGCCGGTGAGTGTGCTGTTGATGAAGGCGGCCGGCAGGCCGCGCGCCGTGAGCGCGTCCACCTGGTCCTTCATCAGGGAGATGAGCGGCGACACAACGACCGTCAGGCCGGGCAGCAGCAGCGCTGGGACCTGGTAGCAGAGCGACTTGCCGCCGCCGGTGGGGAGGATGACGAGCGTGTCGCGCCCCTCGAGCACGGCGCGGACGGCCTGCTCCTGTCCCGGGCGGAAGCGCTCGTACCCGAAGGCGGAGTGGAGCGCCTCGTTCGCCTGTTCGAGCGTGGGCGCGGCGCCACCGCGCGCTCGATCGTCGGTTGATCTCACGCGGGACACCTTACCACGCCTCCGCGGCGCCACGCACCCATTCCATCGCGCGCCGCGGCGTCAGACCGCGCGCGCGAAGTGGCCGCGCGTGAAGGCGCCGCCGACGAGCTCGCGCACCGCGGCCAGGTCCGGGCGCGTACCGGCGGCGAGCGCGTCCAGCGCCGCGCGGTAGCGCGCGACGACGGGCGCGACCGTCTCACCGGGCACGTTGAAGACGAGCTGGTAGCCGCGCAGCCCCCCCGCCCAGAGGCGCGGCAGGTACTCGGACCCTTCGACGGGGCGCGAGTGGAGCAGCCGGTTGCGGCAAGCGGAGTCGGTCGCCACGGGGAAGGTGTAGCCGGCCGGATCGGTCAGCTCGACGTTCGTGTGGTCGCGCGTGCAGAGGTCGCGGCACTTGGTGGGCTCGCGGTCGAAGGCCGCCGACAGCACGCAGTGCTCGATCGTCATCCCCTCGGGACGGCCGTAGACGAAGACGTCGAAGCCCCGCCCGGCCCACGGCGCGGCGACCCGCGTGAGCTCCTCGACGGTCAGCTCGACCGAGAGCACGATGCGGCGCGCGCCGAGCCGGAAGTACTCGGCCGCGGTGTGCTGGTTGAAGCAGTTCACGGCGTAGTCGGCCACGACGTCCCGGCCGGCGCGCGCCAGCTCGGCGACGAGGCCGAGGTGACCCGACTGGACCGGGAGATCGAGCGCGAGCCAGCGATCGACGACGCGTCGCTCCTCGGGGCGCACCACGGTCGGGGTGCGGAGGCGCAGCGCGACGCCTCGCTCACCCAGCTCGGAGGCGAGACCGGCGAGGCGCGACTTCGGGGGCGCCGGGTGCCGGAGGAAGGGGTCGAAGACGATCTCGGTCGCGCCTGCCTCCGCCGCGGAGCGTGCGTCGTCGGCGGTGAACACCTCGGCGACGAGGCGGAAGTCGCTCGCGCGGTCGGTGGGACGCGCGGAAGCGGTCCGCGGCGCGAGCGTCGGGTGGCGGTCGGGGGCGACGGAGGTGGTAACTTCGACGTGGGGGGGGCCCCCCCGCGCACCCGCCTCGCCCGCCACACCCCCCTCACCCACCGACGCCACGGCCTGCTCCACGCGCTCCCGCCGCTCCGCCAGCCGGGCCTGTTCCGCCCAGTCGCGTCGCACCATCAGCTCCTCCACCGCCCGCTGGCGCAGGCGATTCA
>JBJMNL010000080.1:0-25452 GCA_045804285.1 Gemmatimonadaceae bacterium
GACCCTCCTGGTGGCCAGTAAAGCCACCGGTGGGGTCCCGGCCTCATTCCTCAGGCCTCATTCCGCCCTTCCCGATGCCGCTCTTTCAATTCCGCCCTTCCGTCCCTTCCGCCCCTCCCCCCTCCTCCGCCGTACCTCGAACCCGCCGATCACGCGCTCCACCGGATAGTCCCGCGCCAGCAGCGCCGCGAAGTCCGGGTAGAGGCCGGGGCAGGCGGCGCCCACCGCGGTGTCCGGCTGTGGACAGGCGCTCGCGGCGAGGGTCACGACGTACGCCGGCGCGGCGTGGCCGGTCATCAGCGCCATGAACTCGCGCCGGTAGGCGGCGCGCAGCGCGCTCCCCTCCCCGCGCACGAGGGGCAGCTCGAGCGCGAAGCGACCCGGAGGGCGGCGCTCGATCAGGAAGTTCACGCCGGGGTCGAGCCCCCAGAAGAGCACCGCGTCGCCCGGCGCCGTCCGCGCCCGCACGTAGCGGCCGATCGCCACGACCGAGTCGCGCGGGTACCCCTCCGAGATCACGTACTCGCGCGCCTCGTACGCCGCCGCCGATTCCGCGCCCGCGAGCAGCTTTCCCCAGTGATAGACGTCGAGCAGCGGCCGCACCGACGCACCCACCGCGATCGCGACGAGGCTCGCGGCGAGGAGATGGCGCAGGATCGCGCCGTCCTCGGGCGACGGCGGGCCGGCGGCGTCGCTGCTTGCCCCCGCGGAGGGCAGCACCGGCGCCGCCGCGCGCACGCTCGCCGCGTAGGCCGCGCCGACGCCAAGCGCCGTGAGCACGGCGAGCGCGGGATACAGCGGGATCCAGTGGTACGGCCAGAACCGCCCCTGCACCACCAGGTTCACGACGGATAGGACGCCCCACGCGAGGACGACCGCCGCCGCGCGCCGGTCGCTCCCCCACAGCTTCGCGGCGCCGACGAGGGCGAGCGGCAGGGCGAGGGCGAGCGGCGTCGCGAGGAACCCGGTCACCAGGAGCTGGAAGCGCCAGAGCCAGCCGATCTCGAACCCGGCATACACGGTGGCCGTCCACACGACGTAGACCTCGGTGAAGTCGTGCAGCGCGCCGCGCGCCGCGAACCAGGCGAGACACCCCGCGATCGGCGCCAGGAACCCGACAGCGACACCGACCCCCCACGCCAGCGCCACTCTCCACCCGCCCGACGCGCGCCCGCCGGCCGCGGACATGGCGTCGTACAGCGAGGCGATGAGCGGCAGCGCCAGGAACATCCCATAGGTAGGCTTCACCAGCGCGCAGACGCCGATCAGCGCCCCGGCCACCGCGCCCCGCCACCAGCGCCCGCCCTGGCCGTCCGCGCTCCCGACAAGCGCCAGCACCGCCCAGACGAGCAGCACGGTCGCCCAGCCGTCGGGCTGCGCCGTGCTCCGGTAGTCGAGCGACGCGTACCAGAGGAAGAAGAGCGCGGCCGCGGTGAGTCCCGCGGCACGCCCGCCCCCGAGCCGCCGCGCGATCGCCCGCACGCCAGCCACGCCCGCGGCGAGCCACGCCAGGTCGAGCAGGCGGATCGCCCACTCGTTCCGGCCGAACAGCCCCTGGGCGGCCGCAGCGAGCACGAACGCCGCCGGCCCCTTGGTGTCCCATGCATCGCGATAGGGAACGCCCCCCGACAGCAGCACGTCCCCGACCCAGGCGAACACCCCCTGGTCGAAGCCGAAGGGGCGCGTGAGGGAGTACGCGCCCCAGACGATGGCGAGCGCCCCGACGCACCAGACCGCCCACATCCCCCAACGGGCCCGTGGGTCGGGCGCGACGGACACACCCTCCGCCCTCGGATCGGCGTCCGTACGCGCGGCCGGGAGCAGGCTGATCGACGTCCGGCCGCGACTCGCGTCGCCGGCTGGTGGAGAGTCCGGCGACGCGCTGCCGCCGGCTCGGCGTTCCATGGCCAGGATTGGTACCGGGTGGACTCGGCGTGCCCCCGCGGCGGACGCCGAGCGGAGGACGGGGGACGGCGGGAGTGCCGCGACGCCGAGGGAGTTTCGAGAGTGACTCGAGCTTCAGAGCGGCGTTGCCAGCACTCCCACGGTTCGGCGCGGCCGCGCCTTCAAGCTAGACGATGGTCGGCGCCGTGCGTCATCCCTCCCCGCCGGCCGCCGGCGCGCCCTCTCCCTCGCTGAACAGCGCCGTGGACAGGTAGCGCGCCCCCGAGTCCGGAGCGATGCACAGCACGCGCCTCCCCGCCCCGAGCTCGCGCGCCACCCCGAGCGCCGCCCAGACGATCGCCCCGCTCGACATCCCGATGAAGAGTCCCTCCTCCCGCGCCATCCGGCGCGCCAGCGGAAAGGCATCCTCCTCCCACGCCTGGACGATGCGGTCCACCACGCTCCGATCGAAGTTCGCCGGCACGAAGCCCGGCCCCATCCCCTGGAACTGGTGCTGCCCCCGCTCACCACCCGAGAGCACCGGCGAGCGCGCCGGCTCCACCGCGACCACGAGCGTGTCGGCACGCCGCTCCTTGAGGAAGTGACCCACGCCGGTGATCGTCCCACCGGTCCCCGAGCCGTAGACGAAGGCGTCGATCCGCCCCTCCATCTGCTCCCACAGCTCGGGCGCCGTGGTCTCGTAATGGATGCGCGGGTTGGCGGGGTTCGTGAACTGGTTCGGCATCCACGCACCCGTGGCGTCACGGATCTTCTCGGCCTCCTCGATCGCGGCGAGCATGCGGCGCTCGGGATCGGTGAGGACCAGCTCCGCGCCGTAGGCGGTGAGCGTCCGCTTCCGCTCCTCGCTCATCTGCGCCGGCAGGCAGAGGATCAGCCGGTAGCCGCGCGCCGACGCGACCTGCGCGAGCCCGATCCCGGTGTTCCCCGAGGTCGGCTCGACGATCGTGTCGCCCGGCTTGATCACCCCGCGCCGTTCGGCGTCGAGGATCATCCCGAGCGCCGTGCGGTCCTTGATCGAGCCGCCCGGGTTCGACCCCTCGAGCTTCACCCACACCTCGGCCATGCCCGGCTCCACGACGCGGCTCAGCCGCACGACGGGCGTGTGGCCGATCGCGCCGTCGACGCGTGTGGGATCGGTGCCCGGCAGGTGGCGCGGCTCCGCGCCGCCGGCCATCTGCGCCACTCCCCCCTTCGTCTCGCGCTCGTACATTCGCGCTCCCTCGACGACTCCCGAAAGAGAAAACGGCCGCTCGCGTCCGAGCGGCCGGCAAAGCTGCGGTGCGAGCTCCCTCAGCCGCGCGCGCGCCTCCCCGGACGCCCTCGGGCGACGGGACAGTTCGTCGGGCACATGCAGAGTAGGAACACGCGGGTCGTGGCGATTGGTTCGCGGCGATGGCGGACGCCCCTCCTCTCGCACGCTAACCCGCGGACCACCCCCCCGCCAGCGACCGCCAGCGACCGCCAGCGACCGCCAGCGACCGCCACCGGCCAGTGCTGCTCCCACGGTCGCCTGCCGGCTACATTCCGGCACTCGCGGGCCTCCCGACCGCACGCCACCGCTCCCCCCATGCTCAGCCTACTCACCATCTCCCTCGTCACGAGCCTCCTCTGGGGGATGCGCCACGCCACCGACCCCGATCACGTCGTGGCGGTGACGGCGATCGTGACCCAGGAGCGCTCGCTCGCCCGCGCCGCCGGGATCGGCGCGCTCTGGGGGCTCGGCCACACGCTCACGATCCTCGTCGTGGGCGGGGCGATCGTCCTCTTCGAGCTCGCCTTCTCGCCGCGGCTCGGGCTCTCGATGGAGTTCACCGTCGCCGTCATGCTCGTCGTCCTCGGCTGCCTCAACCTGTTCGACGTCCGCCCCCGGCCGAGCCGCCTGACGACGATGCGCCCGCTCCTCGTCGGCGTCGTCCACGGGCTCGCCGGGTCGGCCGCGGCGACCTTCCTCGTCCTCCCCCTGATCCGCGACCCGCGGTGGGCGGCCGCCTACCTGCTCGTCTTCGGCCTCGGCACGATCGCCGGCATGGCGCTCATGACGCTCGCCATCGCCGCGCCGTCGGCGCTCGCGGCGGCGCGCGTGGCGGGACTCCAGCGCTGGATCCGCGTCTCCGCCGGCGCGCTGAGCGTCGGCTTCGGCCTCTACCTCGCCCACCAGATCGGTTTCGTGGACGGCCTCTTCACCTCGCACCCGACCTGGACGCCGCAGTGACCGGCGGCAAGCGCACGGCGGCGCGGAAGGGCAAGCGGGCACCGGCAGCGCGCGGCGGCGCCGCGGGAAAGCCGGGAACGAGGAGCGACCGGCCCCGCTCGGCGCGCGCCTTCGACCCCGCGTCGATCCCCACCGAGCGGCTGCGCGAGTTCGGGCGCCGGCTCCGTGCGTGGTACCGCGTGAGCTCGCGCGACCTCCCCTGGCGCCGCACGCGCGACCCATACCACGTGCTCGTCTCCGAGCTGATGCTCCAGCAGACGCAGGTCGCGCGCGTCGTCCCGAAGTATCACGAGTTCCTCGGTGTCTTCCCGACGCTGGCCGACGTCGCCTCCGCGCCCGCCGCGCGCGTCGCCGAGGCGTGGAGCGGGCTCGGATACTACGCGCGGGCGCGCAACCTCCACCGCCTCGCCCGGCACGTGACGGGCGACGGCGGCCCCGGCGCCCTCCCCTCCGATCCCACCGCGCTGCGCGCGCTTCCGGGCATCGGCGCCTACACTGCCGGGGCCGTCGCGTCGTTCGCGTACGAGCGGCGCGCCGCGCTCGTGGACACGAACGTTGCCCGCGTCCTGCGCCGCGTCTTCGCGCCCGACCTCGTCCCCAAATCCACCGCCGAGGCGAAGGCCGCGTGGGCGCTCGCCGAGGCGACCCTCCCGCGCGCCGGCAAGAGCGCCTGGACGCACAACCAGGCCCTCATGGAGCTCGGCGCCCTCGTCTGCACGGCGCGCCTCCGGCACTGCGGCGGCTGCCCCGTGAAGCGCGTCTGCGAGACGCACCGGCGCCACGAGTGCCCCGAGCCCGGCCGCGCACGCGCCGGGACGCCTCGCCGGTGAGCCCGCGGGCTCGCACGGAGACATTCCGAAAAGGGCAGAGCTCCTCCCGGCCCGGGCCGGGAGGAGCTCTGCCGTCGTAGCGACGGATCGCTGTGAGTCCGCGGGTCTTCCATCTCCGCGGCCGTCAGCGCGCGCGCTTTCCGCTGTCGTCTCGCGATCCGTCCGCGAGCGCCCTCTCGATCGCGACTTCCGGCGCTACCTCCGGATCGAGTCCTTCGTCGTGTGCGGCTTCTTGTCCGACAGCGTGCTCTTGTACGGCCGCTCGCCCGGGCCGACGTAGATCTGGCGCGGGCGGGCGATCTTCTGCTCCTTGTCGAGCAGCATCTCCTCCCACTGCGCGAGCCAGCCCGCCGTACGCGCGACGGCGAAGAGCACCGTGAAGAACTCCGTCGGGAAGGCCATCGAGCGGTAGATCAACCCCGTGTAGAAGTCCACGTTGGGGTAGAGCTTCCGCGAGACGAAGTACTCGTCCGAGAGGGCGATGCGCTCGAGCTCGAGCGCGATCTCGAGATCCTTGTCCATCCCGACCTGCGCGAACACCTCGTCGGCGAGCCGCTTCACGATCCGGGCGCGCGGGTCGTAGCTCTTGTAGACGCGGTGGCCGAAGCCCATCAGGCGCTGCCCCTTCCCGCTCTTCACCCCGTCGATGAACGCCGGGATGTTCTTCGGGTGGCCGATCTCCTTGATCATGTGCAGCACGGCCTCGTTCGCCCCGCCGTGCAGCGGGCCGTAGAGCGCCGCGATCCCCGCGGCGACCGCCGAGAAGGGGTCCACGTGCGACGAGCCCACCGCGCGCACCGCGTTCGTCGAGCAGTTCTGCTCGTGGTCGGCGTGCAGGATGAAGAGGATCTCGAGCGCCCGCGTGAAGACCGGGTTCGCCTCGTACTTCGGCTCCGACATCCGCGCCACCATCGAGAGGAAGTTCTCGACGTAGGAGAGGTCGTTGTCGGGGTAGATGAAGGGGAGCCCCTTCACGTGCCGGTAGGCGAAGGCGGCGAGCGTCGGCAGCTTCGCGAGCAGGCGGATGATCGAGATGTTCCGCTGCTCGGCGTCCTGGATGTTCTTCGCCTCGGGGTAGAACGACGACATCGCCGCGACCGTCGAGCAGAGCATCGACATCGGGTGCGCGTCGTAGCGGAAGCCCTCGAGGAACTTCCGCATGTTCTCGTGCACGTAGGTGTGGTAGGTGATGTCCTTCACCCACCCGTCGTACTGCTGCTGCGTCGGCAGCTCGCCGTTACGGAGCAGCCACGCCACCTCGAGGAAGCTCGCCCCCTCGGCGAGCTGCTCGATCGGGTAGCCGCGGTAGCGCAGGATCCCCTTGTCGCCGTCGATGAAGGTGATCGCGCTCTTGCACGACGCCGTGTTCATGAACGCGGGGTCGTAACTCATGAGGCCGAACTCCTGCGGGTCGGCCTTGATCTGCCGCAGGTCCATGCCGCGGATCGCCCGGTCTCCCTCGACCCCGGCCTCCAGGATCGGCACCGTGTACGACGTGCCGGTGCGGCTGTCGCGGATCTCGAGCGCGCCCGACCCCGTCGCCTGCTGCTGCGGTGCCTCCGCCGTACCAGTCTTGCTCATGCCGCTCTCTCCGTAGCTGTTTCCGTCGCGGCCGCCGGGTGGGGCGGCGGGCACCGCGGGGCGCGCCTGTCGCCGCGCCCCGCCCGCCGCACGCGCCTCGCCGGCGCCGCGCCATGGCCGTCCGATGTGGTGCGCCCCGCCGACGAGGCCGGCGAGATGGTCCGCGCCGAGCGCTGCACCGGCCGCGGGTTCTTCCCTGCTCCGGTCGCCGGCGGGCGCGTCCCCGCAACTTTCACGCGCGCCGTCGCCCTGCATCGGCCTGCATCGGCCTGCATCGGCCTGCGTCGGCCTGCGTCGGCTGCCGCACGACGCGCGTGACTACAATCTAACCCGCCGGCCGGCCTCAAGCACATCGTCTCCCGCGCCGCGCGGCGGTATCGTTCCCCGAGTATCGTTCGGCGTGCGCTGAACTCGACACCCCGACCCGGTCGCCATGAGAGCCGTCCGTTACACCGCCCCACACGCCCCCTTCGAGCTCCAGGACGTGCCGCGCCGCGAGCCCGGCGCGGGAGAGCTTCTCGTCCGCGTCACCGCGGCCGGCGTCTGCCACACCGAGCTGCACTTTCGCAGCGGGCTCCTGAACCTCGGCGCCGCCCCGATCACGATGGGGCACGAGGTGGTGGGGCGCATCGAGGCGGTCGGACCGGGCGTCCCCTCCGACCGCGTCGGCGAGCGCGTCATCGTCTACTACTACGTGGGCTGCGGCGCGTGCCGTCACTGCCGCGTCGGCGACGAGCACATCTGTCCCGCGCTCCGCGCCGAGTACGGCTTCCTTTCCGATGGCGGCTTCGCCGACTACGTGACCGTCCCCGCCCGCAACGCCGTCCCGCTCCCCGACTCCGTCCCCGACGTCGCGGCGGCGCCGATCGGCTGCGGCGTCACCACCGCCGTCCACGCCGTCAAGCTCGCCCGCCTCGCCCCGGGCGAGTGGGTGGTGGTCTACGGGGTCGGCGGCGTCGGCTTCGGTCTCGTGCAGCTCGCCCGCGCCGCCGGCGCCCGCGTCATCGCGGTCGGACGCACCGCCGCCAAGCTCGCCCGCGCCAGCGAGCTCGGCGCCGAAGCCACCGTCGACGCGAGCGCCGGGAATGTCGCCGAGCGGATCCGTGCGATCACCGGCGGCGCCGGCGCCGACGTCGTCTTCGAGTGCGTCGGCATCGCCGAGACGATGGCCGCCGCCGCCGCCGCCCTCGGTCGCCGCGGGCGCCTCGTCTTCATCGGCTACTCCACCGACAGCTTCACCGTCCACCCGATCCAGCTCGTCGTCTTCGAGCAGCAGGTCATGGGCTCGGTCGGCGCGACGCTCCAGGACCTGTACGAGTCCGTGGACCTCGTCGCCCGCGGCGTCGTGCGTACGGTCGTCGACCGCACCCTCCCACTCGAGGAGTTCCAGATGGCGCTCGACGCGATGGAGCGCGGGGAGCTCGTCGGGAAGGCGGTGCTGGTGACGGAGCGGGCGGCGGGTTGCTAGGCGCCGGTCGCTAGGCGTCACCCGCACGGCGTCACCCAGCGCGGGCGGCTAGCGGCGCGCGGTCCCCATCGCGTACACGGCCTCCCACTCCTCCGGCCGCACCGGCTGCACCGACAGGCGGCTCCCCTTCTGGAGGAGCGCCATCCCCGCGAGCGCCGGGACCGCGCGGAGCTCGGGGAGCGTGACGGGGTGCGCGAAGCGCTCCACGGCGCGCACGTCCACCATCACCCACGTCGGCGCGTCTGGCCGGCTCTTCGGGTCGTAATGCGGGTCGTCGCGGTCGAACGCGGTGTGGTCGGGGTACGCCTCGCGCACCACCTCGGCCACGCCGGCGACGGCCGGCGGCTCGGCGTTCGAGTGATAGAAGAGGACCAGGTGGCCGACCTTCATCTCGTCGCGCATGAAGTTGCGCGCCTGATAGTTCCGGACGCCGTCCCAGCAGGTGGTGCGCCGCGGCGCCGCCCACAGGTCGTCGAACGAGAAGGCGTCGGGCTCCGACTTGATCAACCAGTAGCGGCGCCCGTTCGCCGCCGGCGCCTTTCCGGCCGGCGTCCCGCCCTGCGACTTCGTTCTGCTCCGTTCGCTCACGTCGTGCTCCGTTCGTGAATCCGATGCTTCGTGAATCCGATGCTTCGTGAATCCGATGCTTCGTGAATCCGCTGCGTACAGTAGTGGGTGACGCCCCCCGCCGCGCGCACGCGACTTGCCTCCCCATCGGCGACGGTATGCCGACCCCCGACGGAAAGAGGACGCCGCCGCGCGAGCTGCTCGGCAGGGAGGACATGGCGTCGCCAGCGGTGTCCCCCGCGTCTCCCGCGGCGGCGCCGCCGATCCGCCGTGCCCTCGTCGATGGCTCGAACGTCGCGCACGCCGGCGAGGGGACGCGTGCCCGGCTCGCCAACATCCTCCTCGTCCGCGACAAGCTCGTCGAGCAGGGCTTCGAGCCGATCATCGTCGTGGACGCCGCCCTCCGCCATCAGGTGGACGACCCCGCCGGCTACGAGCGCCTCGTCGAGGCGGGCGAGGTCAAGCAGGCCCCCGCCGGCACCGACGCCGACTACTTCCTCCTCTCCTTCGCCAGGGAGCTCGGCGCCTCCATCGTCTCGAACGACCAGTTCCGCGACCGGAGCCGCCAGTTCGCCGAGATCCGCCGCCGCGTCATCCGCTTCATGATCGTGGAGGACGAAGTGGTGCTGGAGAAGCGGACGAAGCGGAGAAAGTAGCGAGGCGCGGGCGGACGAGCGCGGGGGCCCCCCCACTGGGAAGGTAGCACGACCGGCGGGCTCGCTCGCACCGGACCCACGCGCCCCGAACCCGCGTACCGCCCCGTGCGTACCGCGCCCCCCTCGACCGTCGTCGCCCCTAGAACGTCGTCGCCAGCGGCAGCTCCAGCTCGAAGTAAAAGCGCGTCCCCCTCTCCGGCGACGTGTCCACCTCGAGCGCGCCCCCCATCGCGGCGACGAGCTTCTGACAGATCGAGAGCCCGAGTCCCGCGCTCGAGAAGGCGTACTCGCCGGGCTTCGCCCGCTGGCGGAAGGAGTCGAAGAGCGTCGCCATGACGGAGGGCGGGATGCCGCGCCCCGTGTCCTGTACCGCGAACTCGACCGCCGTCTTCGAGGTCTGACGTGCCGACACCTCCACCGAGCCCGACGCGGTGAACTTGAGCGCGTTCGTCGTCAGGTTCAGGAGCACGCGGTTGAGCGCCGACGCGTAGCCGACGCGCGAGTCGCTCTCGGGGAAGACGAGGCGGATCTCGAGCCCCTTCTCCTCGGCGATCGGCAGCACGATGTCGCGCACCGCCTGCATCAGGTCCGTCACCGAGAAGGGCGCCGGCTTGCGGTCCACGAGCCGGTCGCCGCCGCGCGCCAGCTCGATGACATCGCTGGCCAGCGAGCTGAGGCCGAAGGCGGCGCTGTAGACGAGGCCGAGCTGCCGCTCCTGGATCGCGTTCACCGGCCCGCTCTGCCCCTTCCGCAGCCGCTCGGAGAGGAAGAGGATGGAGCCGAGCGGGGAGCGCATGTCGTGGGCGACCTCCACGACCAGCTCCATCGCGTCCATCCCCGAGAGCATCGTCGCGAAACGGTGCGCGGGGTCGCCGTCGAGGGAGCGCTGCACCGCCTCGAAGCCGCGCAGCACCTGCACCACCTGCGCCGCCGTCAGGTGCTCGGAGACGAGCGTCACCTGGTCGAGGAAGGCGCGGCGCAACGCGTCGAGCAACGCCCGCGCCGGCACGGACGGAGGCAGCTCCTTGATGCCGGGCGCGCCCCCCTCCCCCTCGGCCCCCTCGCGCACGGCGGCGCAGAGCGCGGCGAGCGGACCGTGGACGTCCGCAGCGCGCGACTCGGTCGAGGGCGCGTGCTCCCAGTCGCGGAAGACGTGCGCCGCCGAGCGCGTGAGCGTGTGCCACGCCACCACGGATGGGTCGGCGGCGGCTGCGTCGAGCTCCGCGGAGTCGTAGGGGAGGAAGGCGGCCGCCAGCCGCTCGACCGAGTTGCGCGGCGTGCGCGGCGCGCGCCCGGTTGGCGGTTGGGCCGGCGGATCGGCGCCGCCGCTCCCGCCGCCCCCGCCGCTCCCCCCGCTCCGTGGAGCATCGCCGTTCATGCGGACGCTCGGCGCGCGCTCAGCCGGTCGAGCTCGAGAGCTCGTCGCGGCGGAAGCCGTTCTTCTCCATGAGCCGGTAGAGCGTCGTCCGGTCGACGCTCGCCAGGCGCGCCGCCTTCGACATGTTCCCGCCGGCCCGGACGACGAGCCGCTGGAGGTACTCGCGCTCGAACTGCGCGACCAGCCTGTCCTTGGCGACGTGGTACGCCTCGTCCATCACCGCCGCCATCGCCCCCGATGCCCCGCCGGCCGACGCCGGCTCCTCGTGCTGCGGGACGTCGTCCGGATCGATCGGGCGATCGGCGTCGGCGAGCACGGCGACGTGCTCGATCACGTTCTGCAGCTCGCGCACGTTGCCGCGCCAGGGGCGGGCGCGCAGCACGTCCATGGTCGCGTCGGTGATCTTCGGCGCCGGCTCCCCGGCCTTCCGGTGGCGCTGCCAGTAGTGCGACAGGAAGTGGTTGGCGAGGATCGGGATGTCCTCGATCCGGTTGCGCAGCGGCGGCAGCTTGATCGGGACGACGCGCAGGCGGTAGAAGAGATCCTCGCGCAGGATCCCGTCGCGCACCGCCTCCTGCGGCTCGCGGTTGGTCGCCGAGATGAAGCGGACGTCCACCACCGCATCCTGCTGCTCGCTCCCCACGCGGCGCACCACGCCGTCGGCGAGCACGCGCAGCAGCTTCGCCTGCAGCGGGTGCGACATCTCGGTCAGCTCGTCGAGGAAGAGCGTGCCGCCGTTGGCGGTCTCGAGGAGCCCCGGCTTGTCGCGGTCGGCGCCGGTGAACGCCCCCTTGCGGTGCCCGAACAGCTCGCTCTCGAGCAGCCCTTCGGGGAGGGCGGCGCAGTTGATCGGCACGAGCTGCCGGCTGGCGCGGCGGCTGTGGCGGTGGATGAACTGCGCGATGACCTCCTTCCCCGTGCCGCTCTCGCCGCTGATGAACACCGAGGCGTCGGTCTGCGCGACCTTGCGGGCCAGCTCCACCGCCTTGCGGAAGGCCGGCGAGACGCCGAGGAGCGTGATCTTGTCGCTGTTCCCGCTCTGCTCGAGCACCTGCTGCCGCATGTGCTGCGTCTCGTGCGCGATCATGACGGCGTGGGAGGCGCGGCCGACGAGGACCTGGAGGTGGGCCGCCGAGAAGGGCTTCGGGAGGTAGTCCCACGCCCCGGCGCGCAGCGCCTCGATGCTCGTCGTCACGCTCGGGTTCCCGGTCATGACGACGACGATCGTGTCCTTGTTCGCCTCCAGCGTGGCCTTGAGGACGTCCATCCCCGAGACCGGCGTCATGTACAGGTCGACGAGGACGATGTCGAACTTCCGCCGGCGGACGATCTCGACCGCCTCGTCGCCGCGGCCGGTGAAGCTGACGTTGAAGCCGTCCATCTGGAGGACGCTCGCGCACCCTTCCCGGAGCGTGCGGTCGTCGTCCACGATCAGGAGGCGCAGCCCCGCCTTGACCTCGGGGGAGATCGAGAGGGGGTCTCGTACGGCGATGGCGGCGTCGCTGCCTGACATGAGCTCGGGGTGTGGCGTGGAGGCGGCGGTCATGCCGAGGTACGCGCGGCCCAGGGCGGGAGGAACGGCCGGCGGGGGGGGCGCATCGCGCCAACGGCGCCGCCCAGGACCGAAGAAGCGCCTCAATTTGCAGGACGTGTGGAACCTGTCAAGAGACGAGCGTAGTATCTCAGCAACATCCTGTTGCCCACTCGCCCCAGGACGTGCGGCCAGTGCGCCACATCACAGGGGAAAGGACCGGCCCGCTAGCTTCGAAAACTCCCGGCTCCTGGCCTCGCGCAGCGTTGGGCTCACTATTGCAATGGTCCAGCATGCGAAGGCACCTGCGTAGGCACCTGCGTAGGCACATACGTAGGCAGCTCCCGCGACCCGCACCGGGCCCCTGAGCGCGCTGCCCGCGTCCCGGTCGTTCGGCACCGGCGCGGTCGCGGCGCTCCGACTGTCCATCGAACCGTCCCGCCCCACTCGACCTCAATGCCTGGCGAACTCGTTTCGCGCTCCAATGCCGCCGGCTTCAGCGGCACCGCCATCGCCCCCGCGACCGAGTGGGGTCCGCCGGCGCACGCCGCGCCCGCGGCCCCGGTCGCCGGCGCCGGCTTCCGGCGCTCCGTCGCGGCGCTCAAGCGCTACAAGTGGCTCGTCCTGCCGATCGTCCTCCTCGGCACCGCCATCGGCATCGTCGCCACCCGCTTCCTCCACCCCGAGTTCACCGCCCAGGCCCGCGTCTGGATCTCCGAGGAGGGGATGTCGGAGGACGCCGCCAAGCAGGGGCCGATCCGCCCCGAAGGGATCGTCCGCAACAGCGCCTGGATCGAGCTCCTCAAGAGCTACCGCATCTCCGACGCGGTGGTCATGAAGATGGGGCTCTTCGTCTTCCCCAAGTCCGCGCGCGACTCGCTCGCCTTCCGCGGCTTCACCGTCGCCGACGCCTTCCGCCCCGGGTCGTACTCCCTCGGCGTGGACGCCGCGAAGGGGCGCTGGACGCTCAAGACGTCCACCGACCAGCTGGTCGAGACCGGCGCCCTCGGCGACTCGATCGGGCGCAAGGTCGGCTTCCGCTGGGCGCCCCCCGCCGCAACGCTGCACGGGCGCGACGAGGTGGAGTTCACCGTCATCACCCCGCGCGAAGCGTCCATCGAGCTCCAGAAGCGGATGACGGCGGCGATCCCGGAGAACACGAACTTCCTCCAGATCTCGCTCACCGACACCCGCCCCGACCGCGCGGCCAAGGTGCTCAACACCTGGCTCAACGAGTTCACGACCGTCGCGGCGGAGCTCAAGCGCCGCAAGCTGACGGAGTTCGCCAACATCCTCGGCGACCAGCTCAAGGTCGCCCAGCAGAACCTGAACACCCGCGAGTCGGCGCTGCAGGGCATCAAGGTGCGGACCATCACCCTCCCCACCCAGGGACTCCCGGCCGCCCCGGGCACGGTCGGCTACCAGGACCCGGTGATGGGGACCTTCTTCCAGCAGAAGGTGGAGCTGGAGACGGTGAAGCGCGACCGCGAGGCGCTCGAGCAGGCGCTCCAGAGCCCCTCGCCCACGAACCTCCTCGCCGTGCTCTCGGTGAGCAACAGCCCGGCGGCGATGACGCTGCGCGGCGCCATCCAGCGCCTCGACAGCGCGCAGGTCGAGCTGCGGGCGCTGCGCGGCATCTACACCGACGACTACGAGAAGGTGAAGGAGGCGCAGCGCACGGTCGACCGCCTGCAGCAGAGGGACATCCCGCAGCTCGCGCAGCAGTACGCGGCGCAGCTCCGCCGACAGGAGGCGGAGCTGGGCCGCCGCGTCGGCGCCTCGACCCGCGACATCCAGCAGATCCCGGTGCGCGAGATCCAGGAGAAGGCCGCCGAGCGCGACGCGCTCGTGGCCTCCGACCTGGCGACCAACCTCGAGCAGCGCTACCAGGGGGCCAAGCTCGCCGAGGCGCAGGCGATCGCCGACGTCCAGGTGCTCGACTCCGCGATCGCGCCGCTCGAGCCGTCGTCGAACTCCGCGCCGACGGTGATCGCCGGCTCGATCCTCGCCAGCCTCGCCCTCGCCGTCTTCATCGCCTTCCTGCTCGACCGCATGGACCGCCGCTTCCGCTACCCGGAGCAGGCGGTGAACGACCTGGGGCTGACGGTGCTCGGCGCCGTCCCCGACCTGCGGCGCACGATCGAGGGCTCGAGCGACCCGGAGGACGCGGCGCAGGTGGTCGAGGCGTTCCGCTCGATCCGCCTCAACGTCCGCCACGCCTTCGAGTCGGGGCCGATCACGCTCGCCATCTCGAGCCCCGGCGCGGGCGAGGGGAAGTCGCTCATCTCCTCCAACCTCGCGCTCTCGTTCGCCGAGGCGGGCTACCGCACGCTGCTGGTGGACGGCGACACCCGCCGCGGCGCGCTGCACGCGTCGTTCGGCGTCGAGCAGCGCCCGGGGCTCATCGACTACCTCGCCGGCGCCGCCGAGGTCGAGCGCGTCGTCGTCCCGACGTCGCACGACAACCTCTCGCTGATCCCGTGCGGCTCGCGCCGCCGCCAGGGCCCCGAGCTCCTCTCGTCGGCGGCGATGGAGCAGCTGCTGACGCACGTCCGGCGCGAGTTCGACGTCATCCTCTTCGACACCCCCCCCTTCGCCGCCGGAATCGACGCCTACGCCCTCGGCACCGTGGCGCGACACCTGGTCGTCGTCCTGCGCGTCGGGAGGACCGATCGCAAGCTCGCCGAGGCGAAGCTGGCCACCCTCGACCGCTTCCCGGTCGAGGTGCTGGGCGCGGTGATGAACGAGGTCCGCCTCGACGGCGACTACCAGTACTACTCGTACCTCGACGGCTACTCCGTGAGCCACGACGACGAGCTGCCGCGGCTGGCGGCGGGGGAAGAGGTGGAAGCGGGGCGGTAGCGGCGGGAAGACACGCGGCGCGCCGAGCACTGACGACTGCCCCCCGCCAACCGCGTGCGCACGCGGTTGGCGGGGGGCAGTCGTCAGTGGTCTTCAGTGCTCCGTGAGCAGCGTGACGGGCGGTCGGCTAGTGCACGAACTTCACGTTCACGTCGTCGAACGCGCGCACGAGCGCCGGGTCGCCCTCGGCGCGGAGATGCCGGAGGGTGGCGGCGGCGCGCAGCAGCATCTCGACGGCGTCCACCGAGGAGAGGGCGTAGTCGGGGACGGCGCAGTAGCCGGCGCGGATCTTCACGGTGCGCTCCTCGCCGCCGAGCGTGACCGGCGACTCGACCAGGATCTCCTGGAGTCGCTCGACGAGGCGCACGGCGCCGCGCCCCTCGGTGGCGGGCGCGATGATCGCGAACTCTGCCGGCCCGAGGCGCCCGATCGCGTCGGAGCTGCGTCCGGCACGGCGGCAGACCTGCGCGAGGTGCTCGATGACGCGCGCCGCGACCTCCGCGACCGCCGGCGGCGTCACCTCCGCCAGCTCGGCGTCCGGCGAGAAGGCCACGCACGCCAGCGGGTACTGCTGACGGTACGCCTCGGCGCCGATCTCACGGGCCCGCCGCGCGAGCCCCCGCATATTGTAGAGGCCCGTGAGCTCGTCGAGCAGGCTCTCGTTGCGCACCCGATCCACCTCGCGCTTCGCCTTGACCCACGTCGCGAGCTTGAGCAGGAGGAGCTCGCCGTCGAGCGGCTGGCTCACGAACTCCCACGCCCCGGCGGCGAACGCGGCCATGCGCTCGGCACGGCGGCCGGGGCCGGAGGTGGTGATGATGATGGGCGTCGCCCCGCCGACGCGCGGGTCCTCTCGCAGCTGCGCGCAGACGTCCACGCCGTTGATGTCCGGCATGTGGGCGTCGATGATGATCACGTCGGGGAGGATGCTCCGCGCCAGATCGAGTGCCTGGCGACCATTGTAGGCGCGCAGCACCGCGTAGCCGAGCG
Source organism: Gemmatimonadaceae bacterium (assembly GCA_045804285.1). GTDB lineage: Bacteria > Gemmatimonadota > Gemmatimonadetes > Gemmatimonadales > Gemmatimonadaceae > DATMHT01. The sequence continues at coordinate 15,981 of JBJMNL010000080.1, forward strand.
GTCCCATGATGCTCTCGAGCGAGCGCGCCGACCACTCCTGGTCGTTGGCGATGAGCACGAGCGGCGGCCGGGACGGGGTGTCGCTGGTCTGCATTGACTCTCGACTGAAGACAGCCCTGGCAGCAGGCAGCGGGCGCAAGGCTGTGGGAGCGGCTGGGCGCATATGGCGCGGGCGCACTGCACGACTCATGCGGGCGCCTCCGCAGCGCGGAAAGTGTTGTGGGCCAAACCGTTATCGACCTGTGACGATCGGCCCGCCGGCATCCAGGTGAAGCGCGCGCGCCACAGGGTGCGGTCGTACCGTGACGCCGGCGCCGCCGCGGAAGCATCGACGCGCACCCCCACCGGCGGGTTACGCGGCGCCACCGCCGGCCGACGCCGGCGCGACACGATCGTGACGTGAATCACCCGTTCATGGTATACGCGGGCGATGGCGCGAGGCAATGGCGCGAGGCAATGGCGCGAGGCGCATCGGCGCGGTCCGGGGAGTGCTCTTGCCTGGAACGGCGGGGCTGCCTGTAGTACCGAGACGAGCAGCCTGTGGGAAACCCGCAACAGGGAGGGGCCGTCGCGCCGGCACCGGATCTGCTCGGTTGATGTTAAATCGTTAACGTTCACGGTCTTGCCGCCGTCGCGAAATCGCGGGGCGGCGAGCACGCGGAGTGCAAAGCCCTCATGCCAATGACACACAACTCGAACGTTCCACACGTCCTGTGGTCGCCTTCGCGCCGCCAACGCCGGCGAGCCGCGGCGACCGCCTTCACGATCGCGTCCGTCCTGGCCGGCGCTGGCGCCGCGACCGCGCTCGCCCCGGCACTGCCGAGCGCGGTCGCGGCGGCCCAGCAGCGGGTGGTCACCGGGCAGCCGGCCACCCAGACCAAGAGCGAGGCGCGCCTCGAGCTCGAGCGGCAGCTCGCCGCGGCCGAGGCGGGGGGGCGGTCGAGCGAGGCCGCCACGCTGCGGCGCCGGCTCACCGAGGGCGACTTCCATCCCGGCGACCGGATCGTGCTCGACGTGTCCGGGAACCTGACGGTGCACGACACCATCGCCGTGCGCGAGGGGCAGATCATCTCCGTGCCGACGCTTCCCGACATCTCGATGCGCGGCGCGCTGCGGCCGGAGCTCAACGACTACCTAACCACGCAGATCTCGCGCTTCGTGCGCGACCCGATCGTGCGCGCGACCGCGTTGACGCGCGTCTCGGTGTCCGGCGCGGTCGCGCGGCCCGGCTTCTACGCGGTTTCGGCAGACATATTGCTTGGGGATGCAGTCATGCACGCGGGTGGCCCGCTCCCGACCGCCGACATGCGGAAAACGGTGGTGCGACGCGGCACGAGAGAGATCCTGTCGAAGGACGCGGTGCAACGCGCGGTTCGTGACGGGGCCACCCTGTCCCAGGTCGGTCTCACGTCGGGTGACGAGATCGTCGTCGGCGAGAGGAAGCAGCGGAACTGGTCGAGCGTGATTCTCGTCACGACGGGACTCATCACGTCGATCGTGGGATTGATCTATCTCATTCAGCGCTGAAGAAGGCACCCCGGAGTAGCATGGACGCAGCATTGTCGCAGCGACTAGGCGAGCGAAGTATCGCCGACCGACGCCCGCAGCAGCCCGCGCGGGACCACCGCCACCCCGCCGGCCGCGTCAGCGGGTCGGCGCAGGAGTCGTCCGCCGCTGGCGGAGTGGTGGCCGCTCCCGACGTCGAGGTGGCGATCCCGCTCACCCTCGACGGTGACACCCCGTACCCGGCGCCGGCGGCCGCGGCGGCCGCGGAGCCGTTCGTTGAGCCGAGCCCGGCGACGGAGCTGGCGATCCGCCTCCTCAACGTCGCCGTCGCCGCGATCGCGATCCTGCTGCTGCTGCCGGTGTTCCTGCTCGTCGCGCTCGCCGTGAAGCTGACGTCCCACGGGCCGGTGCTCTACACGCAGACGCGCGTCGGCGTGGACCGCCGGTGGAAGCGCCGCCGCTCCCCCGCCGACCAGCGCCAGGAAGACCTGGGCGGGAAGCCGTTCACGATCTACAAGTTCCGCTCGATGCGCGTGGACGCCGAGCAGGAGGGGAAGGCGGTGTGGGCGACGCGCGAGGACTCGCGCGTGACCCCGGTGGGGCGCGTCCTGCGCCGCACACGCCTCGACGAGATCCCCCAGCTGTTCAACGTCATCCGCGGCGACATGAACATCGTCGGCCCGCGCCCGGAGCGGCCCAGCATCTTCGCGCAGCTCCGGCAGGACATCCCGGAGTACCCGCTGCGCCAGCGCGCCCGCCCCGGCATCACCGGCTGGGCGCAGATCAACCAGTCGTACGACTCCTGCGTCGAGGACGTCCGCCGCAAGGTGCGCTTCGACCTCGAGTACCTCGGGCGGCGCAGCGTCGCCGAGGACCTCAAGATCATGCTGAAGACGATCCCCGTCATGCTGTTCAAGCGCGGCGGGTGGTGAGCCGGACAACCGTCGCCGCCGGGCCCGGGGGGGGCCACAATGCTGGACGGCGGCGCGCGGTGCGAACGGACGAGGGGCGATGCGCCCCTCGTCCGTTCGCTATCTTGAAGGGGGCGTTCCCCGCAGCGGCCACGGCCGGCGCGCCCCGACGACCTCGCATCCGCATCATTCCGCATGTCCGAACAGGCGCTCGACGCTCCAGGCGCGTCCGGTCGAACCACAGACGATGACGTCGCCGTCGAGGCGGCGGCGGTCGGCACCCCGGCGACGGCGTCGACCGAGCGGAACGCGCCCCGCCTCACGGCGCGCGGCACAGGGGACGGCCGGCGCCTGCGCGTCGTCTTCTGCGTCGACAGCTTCATCATCGGCGGCACGGAGCTGAACGCGGTGCGCACCGCGGAGCGGCTCGACCAGTCGCGCTTCGACCTCCGGGTCGCGTGCCTGAGCGCCGAAGGCCCGCTGCGCCGCCGCTACGAGGAGGCCGGGATCCCCGTCGTGGACTTCCCGATCTCGAGCCTCTACGGCCGCGACATGCTCCGCCAGGGGGTGCGGCTCGCCCGCTACCTGCGCGCCGAGGGGGTGGACGTCGTGCACAACCACGACATCTACTCCAACATCTTCGGCACGGCGTGGGCGCGCGTCGCCGGCACGCCGGTGATCCTCGCCAGTCGCCGCTGGTGGCACTCGCTCAACCAGCCGGCGCACCGCGTCGGCAACCGCGTCGCCTACCGGGTGGCGCACTACGTCCTCGCCAACAGCCCGGCGGTCGCCGCCTCGCTGACCGACGACGACGGGGTCCCGGCGTCGCGGATCGTGACGGTACCGAACTTCGTCGACGAGGCCGCCTTCGCGCCGATGGCGGCCGGCGAGCGCGCCGCGCGGCGGGCGGCCTTCGGGGTACCGGCGGACGCGACCGTCGTCGGCGTCGTCGCCCGTCTCTCGCCGGTGAAGGACCACGCCTCGCTCCTCCGCGCGGCGGCCGAGCTGCGGCGCCGGTGGCCGTCGATGCACATCCTCCTCGTCGGCGACGGCGAGACGCGTCCCGCCCTCGAGGCGCAGGCGCGCGAGCTCGGCATCACCCACGTCGTGCACTTCGCCGGGACGCAGTCGAACCACGTGAACCTGCACGCGCTGTTCGACGTCTCGGCGCTCTGCTCGCTGAGCGAGGGGTTCCCGAACTCGCTCGTCGAGGCGATGGCCGCCGGCCGGCCGGTGGTGGCGACCGCGGTGGGCGGGAACGCCGACGCGGTCGAGGACGGCGTCACCGGGGTGCTCGTTCCCCCCGCCGACCCGGCGCGGCTCGCCGCCGCCCTCGAGGGGCTGCTCGCCGACCCGGCGCGGCGGGCCGCGATGGGGGAGGCGGCGCGGACGCGGGCGCGCGAGCGCTACCACGCGTCGAGCGTCGTGCGGCAGCTCGAGGAGGGCTACGTGCGCATGCTCGAGCGCCGCGCCCCCCGGCGCGCGCTGGAGGTCGCGCGATGAGCCAGTTCGACGAAGGCTGGCGCAGCGCGCGCAGCCGGGCGCGGCTCCAGGGCCCTCGCACGACGCCCGGCCACGCCGCGCGAGCGCCGGCGGCGCGGCCGGCGGTGCCACAGTTCCACGCCACGCCGATGGCGGTCCCCTCGGAGACCGCGCCGGCCGCGGCGCCGCGCGGGCTGTGGGCGACGGTGCGTGCCCTGGTCGGGAGCACGAGCTGGTCGCTCATGCTCGTCGGCTTCATCGCCTACATCTTCATCGTCACCACCTACCGCATCCCGGGCGGCAACGTGGCGATGGCCGTCGCGCTGGTCGGGCTCCTCTTCAAGCGGGAGCCGCTGCGCGTTCCCCCCACCCTCCTCTGGCTCGCCGCCTTCTTCATCTGGGGGGCGCTGGGCTACATGACCACGCAGCACCCCGACGTGGTCGCGGACCGGCTGATCGCGCTCGGGAAGCTCTGGCTGGTGGCGCTCGTCGCCGCCAACGCGCTCCGCACGCGCGGGCAGATCCGCTTCTACATGGTGTTCTTCCTCGGCTGCTTCGCGCTCTTCCCGCTGCGCGGCGCGCTGGTGAACTACTTCGTCGCCGGCTACACCACGTTCGGCCGCGCGCTCTGGAACTACATCTACTCCAACCCGAACGACCTCGCGGCGCTCGCCATGCTCCAGCTCTCGATGGCCGCCGCGCTGTTCATGACGGAGCCCAAGGGGTGGATCAAGCGCGCGGCCATGCTCGGCATGCTCCTGCTGCCGCTGCTCATCCTGCTCACGCAGTCGCGCAGCGCCTTCCTGGCGACGGCGGTGGTCACCGTGGCGGCGGTGCTCTCGCACCGGCGCCGCGGGCGCGCCATGCTCGTCGCGGGAGCGGCGGCGCTGCTGCTCGTGGCCGTCTCCCCCGGCGGGGTGTGGAAGCGCGTGAAGGGGCTCACGAACGTCACCAGCGTGGAGACGCAGGAGTCGGCGGTGGACGAGGAGGGATCGGCCTTCCAGCGCTTCCAGATCCTCAAGGTCGCGCGCAGGATGATCGCCGACCACCCGATCAACGGCGTCGGCCTCGGCGCCTACCCGCTGGAGCACCAGGCGTACGTGCGCGGCGGCGGCTTCCACCAGACGGCGCGCGGCAAGCGCGACACGCACAACACCTATCTGAACGTGGCGGCGGAGACGGGGCTCCCCGGGCTGGCGCTCTTCCTCGCCGCCCTCGGCTCGGCGCTCATCCCCGCCGAGCGGGCGCGCCGGCTGGCGAAGCACCGGCTGCCGTGGGCCGCGACGCAGCTCTACTACCTCGAGCTCGGGCTCGTCGCCTTCCTGCTCGGCGGCATCTTCGGCTCGTACGCGCACCTGTCGTTCACCTACCTGCACCTCGTGCTGCTCGCGGTCATCACCGCCGCGACGCGGCGCGAGCTGCAGACGCTGGCCGTCCCTCCGGCGGCCGCCGCGGCTGCGCGCACGCGCCGCGGCGCGGCCGCCGGCGCGCGGGGTGCCCTCCCGGCGCCGGCGCGCTGACGCGATCCCCGGCGGCACGGGCGGGGGATCGCGTCGGGCCGCTCATCGTTCGACCTTCCACAGGGCTCCGGGACACATGTGCGGGATTGCGGGATACGCGGGGTGGCGCCGCTCGCCGGCCGAGATGGAGGCGGAGCTGCGCGCGATGTGCGGCGCGATCCGCCACCGCGGCCCCGACGATGAAGGACACCTCGTGGCGCCGGGCGTGGCGCTCGGCATGCGCCGCCTCAGCGTGATCGACATCGCCGGCGGCGCGCAGCCGATCGGCAACGAGGACGGCTCGGTGCAGGTGGTGTTCAACGGCGAGATCTACAACTTCCACGAGCTGCACGCGCGCCTCGTCGCCGCCGGCCACCGCTTCGAGACGCACAGCGACACCGAGACGCTCGTCCACCTCTACGAGGAGCGGGGCGAGCGGATGGTGGAGGAGCTGCGCGGCATGTTCGCGTTCGCGATCTGGGACGCGCGGCGCCGCCGCCTCTTCATCGCCCGCGACCAGCTCGGCATCAAGCCGCTCCACTACTGGGAGGCGGACGGCGGCATCGCCTTCGCGTCGGAGCTCCGGTCGCTGCTTGCGCTCGACCACTTCCCGCGCGAGCTGAGCCGCGAGGCGATGGTCGAATACCTCGCCCTCGGCTACGTCCCCGACCCACTCTGCGTCTTCGCGGGGGTGCGGAAGCTGCCGCCCGGCCACACGCTCACCTGGGACGCCGACCAGGGGGGGCCGGCCCGAGTGGAGCGCTACTGGTCCCCCGTCGCCGAGGAGGCGCGCGGGCTCGGCGAGGCGGAGGCGGTCGAGGAGCTGCGGCGAATCCTCGACGACGCCGTGCGCTCGCACCTCGAGGCCGACGTCCCGCTCGGCGCCTTCCTGTCGGGGGGCATCGACTCGTCCACCGTCGTCGCGCTGATGGCGCGCGCCACGCGGCAGCCGGTGCTGACGTTCTCGATCGGCTTCGACGAGCCGGAGTTCAACGAGGCGCCGCACGCCGCGGCGGTGGCGAAAGCGATCGGGACGAAGCACACGCAGCTCATCGTCCGCCCCGACGTGGACGCGCTCGTCGAGGAGGTGATCCGCGCCTTCGACGAGCCGTTCGCCGACTCGTCGGCGCTGCCGACCTTCCTGGTCTCGCGCCTGGCGCGCGAGCACGTGACGGTCGCGCTCTCGGGCGACGGCGGTGACGAGCTGTTCGGCGGCTACACGCGCTACGCCGAGCTGCTCGGCCGCCGCGAGCTCGGGCCGGCGCCGCTGCGCGCGGCGCTGGGCGGCGTCGGGCGGCGGCTCCCGCACGGCGCCTTCGGCCGCAACCGGCTCATCGACCTCGGGCGCACGCGCCGCGGCCGCTACGCGGCGACGGTCGCCTTCCCGCTCGCCACGAACGAGGGGGGCGTGCTGCGCCCCGACCTCGCCCGCCTCGCGCGGCCCATGGACCGCCTCCTCGAGCGCTGGTTCGCCGAAGCGGCGGGGCGCGACTTCCTCACGCAGATGACCTTCGTCGACCTGATGACGTACCTGCCGGGCGACATCCTGACGAAGGTGGACCGGATGAGCATGGCGACGTCGCTCGAGGCGCGCGTGCCGCTGCTCGATCGCAAGGTCGCCGAGTTCGCGGCCACCCTGCCGGCGCACCTCAAGCAGCGCGACGGCACCGGGAAATGGATCCTCCGCCGCGCGATCGAGGGGATCGTGCCGCGCGAGGTGCTGGAGAAGCCGAAGCAGGGCTTCGCGGTGCCGCTCGTGCGCTGGTTCCGCGGCCCCCTCCGCCACCGGGTCGACGCGCTGCTCCGCCCCGACTCACCGATCTACGACTACGCCGACCGGTCGGCGGTCGCGCGCGTCGCCGCCGAGCACCAGGCGGGGCGGCGCGACCACAGCCACCAGCTCTGGCGCCTGCTCGCGCTCGACCTGTGGCTCCAGTGTCTGGCGCGCGGCGAGCTCGCACTCCCGTCGGCCGGCGGGGGACCGCGGATGGCCGAGCTGCGGCGCGCGGTGTAGCACTCCCAGAGAGCGAGGACCGGACGATGGCGCACGGACGATGGGCGACGACACTCTGGTCGGCGGCGACACTCGGGGCGCTCGCGCTCCCCGCATGCGGCGCCGAGCAGGGCGGCACGGTGGAGCGGGCACGCGGCGTCGTGCACGCCGCGAAAGCGCGCCTCGCGTCGCGACTCGGCGGAGCGAGCGCCGAGGAGACGCTCCCACCCGACCTCCCCGACGTGGCCGACGTCCTCGCCCTCGCCGACGCGCCCGACCAGGTGCGCGCCGCGTACGGCGCGGCGGACAGCGCGGCGAAGGGCGCGCCGACCGGCGCCCCGGAGCTGCCGCGGGCGACGGTGGCCACCGCCATGTCGGCGACCCCCTCGCGCGGGCGCGCCATCCGCGTCGCGGCCGGCGGCGACCTGCAGGGCGCGCTCGACGCGGCGCGGCCCGGCGATCAGATCCTCCTCGCGCCCGGCGCGACCTACAGCGGCAACTTCGTCCTGCCGCGCAAGACGCGCGGGGGCGGGTGGATCACGGTCCGCACGTCGGGTGCCCTCCCGCCCGAGGGGACGCGCATGACGCCGCGGACGGCGGGCGAGCTCCCGAAGCTCGTCACGCGCAACCAGCAGCCGGCCCTGCGCACCGCGTTCGGCGCGCATCACTACCGCGTGATCGGCGTCGAGGTCACGGGCGACCGCTCGCTCGGCATGGCGTACGACCTCGTCCGGCTCGGGCAGGCGCGCGACGGCGGGCAACGCTCGCTCGGCGCGGTGCCGCACCACATCATCCTCGATCGCGTGTACGTGCACGGCGGCGGCGCGCTCGACCTGACCCGCTGCGTCGCGCTCAACAGCGCGTGGTCGGCGGTCGTGGACAGCTACCTGAGCGAGTGCCACGCGCGCGGCCGCGACAGCCAGGCGATCGGCGGATGGAACGGCCCCGGGCCGTTCCGGATCGTGAACAACTACCTCGAGGGGGCCGGCGAGAACGTCATGTTCGGCGGCGCCGACCCGGCGATCGCGGCGCTGAGCCCCGCCGACATCGAGATCCGCCACAATCACTTCTTCAAGCCGCTCGCCTGGAAGGACAGCGGGTGGGTGGCGAAGAACCTCTTCGAGCTCAAGAACGCCCAGCGGCTCCTCGTCGAGGGGAACGTGATGGAGAACAGCTGGGTGAACGGACAGGACGGACCCGCGGTCGCGATCAAGTCCACGAACCAGGAGGGCAGCGCGCCCTGGTCGCACACGGGCGACGTGACCTTCCGCGACAACGTCGTGCGGCGCGCCGTCACCGGCATCGCCCTCGCCGCGCGCCCCGAGGAGCGACCGGTCACGAACCCGACCGCGAGGGTGCTGATCGCGAACAACCTCTTCCTGGATCTCGGCGCCCCGGAGACGGGAGGCGGGGGAACCGGAAAGGTGATCCAGCTCGACGGCGACCTGCGCGACGTCACGATCGAGCGCAACACCGGCATCGGTCGTACGAACGCCATCGTCTTCGCGAACGGCGTCACGAAGGGGCTCCGCGTCCGCGGCAACGTCTTCGCGGCCGCGCAGGCGCCGTGGGGGAACGGGGCGTGGTCGAGCGCCGACGGCCACGGCGTGGGGATCGAGGCGTGGCACCATCACGCGCCCGATGGCGTCAACGAGGGCAACGTCTACGTCGGCCGGCTCGACGCGAAGCTCTTCCCGCGCACGAACGCCTACCCGGAGCAGCTTCACCTGGTGGGCTTCGCGGACCCGCAGAAGGGGGACTACCGGCTCCTACGAGGGAGTCGCGTCCTCGGCACCGCGCCCGGGAGGACCGACCCGGGCGTGAACTACGCGGCGCTCGAGCGCGCCACGCGCGGCGTCGCGGCCGGCGGCGTGGGCCGCGCGGGCACCGCGGCCGCGAAGTGAAGCACGGCGCGCGGCGCGATCAGGCGCGGGCCGGAGAGCCCGCGGCGTCGGGGCGCCGGAACACGAACTCGTTGCACCCCATGCTCCCGCCGGCCGTCTTCATCTTCACGAGCTCGAAGCCGCGGTCGCGGTAGAAGTCGAAGATCGCCTCGGGCTTGGCGTACTCGAACGGGTAGC
>JBJMNL010000081.1:0-1715 GCA_045804285.1 Gemmatimonadaceae bacterium
CACAACCCGCTGAACCGCAAGCACGGGCTGGAGAACCCCGACGGCCCGCACGCGGGCGATCTGCCGAACCTCACCGTCGGCGCCAACGGCTCCGGCGACCTCGACGCGACGACGGCGCGCGCCACGCTCCGCGAGGGGCCGGCGACGCTGTTCGACGCCGACGGGAGCGCGATCGTCGTGCACGCCGGCCAGGACGACCAGCGGACCGACCCCGCGGGAAACAGTGGGGCGCGGGTGGCGTGCGGGGTGCTGACGAAGGGCTGAGCGGAGAGGACGGCGGCGGGCGGTACGCGGCCGCCGGTCATCGGTTGGCGGGGTCTCGCGGAACGCCGTTCACCGCCGACTGACGGCCGGTGGCCGCCGACCGCCGGCCGCGTACGTCTCCGACCACGCACCTTCCGCGCGTCGCATGATCGTCCCTCTTCTCCTCGCGCTGCTGCAGTCGCCCGCCGGACCGGGCGCGCGCGCTACGCCACCGGGCGGCGATTACGCGAGCGAGGCGCTGCGCCGGCTGGTGGCCGAGGCCGCGACGGCGAACCGGCGCGTGCCGCCGGCGCTGCGCGCCTACCGCGCGCACATGGAGAGCGAGCTCGCGCTCCTCGTGCAGCGGCCGGAGGGGGAGGAGGGCGCCGTCTCGGTCGAGCAGGTGGCGAGCGAGGTGCGGTGGTGGCGCGGCGGGGAGCTGGAGCAGCGCGTCGTCGGCTACCGCGCGCAGACGGCGGCGCCGGTGCCGTCCGCGCTCACCTTCCTGCGCCAGTCGTGGGCGGTGCCGGTGCTGTACGGCAACCGCGTCGTCCTCTTCTTCGGCCTCGACTCGGCGGCCGAGGCGAGGCGAGGCGCGCGGCGGCGCCGGCGGAGGGACGACGGCGTGGTCGCCGTGCATCCGCTGGCCGAGGACCGCGACAGCGTATACCGCTACTCCGGCGGCGACACGGTTGTGACGCTGCGCAGCGGTGGGCGCGCGATACCGCTCGTGCGCGTGCGCGTCGAGCCGGCGCGCGCGCTCCGCGCCCGGACGCTCGCCTTCAGTGGCGAGCTCGAGCTCGACGCCGTGCGGCGGCAGCTCGTGCGCATGCGCGGGCGCTTCCTCGTCGTGGGGGGGCGGCGCGGGGTCGGCGCGCGGCTGCGCGACGGCGCGCTGATCCAATCGGCGGCGTACGTCGAGCTGGTGAACGCGGAGGTGGAGCGCGACTACTGGCTGCCGGCGTACCAGCGCATCGAAGGGGTGGCGGCCGTGCCCGTGCTCGGCGCCGGCCGGTCGGCGTTCCGCGTCGTGTCGCGCTTCCGCGGCTACTCGCTGACCGTCGGGCCGGACTCGATGCCTGACGAGAGGGGCGCGGCGGGGGACACGATGATCGCGCGCCCGCACGGGCTCTCCTTCGCCGGCCGCGACAGCGTCGACCGATATGGCGGATGGGAGCGCGCGCTCGGCGAGGAGACGGCGGCCACGCGCTCCGGGGACTTCGCCGACCTGGCGCCGGACGCGTGGCGTGCGCGCCGCGACCCGTGGGTGGCGCTGCGCGCCCAGCGGTTGTCGGAGCTGTTCCACTACAACCGCGTCGAGGGGGCGTACACGGGTGTGGCGCTGACGGCCGGTCTCGGGGCGCGGGAGCCGGGGCTCACGCTGCGCGGCGCGACGGGGTGGGCGTGGGCGGAGCAGACGACGCGCGGGCAGCTGGGCGCCGAGCTGCGGCGCGGGCGCTGGGCCTACGGCG
>JBJMNL010000082.1:0-2132 GCA_045804285.1 Gemmatimonadaceae bacterium
ACGCGCTTGGTCGGGTCCTGAATAGGTCGTGCTCCTCGAAGAAGGGAAACAAAAAACGCGGCTCCCTCCGGAGTCCGCGCACGCACATGCGCCTCCCGTAACCCGGGGGGCGCATCGTCGTTCATGAACTCCTACAGCACACCCTGCTCGCTCGAAGCCAGGGGCCGAAGGGTGAGGCCCGTTCTATGGGCCTGCTTACCGTGTTGTAATGATGGAACTTAGGGCAGTCGCGCAGGGCAGTCAACCCCTCGGCTGGTTGGGCGACAGGCCGCGGTCGGCGGAAAACAGAAGAAAGTTGGCAGTAGGCAGTGGTCAGTAGTCAGTAGGCAGTTGGCGTGTTCCCTCGGACCTCCCGTGAAACGACCACTGCGAACTGACAACTGCCAACTGCCTACTGCCAACTTCGCCCTTCTGTCGATCTCCTGCCCCTTTAGTCTTCCCCGGCCAGCGCGTACGCCTTCCCGTCGTGCGTCACCCGTCCCCACGCGACCCTGGCGTCGTGCTCGAAGACGCCGAGCCACCCCTCCTCGGTCGCCCGCTTCAGGATGCTGCGCTTGCTCTCCAGCGTCACCAGCGGCTCGACGTCGTAGCCCATGATCCACGCCAGCGGCAGGTGCGCGGCGGTGGGGACGACGTCGCCGAAGTACAGGGCGCACTCCCCTCCCCCGCCGTCGATCAGCACGCTCTGGTGGTGCGGCGTGTGCCCGGGCGTCGGCAGGACGCTGATCCCCTCGACGATGTCCGCCTCCCCCTCGACGAGGTCGAGCCGGCCAGCCTCGAGCAGGGGGACGTAGTTGCGAGGGAAATAGCTGGCGGCGGTGCGCTCGTTGGAGTGGGTGGCGAAGTGATACTCGCCCCGCTGCACCACGTAGCGCGCCCTCGGGAAGCTCGGCCGCACCGCTCCCGCGGCGTCCACGTAGGTGTTCCCGCCCGCGTGATCGAAATGCAGGTGCGTGTTGACGACGACGGCGACGTCGTCGAGCGCGAAGCCGGCGGCCCGGATGCCGTCCTCGAGCGCCGTCCGTCCCTCGGCGCCCGCGTTCTCGATGCCGTAGATCGAGTGGAACTTCTCGTCCTCCTTGTTCCCGGCGCCGGTGTCGATCAGCAGGAGGCCGGCGTCGTGCTCCACGAGCAGGCAGCGCATGCCCAGCGGGATCCGGTTCCGCTCGTCGGCGGGGATGCGGCGCTCCCAGAGCGGCTTGGGGACGACGCCGAACATGGCCCCGCCGTCGAGCTTCTGCCCGCCGGCCTGGATCGCGTGAACGGTGAAGCGGCCGATCTGCCGCCGTTGGACCAGGGGCTCGGGAGCGCTCATCTCGTGCTGATCGGAATCGGGTGGTGTGATGGACGGGGAGACGCGCCGCGCACCCCGGGCCGCGTCAGGCCGTCGTGTCGCGGTCGATCGGTGTGGGGAGCGACGACCGCCGGCGGCGCGAGCGCGCGGTGCCGGCGCCGAGCAGGGCGTCGAGCTCGCCCCACGTCGTGACGCCACGGTCGGCGGCGTCGCGGAAGAGGCGGAGCATGCAGTGCGCGGTGGCCACGGCGTCTCCGGCGGCGCTGTGCCGCCAGGGACGCTCCCGCCCATGCCGCCGCTCGAAGTAGTCGCGCGCGAACTCGTCGGCGCCGTAGTAGTCGGCCACGTGGCCGAGCGAGCGGCTGCGGAGCTGCGGGAGGAGCTTTCGCGCCAGCCGCACGGTGCACAGCCGCGGCCCCTCCAGCCGCTGTCCGGTGGCCCGCGCGACCTCGGCCGACACGAAGCGCCAGTCGAAGTTCACGTTGTGCGCCACGAAGACGTGGCCGCCGAGCGCGTCGAGCACCTGCGGGCAGACGTCGGCGAAGGGGCGCTTCGACGCGACCATCTCCATGGTGATCCCCGTCAGCTTCATGATCATCGGGGGGATCGGCCGCTGCGGGTTGACCAGCGTCTCGTAGACGTCGCGCACCTCGCCGTCGCGCACCACGACGGCCGCGATCTCGGTGATGCGGTGCCCGGTGTGGGGGCTCCCGCCGGTCGTCTCCACGTCCACGACGACGTACGAGAGCGAGTGGAGCGGCGCGTTCGGCGACGGGCCGCGTGCCCCTCCCTCCCCGCCCGCGGCGGCCGCGCCGGAGCGGCGCGGGCGGCGCGGGCG
>JBJMNL010000083.1:0-60162 GCA_045804285.1 Gemmatimonadaceae bacterium
AGGAGGTACCGATGAGAAACGATCGCAGCGACGACCGGGGGCAGCGCGCGGGCACGCGCCACGCTCAGCCGATGGGCGAGCCGGCCGCCGACGAGGAGAAGCAGAAGCGGGAGAGTGGCCAGCCGGGCGGCGGGCAGGGGCGGCGGGACGTGGTGAGCGAGGGGGAGGCGGCCGAGCACGGGGTGCGGCCCCTCTCCGCCGGCACCCGGCCCGGCGGCGACGCCGAGCTGCGCGGCATGATGGCGTGGGGGCAGGGGGAGCGCGGCGCGGCGGGCTACGAGGATTCCGGTGGCTCGGAGCTCGTCATGCGCGACGGTCAGCTGCTCGGCGGGCTCACCGCGGGCCCGGGCGGCGCGCCCGAGATCGACATCCATGCCGGGGCCCGGCCGCCGGCTCCCCCGCCGGCCGCGCCGCCCGTCCCGCGACCCGAGGGCGCGCGCGACGCCGCCGAGGGGGAAGGGAAGGGGGAGGGGGAGGGGCGGAAGCCGGAACGCTAGGGGAGCGAGCGGGCGCCGCGAGTCCGCGGCGAGAAAGCAGGGAGAGGGCCGGCGTGAATTCGTGCGAGAACGGCGTCGCTGGCGCCGTGCCTGCAGACAAATCACGGGGTCCGGCCAGGCGAGGTCGCCGTGCCGGCCGCCCGTGACCATTCTCGCCGACCAAATTGGAAATGAGGCTGCCCTTCGAGCACGACGAGAGAATTCGATATCGCCCGCACGGGCCCCACGGAGGCGACTCGCTGAGTGAGGCGATCGACGCCGCGGCGCGCACCGGGGAGTGGCGCACCGAGCCGCTGCGCGCGGCCGTCGTGGGCTTCGCGCGCGAGGCCCACGACCAGGCGCTCCAGCTCGAGGAGACGCTGAGCGCCATCCGCTTCCGCCTGCGCGGCCTCTGCGACCGGCTCACCGCCGGCGCCCGCGCCGAGCTGCTCGCCGCCGTGCAATGGTGGGCGGTCCACGGATACCACCGCGCCGACTAGGCGCGCCCGGAACATCTAAGACGACGCGGGGGGCGGCACAGCGTGCCGCCCCCCGCGTCCGTTCCCGTGCGCCGTCGCGGCCTCAGGCCGTTGCGCCGTCAGGCGTGCATCATCTTCCCCATCGAGTCGAGCGCCGCCTCGGCGATCGCCTCGGCGAGCGTCGGGTGGGCGTGGACGGCGAGGTCCACCTCCTCGACCGTGAACTCGTTCTCGCGCGCGACGACGAGCTCGTGGATGATCTCCGTCGCGTGGGCTCCCACGATGTGCGCGCCGAGGATCTCGCCGTACTTCGCGTCGCGGATGATCTTCACGAAGCCGTCCGTCTCCCCGGAGGTACGCGCGCGGCCGTTCGCCGAGAAGGGGAACCTGCCCACCTTGTAGTCGAGCTTCTGCTCCTTGCACTGCGCCTCGGTGAGGCCGATCGAGGCGACCTCGGGGTGGCAGTAGGTGCAGCTCGGGATGTTCTTGTAGTTCACCGGGTGCGGGTGCTGCCCCGCCAGCAGCTCGGCGAGCACGTACCCCTCGCGCTGCCCCTTGTGGGCCAGCATCTGGTTGCCGGCGACGTCGCCGATCGCGTAGATGCCCGGGGCGCTGGTCTCGAAGCGCTCGTTGATCTTCACGAAGCCGCGCTCGGTGAGCTGCACGCCAGCCTCCTTGATCCCGGCGCCGTCGGAGTTCGGCGCGCGGCCGGCGGCGACGAGCACGCGCTCGACCTCGAGCTCCTTCTTCTCGCCGTTCGCCTCGACGGTGAGCTTCACCGCGTCCTTGCCGACCTTGACGTTCGAGATCCTGGCAGCGGTGAGGACGTCGATCTTCCGCTTCCGGAACGCCTTGGCCACCTCGGCGGAGGCGTCGGCGTCCTCGAGCGGCAGGATCGTCGGCAGCACCTCGATCAGGGTGACCTGCGTGCCGTAGGCGTTGAAGACGTCGGCGAACTCGCACCCCACGGCGCCGGCGCCGACGATGGCCATCGTCTTCGGCGCCTTCTCGAGGACGAGCACGTCGTCCGACGAGAGCACGGTCGTCCGGTTCAGCTCGAGCCCCACCTGCGGCAGTCCCTTCACCCGCGAGCCGGTGGAGAGGACGACGCCGCGCTTCGCCTCGTGCGTCTCCTCCTTCCCGTCGGCGCCCTTGACGACGACGGTCTTGCCCTTGCCGAGGCGTGCCTCACCCCGGATCCAGGTGATCTTGTTCTTCTTGAAGAGGAACTCGACCCCCTTGGAGTTCTGCTGGCTCACGCCACGCGAGCGCTTCATGGCCGGCGCGTAGTCGAGCTTCACGTCGCCGAGCGTGATGCCGTGCTCCGCGGCGTGCTTCAACTTGTTCGCGAGCGCCGCGCTCTCGAGCAGCGACTTGGCGGGGATGCACCCCCACAGCACGCAGGTGCCGCCGAGCGCCTCGCGCTCGACCACCGCGGTGGAGAGCCCGAGCTGGGCGCAGCGGATCGCGCCCACGTAGCCGGCGGGGCCGCCGCCGAGGAAGATCACGTCGTACGAGGCCATTGTCAGGAGCGAGAGTGAGGAGTCGGAAGTGGGGGTGGGGAGGCGACCGCCGCAGCTCGTTGGCAGTCCTCGGTCGCTGGTTCGCAGTGGGCAGTGTCTCGCGGAGACTGCGAACTGCGAACGAGCGACCGCCAACTGCTGACCGCGGTCGCTTCCCCACCCCCCATCGTTCAGTACACCAGCATCAACGGGTTCTCGATCAGCCGTCGCAGCGTCTGCAGGAACTTCGCGCCGACCGCGCCGTCGATCACGCGGTGGTCGCAGCTCATCGTGACGCGCATCCGCTTGCGGACGACCGGCTCGCCGTTCTCGACGACGAGCTTGTCCTCCGACGCGCCGACGGCGAGGATCCCCGACTCGGGCGGGTTGATGATCGCCGTGAACTGGTCGATCCCGAACATGCCGAGGTTCGAGACCGAGAACGTCGAGCCCGTGTACTCGTCGGGCTTCAGCTTGCGCTCGCGGGCGCGCCTGGCGAGCTCCTTCGCCTCGCGCGAGATCTCGCTCATGCGCTTGCGGTCGGCGTCGAAGATCACCGGCACGATCAGCCCGTCGTCGGTCGCCACGGCCATGCCGAGGTGGACGCGGTTGAAGTAGCGGATCCGGTCGCCGAGCCAGTGGGCGTTGACCTCGGGATGCTGGGCGAGCGCGGTGGCCACCGCCTTCAGGACGACGTCGTTGACCGAGACCTTGTACTCCGCGCCCATCGCCGCCATCGCCTCGCGCATCTCGGTGACGCGGCCGAGGTCGAGCTCGGCGGTGAGATAGAACGTCGGGATCGGGCCGATGGACTCGGAGAGCCGGCGCGCGATCGTCTTGCGGATCTGGGTGAGCGCGACGTCCTGGAAGTCGCCCTCGGCGGCCGCGGGGCGCGGGGCCGCGGGGGCGACGGGGGCGGGCGCCTGCGGCGCGGCCGCCGGGGCGCGTCCCGCGTCACGCGTCCCCGCCATCGCCGCCTCGATGTCGCGCTTGATGATCCGGCCGCCGGGCCCGGAGCCGTGCACCTCCCCGAGGTCGACGCCGCGCTCGGAGGCGAGGCGGCGGGCGAGGGGGGAGCTGCGCATCCGGCCGCCGTTGTCGGCGGCGTGGTGGGCCTGCTCGGTGGCGGGCTCCGGCGGCTGAGCGGAGAGGCCGGGCGCGGCGCCGGCGACCTTCTCCTGCGGCGGCGCCGAGGCCTCCCCCTGCGCCTCGGCGGGGCGGCGCGGGAGCGGGGATGCACCGGCCCGCTCGCGCGACTCGCCGACGACGTCCGACGGGGCGGCCGGCGTGGAACTGTTACCGCCGGCGGTCGTCGGGCGTTGCCCGCCGGCCGGCGCGGCGGCAGCTTGCGCCTGGGGGGGGGCCCCCCCGCCGCCGACCAGCGCGTCGATGTTCTCGTCGGCCGCCGCGATGACGCCCACGAGCTGCCCCACGGGCGCCGACGTCCCCTCGGCCAGGACCCGCCTGCGCAGCACGCCGTCGGCGCGCGCGACGAGCTCCATCACCGCCTTGTCGGTCTCGACCTCGGCCAGGACGTCACCCGACTTGACCGCGTCCCCCTCGTTCTTGACCCACTTCACGAGGCGCCCCTCCTCCATCGTCGGGGAGAGCGCCTCCATGACTACTTTGGTCGCCATGCGTCGAAGCTCGTGATTAGTGACGGGACGGGGACGGGGGCCGAGGGACGGGGGCGTCGGTCCCGAGTCCCCGTCCCCCGTCTCCGTCCCTCATTAGAGGTACATCACCTTCTTCACCGCCGCGATCGTCTTCGCCGCGTCAGGCTTTGCCGCGCGCTCGAGGTTCTTCGCGTACGGCATCGGGACGTCCTCCTGATGCACCCGGAGCACCGGCGAGTCGAGGTGGTCGAAGCACTCGCGCTGGATGTAGTCCACGACCTGCGCCCCGACGCCACACACCTCCCACCCTTCCTCGAGCACCACCGCGCGGTTCGTCTTCCGCACCGAGGCGGCGATCGTCTCCACGTCCATCGGGCGGATCGTCCGGAGGTCCACGACCTCGGCGTGAATCCCCTCCTTCTCCAGCTCCTCGGCGGCACGGAGCGCGACGAGGATCATCTTGCCGTGCGTGACGATCGAGCAGTGCTCCCCCTCGCGCTTGACCTCGGCCTTGCCGATCGGCACCAGGTACTCGCCCTCGGGGACCTCCCCCTTCGTGTTGTAGAGCATCTCGCCCTCCAGCACGATGACGGGGTTGTCGTCGCGGATCGCGCTCTTGAGCAGCCCCTTGGCGTCGTACGGCGTGCCGGGCGCGACGACCTTGAGCCCCGGGATGTGGGCGAGCCACGACTCCCAGGCCTGCGAGTGCTGCGCCGAGAGCTGGAGCGCCGCGCCGTTCGGCCCGCGGAAGACGATCGGCATCTTGAACTGGCCGCCGGACATGTAGAGCATCTTCGCGGCGGCGTTCACGACCTGGTCGAGCGCGAGGAGGGCGAAGTTCCACGTCATGAACTCGATGACGGGGCGCAGCCCCACCATCGCCGCGCCGACGCCGACGCCGGCGAAGCCGAGCTCCGTGATCGGCGTGTCGACGACGCGCATCTCGCCGAACTCCTGCAGCAGCCCCTTCGAGACCTTGTAGGCCCCCTGGTAGACGGCCACCTCCTCCCCCATGAGGAAGACGCGGTCGTCGCGCTGCATCTCTTCGCGGTGCGCCTGGTTGAGGGCGTCGCGGTAGGTGATTACGGGCATCTCTGTAGGTTGGGATCCTGGGGGCGGCGTTCGGCGGGCAGCGTGTGATGGCACCCTCGGGACGTCCGGGCGCCGTTCCCGCACGCTACACGCGACTCGCTCTCGTTCCGCTACACGCCGCTCCTCACGTCGTCGTCTCGACCAGCACGTCCTCGTACAGCGACTCGAGCGGCGGCTCGGGGCTCTGGTCGGCGAAGTCCCAGGCGTCCTGCACCACCGCCTTGATCTCCTCGTCCATGGCCGCGACCTCGTCGTCGGTCAGCTCGCCGGCCTCCTGCATGGTGGTGCGCAGGAGCGTGATGGGGTCGCGCTTGAGGTACTCCTCGAGCTCCGTCTTGGTGCGGTAGGTGCCGCTCACGGCGTCGGACATCGAGTGCCCCATGAAGCGGTACGTGCGCACCTCGAGCAGCGTCGGCATCGACTCGCTCCGCGCGCGCTCGATGGCCTCCATCACGCCCTTGCGGACGGCCAGCACGTCCTGCCCGTCGAGCACGGCGCGCGGCATGTCGTAGGCCGCGGCCCGCTCGGCGATGTCGTTGATCGCCGACGCGCGCTCCAGCGCCGTCCCCATGCCGTAGCGGTTGTTCTCGATGATGTAGACCACGGGGAGCTTCCAGAGCCCCGCCATGTTCAGCGCCTCGTGGAAGGCGCCGTTGTTCACCGCCGCCTCCCCCATGAAGCAGAGGATGACCTGGTCGCCGCCGCGGTACTTGATGGCGAAGCCGACGCCGGTCGCGATCGGGATGTGCCCGCCGACGATGCCGTGCCCGCCGAGGAAGTTCACGTTCGCGTCGAAGAGGTGCATCGAGCCCCCCTTGCCGCGCGCGCAGCCGTCGGCGCGGCCGAACAGCTCGGCCATGATCGCCCGCGGCGTCATGCCGCGTGCCAGCGCCTGGCCGTGGTCGCGGTAGGTGGTGATGACGTAGTCGTCCTCGCGCAGCGCCGAGATCGCCCCGGTGCCGCACGCCTCCTGCCCGATGTAGAGGTGGCAGAAGCCGCCGATCTTGCCGAGCGCGTACGCCTCGGCGACCCGCTCCTCGAAGCGGCGCTGCAACAGCATGGAGCGCAGCAGGTCGCGCCGCAGCGCCACGTCGGCCGAGTCGGCGACGGCGGTGCCGCCGTTGTTCCTGGTGTCGGGCTTCTTCTTGGCCATCGCTGTGGGTTCTGATCGCTGTTAAATGCGGGCGCGGGGCGCGGCACGCAGGACGCCGCGGCGGCCTGCCGCCGCGGCGTCCTGCGTGCCGCGCCCCGCGTTCCCGCTCCCCGTCTCATACACCGGCCGCCTGCACTTGCTCCCACGCGTGATAGCTGGAGCGCACGAGCGGGCCGCTCTCCACGTGGCGGAAGCCCAGCGCCATCCCCACCTCGTACAGGTGGCGGAACTCCTCCGGCGTCACGTAGCGGTCGAGCTTCACGTGGCTCTCCGACGGCCGGAGGTACTGGCCGAGCGTGATGATGTCGACGTCGACCTTGCGCAGGTCGGCCAGCACGAGCTCGACCTCCTCGATCGTCTCCCCCATCCCGAGGATGATCCCGCTCTTCGTCGGGATGTGGGGCGCGATCCGCTTGGCGGTGGTGAAGATGTTCATCACCCGCTCGTAGCGCCCCCCGGGCCGGCACTTCTTGTAGAGGCGCGGCACCGTCTCGGTATTGTGGTTGTAGATGTCGGGCCCCGCCTCGAGCACGGTGCGGATCGAGTCTTCCTTCCCCTGGAAGTCGGGGACGAGGACCTCGACCGACGCGTCGGGAAGGCGCGCCTTGATCTGGCGGATCGTCTCGGCGAACGCCCACGCCCCGTAGTCGGGCAGGTCGTCGCGGTCCACCGAGGTGAGGACGACGTGCCGCAGCCGCATCTCGGCGCATGCCTCGGCGACGCGCTCGGGCTCGGCGGGGTCGAACTTGGGCGGCCGGCCGTGAGCCACGGCGCAGTACGCGCAGTTCCGCGTACAGACGTCGCCCAGGATCATGAACGTCGCGGTCCCGTGCTCCCAGCACTCGCCGACGTTCGGGCAGTGCGCTTCCTCGCACACCGTGTGGAGATCGAGGTCGCGCATCAACTGCTTGAGGCGCAAGTAGTTCGGCCCACCGGGCGCCTTCACCTTGAGCCACGACGGCTTGCGCGCCGGCAACGGCTCGGCGCGGTGGCGCCCCATGATCTGATAGAGAGTCTCGGCCATGTACCGCGGGTGCCGCTGGTCGGAAGTCGGGAGCACGAGAGGCGCCCGTCGTGGCCGACGCCTACGTGAGACGCCGCGAAATGTATCCGGCGTGGAGGGCTAGAGGTACTGGGCTGTAACCGGCATCACGGCGGATAGGCGGTTTGCGCCCGCGGGATCCGACGGACGGGCACGAGGCGCGGAGGGCGCGCCGGGAGGACCGCGCGCACCAGGTGCCCCCTACCCGCCGCTAGCTGCTCCCGCCGCGCGGCCCGAATCGCCGGATGGAGAACGGCCCCAGGTCGGCGCCCGGCCTCTCCCCGGTCGCCAGATCGGCGATGCACTCCCCCGTGAGCGGTGCCATCAGCACGCCGTTGCGCGAGTGGCCGCAGGCGTAGAGCAGGGCGGGCTGGTCGGGGTCGCGGTCGAGGATCGGGAGGCCGTCGGGGGTCATCGGGCGAAGCCCGGCCCACGCGTTCAGCATCCGCGCGCCGGCGAGCGCCGGCACGATCGCGGCCCCGAGCCGGCGCACCGTCTCGACCCCCCCCTCGGTGAAATCGGCGTCGAAGCCGACGCGCTCCATCGTCGCCCCGACGAGCGTTCGCCCGTCGTGCCGCGGCACGACGTAGCCGTCGCCCCCGTAAACGACGTGGCGCAGCGCCTTCGAGACCACCGACATCATCTGCCCGCGCACCGGCTCCACCGGGATCGGACGGGGCAGGCCGGGGAGCAGCCCGGCCCAGGCGCCGGCGGCGAGCACCAGCTGGCCCCCGCTCAGCTGCCGCTCGTCGCGGGTCGAGGCGCGCACCTGACCATTCCCGAACGCGACCTCGGTCACGGCGTCGCCGATCACCTGCACGCGCCCGTGCGTCCCCACGGCGTGCTTGAGCGCGCGCATCAGCACGAGGTTGTTGACCGCGCCGTCGTCGGGGTGGAAGACGGCGCCGGCGGCGTGCGTGAGCGCCGGCTCGAGCTCGGCGAGCTCGCGCCCGTCGAGCCACCGCGCGTCGCCGGCCAGCGAGGCGCGCGCCCCCTCCGCCTCCCGGTCGTCGAGCGCCAGACGGAGGACGCCCAGCCGGTTCAGCGGGACGTCGATCCCCGTGCGCTCGCGGAGCGCCGCGAGGTAGACCGGAAAGTGGTCGCGCGCGGCGACCCCGAACTCGTGCGCCGGCCCGATCTCCCGCTCGACCGACGGCGCCAGCATCCCCGCCGCCGCCGGCGACGCCTCGCCGCGCCGGGTGTCGTTGACGAGCAGCACGCGCATCCCACGGTCGGCGAGGGCGAGCGTCGAGGCGAGGCCGACGAGCCCCGCGCCGACGACGATGACGTCGGCCGAGAGCGAAGAGGTGGGGGAGCCGCCGTCCCCCGGTCGCGGGGCGGTCATCGCGCGGCCCCCGCGCGAGCGGATGGAGCGTGACGCATGAGGGCAATCTCGCGAGACGCGTCGCGAGACGGCAGGGGCCCGGGGCGCGCGATGGCAGGGGAGAGTCGTACGTCGAGTGGCGACTGGCCCGCGCCCGCCCCGGCGCGCGCTCAGGGCGCGCGCCCTGAGCGCGCGCCCTGAAACCCTCAGCCCCGCCCCCGCGTACGGAGCGCAGACCCCGTCTGGGAGACCCACCACATGCTCCGCACGATCTTCACGATCGGCCTCTTCGCCGTCCTCGGCTTCGTCGCGCTCGGCTTCCTGTTCAACATCTTCACGGTCCTGATCGGGATCGCCCTCTGGCTCCTCGCGCTGGCGATCAAGATCGCGATCATCGGCCTCGTCATCTACGTGATCATCCGCGTCGTCAGTCCCGAGACCGCCCGCCGCATGCGCGAGCGCTGGTCCGGCAGCGGCCTCTGACGACCACGCTCCGGCGCCGGGGCGCGAGTCGTGGCGCTAGAGCCGGGCCGTCTCCTCGGCCTCGCGCGCCAGGCGGCCGGACTCGAGGCGCTCGACGACGGCCCAGGCGAGCAGCGGGACCATGATCTCGTGGTGGCCCGTGATCTCGTAGCCGCGGCCGCCGGCCATCGTCGGGCGCTGCACGACGTTCATGCGCGGCCGGTAGTGGCGCTGCATGTCGAGGTCGCAGGTCACGAAGTCCGTGGGACGCCCGCCGTGCAGGTTACGGGCGACGGTGAGCGCCTTGAGGAACACCTCGGGCATGATCACCGCGCTCCCGAGGTTGAGCACGACCCCCCCGTCGTGGAGCGCGGGGAGGGAGCCGGCGAGTCGGCGGAAGTCGCGGTGGCTCGTGTCGCCGATGGCCGCGCCGCTGGCCGCGGGGTGCTGGTGGATGATCTCGGCGCCGAGCGCCGCGTGCACGGTGGCCGGGACGCCGAGCCGGTGCGCGTTGAGGATGACCGACAGCTCCGGGTGAGCGAGCGGCGCCGCCGCGGCGCGGGCCTCGAGGTCGCGCGCCACCGCCTCTCCCATCCCCCACCCCTGACGCATCCCCTCGATGAACGCCTCGTTGAGGCCGCGTCCGGTCTCCTCCGCCATCCCGAAGGTGCCATCGCGCAGGCCGGCGGCGACGTCCTCCGACGTCCCACCGAAGCGGGCGATCTCGTAGTCGTGGATCGCCGCCGAGCCGTTCATTCCGACGTGGGTGATCACGCCGCGGCGCATGAGGTCGATCAGGACGGGGGCGAGCCCCGTCTTCACGACGTGCCCGCCGAGCATCACCACCACCGCCCGCCGGCGCTCGGCGGCGCTCGCGATCGCCTCGACGACGTTGCGGAAGTCGCGCGCCACGAGCACGTCCGGCAGCGAGTCGAGGAAGGCGCGCAGCGAGCGGCCGCCGACGGGGGGCGCGGCGAACTCGGCCGCGCTCACCTTGTTCGGGCGCCGCGCGATCGGCACCGTGCGGACCCGCGAGAAGTCCGCCTCGCCGCCGCTCCGGCGGCCGCCGTCGCCGGCCGACCCGTCGCCGGCCGGCGACGGGTCGTCGTCGGACGAGGCGCTCACCGCGCGCTCGTCAGCGGGGTGCCCCCGGCGGCCGGCCGGTGCGACGTCAGGAAGAGGTTGAGCGAGCCGAAGGAGAGATTCGACTTCATCTGCAGCATGACGCGGTTCGTGTCGTCCGAGAACCAGATCTGGGCGTTCCCGTTCTTGGAGAAGATCCCCTTCGTGTTGATCGTCGGCTGGACGACGATCGCGTTGAAGGTGCCGGCCGGCACGGTGACCTTCTCCTTGCGCAGCACGCGGATGATCACCGGGTTGCGCTCGGGGCGGAAGTAGCGGTGGAACTCGTACGTCTTGCCGACCTCGAGCGGGACGGTGCGGATGAAGTACACGAACGACCCCTCGTCGAGGGGCAGCTTGACCGACGCCTTCTCCGGCTTCCCCCCCTCGCTGTACGCCTCGCGCTCGGGAAAGATCTCGTACTTCCGCTCGCGCTCCTTGGTCCCTTCGTTCTGGTCCTGGTGGAAGCGCAGCGAGGCGAGGCTCCGCGTGTCCATCCAGCTCTCGAAGCGGTCGTCCACCTTGTAGAAGAAGGTGCCGCCCTTCACGCGGAAGACGGTGTGGTACGCCGGCGTGCCGCGCACCTCCTCGGTGCCGACGACCTCCATGGTCCCCGAGCCGACGCGGAGGGGGCCGAACTTCACATCGTAGGTGGAGCGCTCACCGACGCCGAACGGAACGGCGGCGCGCTCGTCTGCCCTGGGGCTGGCGCTCACGGCGCTATCAGTTGTGGAGGCCGGCGCCTGCTGTGCGGTGGTCGGCTGGGCGGCCGCCCCCTGCGACGCGACGCCGCCGGCGACGGCGAGCGAGGTCGCTCCGCCGACGAGAACTGTCACGAGAGATCGGGTCATCATGCCGAAGGTGATGCGGCTTGCGCCGCGGCGGTCGGGGCAGGGGCGGGGCCCGGCTGCTGCTGCGCAGCGCCGCCCGGCGGCGCCCCGGTCTGGGGCGCCTCTTCCTTCAGGCCGGCGGCTGCCGGCGGCTTGCTCTTGCGACGCCGGCGCCCGCTCCGCGAGCCACCGGGCCGCTTCGCCGTCGCGTCGTCCGTCGCCGCCGGGGGCCGGCCACCGCCGCCGCCGCCGCCGGCCCGCTCCGCCGCGGCCGATTCCCGGGTGCCCGGCGGCGGCGCCGACAGGCGACGCGCCCGCGCGGTGCGCGCGAAGCGGAAGAGGGCCATCGCGTCGGCGAGCGCGCGGACGCGCGTCTCTCGCGTCCGGACGCCGTAGCGCGCCGCGAGCTCGACCCCCTCCACGCGCCGCGAGAACGCCGCGGCGTTCATGAGGAGCTCGACGTTCGCCCCCCACCCCTCGGCCGCGACGACCGGCCGGCCGCCGACGGCCCTGATCAGGTCGCGGAGGACGGAGATCCGGTAGAGGCGGAAAGCGCCGAACGGGTCGCGGACGCCCGGCACGCTCACGAAGGGGCGGACGACCCACGACGCCGCCCGCCGCAGCCGGCGCACCGGCAGCGGCTCACCGCTGGCGCCGGCCGGCCGCTCGGCGACCACGACGTCGGCGCCCCCCTCGAAGCGCTTCACGAGCTCCGGGATGTGCTCCGGCTGGTCGGTGAAGTCGGCCTGGAGGAAGATCGCGGCGTCGCGCCGCGGATAGCGCGTCCTCTTCGCCACGGTGCGGGCGAGCGCGTCGAGGGCGGCCGCGTACCCCTTGTGCTCGGCGCCGCCGAGCACCGTCAGCGGCAGCACCTCCCGGTAGGGCGCCAGCGTCTCGGCGGTCGCGTCGGTGCTCCCGTCGTCGTAGACGACGATCTCGTACTCGCGCGAGAACTCCTGGAACATCTTCCGGATGCGCCAGAGGAGCACGCCGATCGTGGGCGCTTCGTTGTACGCGGGGATGCAGATATAGAGCACGAGCCCTCTCGATGCGTGAACGCGGGCGCCGGACGGTTCGCTCCGGTGCCGGCGAGGACGACCCGCGAAGGGGCGCCCGGGTGTGAAGGGCGAAAGTTACGGGCCACCCGTTCGCCGCCGCCACCCTGAATCGAAACCAGGTTCTGTACCCCGGCCCCTCGGCGGCGTTCGCCCGGCGGCCGTGCCCCCCTGCTCCCGGCGCAGGCCGCGCCATAGTTTACCCCCGTTCCGGCCGCCGCCGGCACGTCGGGCTCGACGCTCGAGCGCGTGGCGGCCTCGTCGCGCCCAGCCGCGACGGCCCCGCACGCCGCCCCCACCGCCGCGGCCCGTTCCGCTCGCAGAGGTTCTCTGGCTCCCCGCCTGTCCGCGTTTCTCATCGTACACGACGAAGAGCGACACCTCGGCGACTGCCTGGCCTCCCTCGCCGGCCTGGCCGACGAGATCGTCGTCCTCGACGACGGGAGCGCGGACCGCACGGTCGCCATCGCCCGCGCGGCCGGCGCCCGCGTCGAGCACCGGCCCTTCGACGACTTCGGCCGCCAGAAGCAGGCCGCCCTCGAGCTCACCCGCGGCGACTGGGTGCTCTCGATCGACGCCGACGAGCGCGTGACCCCGGCACTCGCGGCGGAGATTCGCGCGATCGTGGGCCGCGACGGCGGCCCGAACGGCTACTGGGTCAGGCGCGAGCTCATCTACCTCGGCGCCCGCCTCCGCTTCGGCGGCACCGGCGCCGACTGGGTGCTGCGGCTCGCCCGGCGCGGCGCCGCCCGCTTCGCCCCGCTCCCGGTGCACGAGCACATCGAGGTCGACGGACGCACCGCGCGCCTGCGCGGGACGATGCTGCACCTCAAGTACGACACGCTCGCCCAGCACCTGGCGACCATGGACCGCTACACGAGCGTGATCGCCGAGCGGAAGCGGGCGCGCGGCGCGCGCTTTCACGGCTGGCACCTGCTTCGAATCGTGTGGGAGCTCTTCGCCCGCCTCGTCCTCCGCCTCGGCCTGCTCGACGGGCGGGCGGGCGTCATCCACGCCGCCATGGCCTCCTTCTACGCCTTTCTCAAGTACGCCAAGCTGTGGCCCGATGCGCCGCGCCCCACGCCCGCGCCGCCGCCAGCGGTCGGAGGGAAGGAGCGGTGACGGACGTCCGGCAGCATCTCCCCGGCGACGGGCTCGTCTCGGTGCTGCACGTGGACACCGAGCGTGGCTGGCGCGGCGGGGAGCGGCAGGCACTCTGGCTCGCCGACGCGCTCGCCCGCGCCGGCCATCGCTCGATCGTCGCCGCGCGGCCGGGCGAGCCGCTGGCGGCGCGGGCGCGCGAGCGGGCGCTGCCGGTGGTCCGCTGCGCGCCCCTGGCCGAGTTCGACCCGGTCGCGGTGACGCGGCTGCGCCGCGTCGTCCGCGTCCACCGCGTGCAGATCGTGCACGCCCACACCGGGCACGCGGTCGGCCTCGCCGCGCTGGCCACTGCCGGCACCCGCGCGCGCGTCGTGGTCACGCGGCGCGTGGACTTCCGCCTCCGCGACAACTGGGGGACGCGCTGGAAGTACCGCCGGGCGGACGCGATCATCGCGATCTCGCGCGCCGTCGCCGAGGCGCTCGCCGAGAGCGGGATCGCGCGCGACCGGATCGAGATCGTCCCGAGCGGGGTGGACCTGACGCGCACCTTCGTGCCGGCCTCGCGGGCGACGCTGGAGGAGCTGGGCGTCCCCGCCGGCGCGCCGCTCGTCGTGCAGGTGGCGCAGCTCGTCGGGCACAAGGACCCGGTGACCTTCGTGCGCGCGGTGGCCGCCGCGCGGCGGCGAGTGCCGGGGCTCCACGCACTACTGGTGGGCGAGGGACCGCTCCGCCCGCAGGTGGAAGCGGCGGTGGCCGAGGCGGGGGTGGGCGACGTCCTCCGTCTCACGGGCTATCGCAAGGACGCCGACTCGCTGCTCGCCGCCGCCGACGTCGCCACCCTCTCTTCACAGGAAGAGGGGCTCGGCACGGTGCTCCTCGACGCGATGTCGATGGGGAAGCCGACGGTGGCGACGGCGGCGGGAGGGATCCCGGAGATCGTGCAGGACGACGTCTCGGGGCTCCTCGCCCCCGTACACGACGCGGAGCGGCTGGGCGAGGGGATCGCGCGCCTCCTCACCGACCGCGCGCTCGCGGCGCGGCTCGCGGCCGGTGCGCGGCGGCGGGCGGCGGAGTTCTCCGTCGAGCGCACCGCCGAGCGCACGCTCGCCGTGTACCGGCGGGTGCTGTCCGGCTGAGGGCGGAGGGACCCGGCACCGCCCTTGCCGCCGTCGGCCAGGGCGGAGGCCGGTCGGCGGTTGGAAGTCGCTGGTCGCCGGTTCGCGGCGTCTCGCGGCGACCGCCTGCGGTGAGCGAGCGGCCGCCAACCGCCGACTGTCGTCCATTCCCATTCCCCACCCGGAGACCCCGATGCGCAACGCGGAGCGCCGACCCGTTCCTCGGACACGCGCGCTGCTCCTCGCCGGCGCGGTGGGCGCCGTGGCGCTGGGCGGCGGCGGGTGCGCGTCGCGCCGCCCCGGAACCGCCGCGCCCGCGGCTCACGCGGCGCTGAACGCCGAGACGCTCCGGCGCGACCTCGAGGTGTTCGCTTCCGACTCCTTCGCCGGGCGACGCACGGGAACGCCCGACGCGATGCGCGCCGCGCGCTTTCTCGCCGAGCGTCTGGCCGCGTCCGGCGTCGAGCCGGCGGGGGACAGCGGCTACTACCAGCGCGTGCCGCTCGCGCGCCCGGCCTACGGCCCGGGGACGCGCTTCGAGGTGCGCACCGCGGCGGGCGTCGAGCCGTTGACGGCGGGGGAGGCGCTGCTGCCGCTGCCGCGCCCCACGGGGTCCGACGCGCTCCCCGCGACGCGCGCCGAGGGCGACGTCGTCTTCCTGGGCGCGGGCGTGCCCGGGGGCGGAGTGACGCAGGCGGAGCTCGACCGGATGGACGTCGGCGGCAAGGTCGCGGTGGTCGTGCACGGCGTCGGCGCGCCGGCCCCGCCCGGCGAGGTCGGGCGGGCGATCGAGGCGCTGCTGCCGCGCCGGCCGGCGGCTGTCGTCGTGCTCCTCGCCGGCGAGTCGGCGAGGCTGCTGCCGCAGCTCGAGCGGCAGTACGCGCGCCTCGCGCGCTCGGGCGAGCCGTATCTGGCACCACCCGACTCGCTCCGCACCCTGCCGATGCTCCTGCTCGGCGACGCGGCGCGCGCCGCCCCGCTCCTCCCGCCCGGCTGGCCCGCCGACCGCCGCCCGCGCGCGCTCGCCGGGCGTCGCTTCGCCGGGGAGATCGACGCGACGTTCACCGCGTACAACGTCGTCGGCATCGTGCGCGGCCGCGACCCGGCGCTGCGCGCGACGTACGTCGCCTACGGCGCGCACTACGATCACATCGGCATCCAGCGCCCCGCCGAGGGGGAGGACGCGGGCGCCACCGCGGCCGACACGATCGCCAACGGCGCCGACGACGACGGCTCCGGGAGCGTCGCGCTGCTCGCCATCGCTCGCGCCTTCGCGGGGGGTGAGCGCCCGCGCCGCTCGCTGCTCTTCGTCTGGCACGTCGGGGAGGAGCAGGGGCTGCTCGGCTCCGAGCACTTCGCCGCGCACCCCACGGTCCCGATCGACTCGATCGTCGCCCAGCTCAACGCCGACATGATCGGGCGCAACGCCCCCGACTCGCTCTACGTCGTCGGCCCGCGCGCCGCACCGCGCGGGCAGAGCCGCGTGCTCGGCGAGATCGTGGACTCGGTGAACGCCGCGTTGCCACGACCGTTCGCGGTCAACCGCGAGTGGGACTCCCCCACCCACCCCGAGCAGATCTACTACCGCAGCGATCACTACAACTACGCGCGCCGCGGCGTCCCCGTCGTCTTCTTCACCTCGGGGCTGCACGCGGACTATCACCGCGTGACCGACGAGGCGTCGAAGATCGACTACGACAAGCTGGCGCGTGTCGGGACGCTGTTGCTCCACGTGGGGCGGGCGGTGGGTGAGCGGGAGACGCGGCCGAAGTAGTTGGGAGCCAACGTTTCCGGCCCCACGTCGCGCGACGGCCGGCTCGCGGTGTGCACTCCAGAGCGAGCGATTCGCGGTGACCGCCCACTGCCCACTGAGCACTGCCCACTGAGCACTGCCCACTGCCCACCCGCCCTTTCACCTCTCCGCGCTGGCACTCCCCCGCCGCGACTGCCATCCGCGCCCCGTTCCCCGCGCCGGGCTCGCTCGTCGTTCCTGTGCACGCTGCCGAGCGCTGGCACGAGGCTGGTACGATAGGTGTATAGAGGATGAACCGGTCTGCGGAGGAACGCGGATGATTCTGGCGAACGTGCGACAGATGTTGGGACGGGACGATGCGCAGCTCGCGTTGCGCCTCGTCGCGCGGGGTGGGAGCGGCGAGGAGTACGAGCGCGCCGAGGGCGTGCTGCGCGAGGGGGGGATCGACGCGCTCCTCGACGACCCGCGGCTGCTCGCCGCGGTGTTCGAGTCCCCGTACGGGGCGCGGGTGTCGCTTCCCCTCTTCGCCTACGTCGTCGTCAGGCACGCGCTGCGGCGGGTCGGCGAGCACGACCGCGTGCTCGCCGACTACGCGGCGTCGGTGCTGATGCACTTCGGGCTGCGCGACGCGGCGACGCGCGTCGGCGAGGCGGACGACGAGGTCTACACCACGCTCGCCGACCTCCTGCGCGACGTCGAGAGCGCCGACGGCCGGCGCGGCTTCCTCGTCCGCGCGCACCTGGGCAACTACGCCCTCTGGCTGAGCGGGCTCTTCCCCGACTACATCGAGAGCCGCCGCTGGCGGCGCGGCGGGCCGGACCTCGACTACTACGAGGAGATGGGGCGCCGCGGCTTCCAGCTCGCCGCGGGGCACCGCCTCGCCTCCGAGAACGGCCTCGCGCCCCTCTACGCCGCCGCCGCCGAGCGCTTCGCGCTGCTCCGCGTGGCCCTCAACAGCGTGAGCGACTCCCTCCTCTTCCCGAACCACCACTCGCCGGACCGGCTGCTGCGGCAGGTGCGGGACGAGGCGCGCTGGAAGCTGGCGAGCTGAGGGGCGTCTCCCCGCTTCGCGGCCGCGCCTGCCCGTCGCTACTTCCGGCCCGCGAGTCGCTCCGCGAAGGCCCGGAACAGCCCCCTGTCCCACTCGCGCCCGTCGTCCACCAGCTCCTCCGGGTGCCACTGTACCCCGAGCGTCCACCAGCGCTCGGGGTCGTCGCTTTCCACCCCCTCGATGACGCCGTCGCTCGCGCGGGCGGTGACGCGGAGGGGGGGAGCGATCCGGTCGAGCGCCTGGTGGTGGAAGGAGTTCACCGTCAGGCACGTCGCGCCGACGGCCGCAGCGAGCAGGGAGCCGTCGTTCACGGCGACGTCGTGCGTGCGCGCGCCACGCTCGCCCCCCGCCTCGTGGCGTATCCTGCTCGGCCGTTCGGTGGGGAGGTCCTGCACCAGCGTGCCGCCGAGCGCGACGTTGAGGAGCTGCACGCCACGGCAGATGGCGAGCGTCGGGACGCGCCGCGCCCGCGCCGCCTCGACGAGGGCGAGCTCGGTGGCGTCGCGGCCGGCGTGCGGCTCGCCGCACGCGGGGTGGCGCGGAGCGCCGTAGCGCGTCGGGTCCACGTCCTCCCCGCCGCTCAGCACGAGCCCGTCCACCGCGGCGAGGACGCGCGCCGCCTGCGCCGGCTCGGCGAGCGGCGGCACGACGAGCGGCACCAGGCCGGCGCCCTCGAGGGCGCGGGGGTACGCGGCGTTGAGGCGCACGCGGAGCGCGCCGTGTATGATCTCGCTGGTCGCCGTGACGGCGACGACGGGGCGGACGGTCATGGGGCGCGGGGCGGGGGGCGCAGGGCACTGGCTGCGGGCGCGTGGGTACGCGCCGATGCGCGGCGCGCGGACGTTGCCGCGACATCGGCCGCGTCTGTATCCTACACGCGGGCCGCACCCCGCGCAGCGCGCGTCTCCGCACGGCGCTTGCGCACCCCGAACCCCGCATCCCGCGCCCCCGCCAGCTCATGTTCGACAAGCTCCGCCAATCACTGGAGAACCTCGTCAACGGCGCCACCACGCCCGAAGCGCGGAGCGCGGCGCTGTCACGGATGAAGGAGACGCTCGTCCAGGCGCGCCTCGGGATCGAGGACCTGCGGAGCGGCGTCTCGCAGACCCGCGTGCGGCTCGCCGAGGAGCGGCGGGAGCTCGAGACGGTCCGCCGCCGCAAGCGGCTCGCCGAGGGGATCGGCGACGCCGAGACCGTGGCCGTGGCCGAGCGCTTCGAGCGGCACCACGCCGAGCGCGTGGACGTGCTGGAGCGGAAGCTCGGCGCGCAGGAGGGAGAGGTCGCGATCGCCGAGCGCGAGGTCGAGGAGATGGCGGGGGAGCTGCGCGCCGCCCTCGGCCGCGGCGGACCGGCGGCGCCGGCAGCAGGCGTCGCCGCGGCGGGCGGCACCAGGGGCACCGGCGCCCCCGCCGCCGGGACCGTGGACGGCGTGGACGACTCGGGGGTCCGTGAGGAGCTCGACGCCCTCGCGCGCGCGCGCCGACGCGCCGAGCGCGACGCGGCGGCCGAGGAGCGGCTCGCCGCCCTCAAGCGGCGGATGGGGAAGTAGCCGTTGGCCCGGCCAGACACACGGGTGGGCGTCCGCGGCCGGCTCGCCGGCGCCCTGGTCCTCGTCGCCGCCGCGGGACCGGTCGTCGCGCAGGAGCCGACGCGCCCCCCCGCCGACTCGGCGCGGCTGGCGCCGCAGGACAGCACGACGCTCGTGGCGCGCAACCGCTTCTGCAACGGGCAGACGGTGAGCTCGATCGCGATCGACGCGCGCCGCCCGAATTTCGGGGGCGCCAGCGCGCGCTGGCGGAAGCTCGCGCGCAAGCTCGGGCTGCACCACCGCACGACGCGCGAGGACATCGTGCGCCGCTTCCTCGCGCTCGACGTCGGCGCGCCCTGCTCGGAGCTCCGCCGCGCCGAGTCGGAGCGCATCCTGCGCGCCCAGCCCTACCTGGCGGACGCGCGCGTGCGGACGATGCCCGACAGCGCGGGGGGGACGCGCGTCGCGGTGGAGACGGTGGACGAGGTGCCCGTCATCGTCGGCGCGGCCTTCTCGCGCGGGCAGCCGTCGCTCCTCAAGGTCGGCAACACCAACGTCTTCGGCACCGCCATCGCCGCCGAGGCGGGGTGGCGCGAGGGATTCTTCTACCGCGACGGGTGGTCGGCGCGAGTGACCGACTTCCAGTTCGCCGGCAGGCCGTACGTCCTCAACCTGGACGCGCGGCGCCAGCCGCTCGGCGGCGAGGTGCTCTCGTCGATCGCGCACCCGTACCTCACCGACCTCCAGCGCATCGCGTGGCGCGGCTTCTACGGCGACGGGCGCGACTACGTCCGCTTCGTCCGCCCCGACAGCGTCGCGCCCGGCGACCCGTCGATCAGCGTCCACCGCGAGTACTGGGACGTCGGCGCGCTCGTGCGGATCGGGCGCCCGGGCCGCCTGAGCCTGTTCGGCCTCTCGTTGTCGCGCGAGCGCGAGTCGAGCGACCAGGCGCCCTTCGTCGTCACCGATTCCGGGATCGTCCCCGACACCGCGGCGGAGCTCGCGGGGCGCTACGCCAGCTTCCGCGCCGCTCGCCTCAACGCGCTCTGGGGGATTCGCGACATCCGCTTCATGACGGTGCGCGGCTTCGACGCCCTCACCGCGCCGCAGGACGTCCGCCGCGGCTTCCAGCTCGGCACCATCCTCGGGCGCAGCATCCCGGCGCTGGGCACCGACCAGGACGACATCTTCGTCGGCGGCGACCTGTTCGCGGGGGGGGGCTCGCCGCGCTCGTACGTCGGGCTCGAGGCAACCGGCGAGGGGCGGCAGGACCTCGCGTCCACCCGCTGGGACGGGATCCTGACCAGCGGGCGGTTGGCGTGGTACTTCCGCCTCACGCCACGCCACACGTTGACGACGAGCAGCCAGTTCACCGGCGGCTGGCGGCAGCGCGTCCCCTTCCAGCTCACCCTCGGCGACTACGAGGGAGGCGTGCGCGGCTACCGCGGGTCGCGATACGCCGGCGCGCAGCGCCTGCTCGGCACGATCGAGGACCGCTGGTACGTGGGCCGCTTCCGCCAGGCGGCGGACCTCGGCGTCGCCGGCTTCGTCGAGGGCGGCCGGATCTGGGCGGGCGACGCGCCCTACGGCCAGACGGCCGGCCCCAAGTTCGCGGCCGGCCTCGGCTTCCTCGGCACCTTCGGCCTGCGCTCGAAGCGCGTCTACCGCGTGGACGTCGGCTTCCCGCTCTCCGCCGACCGCTACGCGAAGGGGTGGGCGGTGCGCGTCTCGAGCCGCGACTTCACGCACGACTTCCTCCGTGAGCCGCACGACCTCACGCGGAGCCGGGAGCGGACGGTGCCGTCGAGCGTCTTCACCTGGCCCTGAGGGCGGCGCGTAGCGGGTAAAGAGCAGGAACGGCCCCGGGACGTCCCGGGGCCGTTCCTGCTCGCGACCTGCTACACGAGGACTTTCCCTGCACGCTCACGCCTTCACGCTCCGTGTCATGCGCTTGAGCAGCGGCACGAACAGCAGCATCACCACCGCCGCGGCGAGCGAGGAGACGACGAAGATCGAGTAGAAGCCGAAGTTCGTCTGGCTCACCGACTGGATGTAGCCCGCCAGACCGCCGGCCGGGACGATCTTCGCCTCGCCAGGGGTGGGCGTGAAGGCGGCGAGGGCGCCGGCGATCTTGTTCGCGGCGGCGTTGGACAGGAACCAGACGCCCATCAGGAGCGACGCGAAGCGCCAGGGCGCCACCTTCGTGACGTACGAGAGCCCGACGGGGGAGATCAGGAGCTCGCCCCAGGTGTGGAACGTGTACGCGGCGACGAGCCAGAACGGGCTCACGAGGACGCCGGCGTCGGCGCGGCGGCCGCCGATCATCATGAAGACGAAGCCGGTGCCGAGCAGGAAGAGCCCGATCGCCATCTTGAGCGCCGTCGACGGCTCGCGGCCGCGGCGGCCGAGGCCCCCCCAGAGCCAGGCGAAGGTGGGGGCGAAGAGGAGGATGACCGCCGGGTTCACCGACTGGAACCAGCTCGACGGGACGCTGAAGCCGCCGACGTCGAGGTTCGTGTTCTTGTCGGCGAACAGGTTCATCGAGCTGCCGGCCTGCTCGTACGCCGCCCAGAAGAAGATCACGAAGAAGACGACGATGAAGAGCGCGATCACGCGCTTCCGCTCCTCGCCCTGCGTGCCGAGGACCGTGACGCCGAGCGCGGCGCCGATGACGAGCCCCATGAGGAGGCCGAGGGGGCTGCCGGCACCGAGCAGCCAGCCCACGACCGCGCCCGGCACGGCGCCGGCCGCGCCCTGGAGCAGCGCCTTCGTGCCGCTCTCGCCGCCGGCGGGCGGCGCCGCGGTCCCGGCGCGCGCCGGTGTCACGTCCCGAGGCCCCGCGCCGACGCCGATGCCGGGCAGGTACTTGTCGCGTCCCCAGAGGTAGCCGGCGAGGCCGATCAGCATCCCGACGCCCGCCGCGGCGAAGCCCCAGTGCCACCCGAAGCGCGGGTTCTGCGCGAGCACGCCGCAGACGAGGGGGCCGAGGAAGGCGCCCGTGTTGATCCCCATGTAGAAGATCGTGAACCCCGAGTCGCGGCGCGGGTCCCCCTCGCGGTAGATCTGCCCGACCATCGTCGAGACGTTCGACTTGAAGAAACCGGTCCCGATGACGATCAGGGTGAGCCCGAGATAGAAGGCGGACATCCCCGGCACGGCGAGCACGAAGTGGCCGAGCGAGATGATCAGCCCGCCGAGCACGAGGGAGCGCCGGGTGCCGATGACGCGGTCCGCCAGGTAGCCGCCGATGACCGGCGTCAGGAAGACCAGCATCGTGTACGTGCCGTACAGGTTGGCGGCGCGGGCGGTGTCCCACCGGAGCGCGTTCACCAGGTAGAGCACGAGGATGGCGCGCATCCCGTAGTACGAGAAGCGCTCCCACATCTCGGTGATGAAGAGCAGGCCGAGGCCGCGCGGGTGGCCGAACAGCGCCCGGTCGTCGAACACGGCGGGGCGGTCGGTCGCGACGCCGATCGTCTCCTCAATTTCGGCGATCGCGGTGTTGGTCAGCGACAAGGGTGGGGACCCTCGGTTGGGGTGGATGGATGCGGGCGGGAAGGGGAATGCGGCGTGTACCAGCGTTCGGTGCCCGTTGGCGGACTTCGGTCGTTCGTCGGGACTGAGCGGTCTCGACGGGACACCGCGAGCCGCCAACCCGCAACCGACGGCCGGCCACGGGACACGGCGGTTGGCTCCCGCCCCGGCGGATTCCTCAACGCTTCACGGAGTCGACCACCGGCAGGTACCGTTCCGGCCGCCTGGTGGCGCCCCGGGCCTGCTGCTCCTCCCACGTTACACCGGTCGGGAGCTGTTTGATGCACGCCGCCCAGTGGCCGGGCGCCTTCTCCTCGAGCGGGGGGACGATGCGCGCGCAGGCCTCGTCCTTCTGCGGGTGGTGGCAGCGCGGGTGGAAGACGCACCCCGTGGGCGGGTTGGCGGGCGAGGGGACGTCGCCGGTGAGGACGATCCGCTTCCGCTTCGTCGTCGGGTCGGGGACGGGGGCCGCCGAGAGGAGCGCCTGCGTGTACGGCATCAGCGGCTCGCGGTAGAGCGCCTCGGCCGCGGCGAGCTCGACGACCCTGCCCAGGTACATCACCGCCACGCGGTCGGCGATGTGCTCGACCACGGAGAGGTCGTGGGCGATGAAGAGGTAGGTGAGGCCGCGGTCGCGCTGGAGGTCCTGGAGCAGGTTGATGACCTGCGCCTGGACGCTCACGTCGAGGGCGGAGACCGGCTCGTCGCAGACGATGAAGCGCGGCTCGACGCTGAGGGCGCGCGCGATCCCGACGCGCTGGCGCTGCCCGCCGGAGAACTCGTGCGGGTAGCGCGACGCGTACTCGGGGCGGAGCCCCACCTCCTCGAGGAGCTGCCGGACGCGCGCGTCGGCGGCGCCGCCCTCGGCGATGCGGTGGATCGTCAGCCCCTCGCGGACGATCGCCCCCACCGTCATGCGCGGGTTGAGCGAGGAGAAGGGGTCCTGGAAGACGATCTGCATCTGCCGCCGCAGCCGGCGCATGGCCGTCGCGTCGAGGGCGCGGACGTCGGTGCCGTCGAACGCGATCTCCCCGGACGTGGGCTCGACGAGGCGCAGGATGCAGCGCCCGGTCGTCGTCTTCCCGCACCCCGACTCGCCAACGACGCCGAGCGTCTCGCCGGCCGCGACGTCGAGCGAGACGCCGTCGACCGCCTTCACGCTCCCCGTGCGGCGGCCGAAGAGGCCGTGCTTGATCGGGAAGTGCTTGGTGAGGTCGCGGACGGAGAGCAGGGGCGCGGCGTGCGGGTTCGCGGACGCGGCGGCGCTCGTTCGGTGCGGCGTCGGGCCGAGCTGCGCCATAGACTCCGACGTGGGGGGGGGCCCCCCCGCGCGCGCCCCCGCGCGCCCGGACGCGTCGCGCGCCCCGCCGTCGCCCCTCATCGGGCCACCCCCTGCACGGCCGCGAGCGGCTCGTGTCGATCGGCCCGCCGCTCCGGCTCGTCCGCGAGGTGGCAGCGCGAGACGTGGCCGGCGCCGATCTGATAGAGCGGAGGGTGCTCGGTGGCGCAGCGCTCCCACGCGTATGGGCAGCGGTCGCGGAAGCGGCAGCCGGAGGGCCACGCGGTGGGGGGTGGGACGGTGCCGGGAATGACGGCGAGCCGCTCGCGCTCCTGGCCGACGCGCGGCATCGCCTTGAGCAGCCCCTCCGTGTACGGGTGGTGCGCCGCGGCGAACAGCTCGCGCACCGGCGACTCCTCCACCACCTCGCCCCCGTACATCACGACCACCCGCTGCGCGGTCTCGGCGATCACCCCGAGGTCGTGCGTGATCATCATGATCGACGTCCCGAGCTTGCGCTGCAGGTCGGCGAGCAGCTCGAGGATCTGCGCCTGGATCGTGACGTCGAGCGCGGTCGTCGGCTCGTCGGCGATGACGAGAGCGGGGTCCATCACGAGCGCCATCGCGATCATCACCCGCTGGCGCATGCCGCCCGAGAGCTGGTGCGGGTACTGCGTCGCACGCTCCGCCGGGGAGGGGATCCCCATCAGCGCGAGCATCTCGACCGCCCGCGCCCACGCCTCCCTGCGCGACGCCTTGCCGTGCACCCGCACCACCTCGGCGATCTGGTCGCCGACGGAGAAGACCGGGTTGAGCGCGGTCATCGGCTCCTGGAAGATCATCGCGATCCTGTTGCCACGCACCGAGCGCAGCTCGGCGTCGCCCATCTTCATGACGTCGCGCCCCTCGAGCTCGATGCGGCTGCCCGGCTCGATGCGGCCCGGCGGCTGCACGAGGCGGAGCACGGAGAGCGCGGTCACCGACTTCCCACACCCGGATTCCCCCACCACGCCCACGGTCTCGCCCGGGAAGACGTCGAGCGAGACGCCGTCCACCGAGCGGGCCACGCCGGCCGGGGTGCAGAAGAAGGTGCGGAGGTCGCGGATCGAGAGGAGGGGCTGCGGCTGGGTCACGGCGTGGAGATTAATGGCCGGCGCGGCGGGGGAGTACCGGTCGACGTCTGGCGGGAGTCAGCGCGGGTCAACGTGGCGCGCGTCCACGACGTCGCGCAAGACGTCGCCGAGGGCGTTGAAGCAGGCGACGGTGAGCACGACCGCGAGCCCGGGAAAGAGTGACACCCACC
Organism: Gemmatimonadaceae bacterium; assembly: GCA_045804285.1. GTDB lineage: Bacteria > Gemmatimonadota > Gemmatimonadetes > Gemmatimonadales > Gemmatimonadaceae > DATMHT01. The sequence continues at coordinate 24,818 of JBJMNL010000083.1, forward strand.
AGAGCGCCGCGACCTGGTCGGCGCCGTCCTGGATCACGTTCCCCCAGCTCGGCGTCGGAGGACGCACGCCGAAGCCGAGGTAGGACAGGCCGGCCTCGAGGACGACGACGTTCGCGACGCCGAGCGTGGCGGCGACGAGCACGGGGGAGAGGACGTTCGGCAGCACGTGGCGCGCGAGGATCCGCCACTCGCCGGCGCCCAGCGCGCGCGCCGCGGTCACGTACTCGGCGCCGCGCCGCGCGAGCACCTCGGCGCGCACCAGGCGGCTCACCGCGAACCACTGCGTCAGGCCGAGCAGGAGGACGAAGGCCCAGAGGGGGAGCCCCCCCCAGAGCGCGACGATGGCGAGGAGGAGGAGCACGCGCGGCACGGCGAGCGCCGCGTCCACGAGTCGCATCAAGACGGCGTCGGTGCGCCCGCCGCGCCAGCCGGCCACCGCGCCGTACGCCGTGCCGACGGTCACCGACACCGCGGTCGCGAGCACGGCGACGGCGAGCGAGACGCGCGCGCCGTGGAGCACCCGGCTCAGCACGTCGCGGCTGTACGGATCGGTGCCGAAGGGGTGCGCGGCCGACGGGGGCTGGTCCTTGAGGGCGACGATGTCGAGCTGCGCGGCGGGGTCGTACGGCGCGAGCCAGGGGGCGAGGAGCGCGCACGCGGCGAGCAGCACGACCCCGACGAGGGCGACGCGCCCCGCGGGGCGCGCGAGGATGCCGCGCAGCAGCGGCGGCAGGCGCCCCCCGCCGGCCGACCCCCGGCCCGCCGACGGGGCGCGTGAGCCCGGCACCGAAGTGGGGGGCGTCGCCGCGGCGGGCGACGCCGCGGCGCGCGGCGGCTCGAGATCGGACGGGGAGGTGGGGGATCGCACGACGGCCGCCGGCTACTCGGCGCGGAGTCGCGGGTCGGCCGCCGCGTAGCAGGCGTCGGCGATCGCCGAGCCGGCGACGACCATGACGCTCCCCACCAGCACGCTGGCCAGCACGAGCGGGTAGTCGCGCATCGCGACCGCCTTCACGGCCACCCACCCCATGCCCGGCCAGGAGAACACCTGCTCGACGAACACCGCGCCGCCGAGCAGGGTGGGGAAGGCCAGGCCGACGAGGGTGATCACGGGGAGGAGCGCGTTCCGCAGCGCGTGGCGGCCGACGACGGCGCGCTCCGGCGCGCCCTTCGCGCGCGCGGTGCGCACGTAGTCGGCGCGCAGCGCGTCGAGCAGCGCGGCGCGCTGGAAGCGCGCCACGCCGGCGGAGTAGAGCAGGGTGAGCGTCAGCGCGGGGAGGGCGAGGTGGCGGAGGCGGTCGGCGAGGCGGCCGAGCGGGGGGAGGAGCTCGTGCATCACCGGGTCCACCACCCCGCCCACCGGGAAGAGCGGTACCCAGTAGGCGAGCGAGAGCATGACCATCAGCGCGAGCCAGAAGTCCGGCACCGAGTAGAGCACGAGCGAGAGGGCGCCCAGCGCGCGGTCGGGCGTCGAGCCGCGCCGCGCCGCCTGCAGCGCCCCCGCCGCGACGCCGACCGCGAAGGCGAGGACGAACGCCGTCCCCATGAGGAGGAGGGTGTTCGGCAGCGCGCGCGCGAGCACGTCGCGCACCGGCTCCTGCATCGAGAAGGACCAGCCAAGGTCGCCGCGGGCGACACTCACGAGATAGCGGAGGTACTGCTCGGGGAGCGGACGGTCGAGCCCCCACGCCTCCCGCCAGCGGTCGCGCACGCTCTCGGTGACGAGCGGGTTGGCCGCCGCCGCGCCGATCGGGTCGCCCGGGGCGAGGTGGGCGAGGACGAAGGTGAGCGTCGCGACGGCGGCGACCACGAGGGCGCCCTGCGCCGCGCGCCGGCCGAGGGCCCGCCAGAGCGGGTGGGCGCGGCGTGCCGCGGGAGGCGGCGCGGAGCGCGCGGCGCGGGGCGCGCCACCCGGCGCGGGCGTGTGCGTCACCGCGGGTGTCTCGTCGGGCCCGAGTGCGGGCGGCGCCCGGCTACGGCGCGCGCGCGGCGAGGCCGAGCCGGTCGCGCGGGATGCGCGCGGCGGCCGGCACCGACCACTCGGCGAGTCCCGCCCACCACGCGTCGGCGCGGCGGCCCGGCAGCTCGAGGCGCTTGTGGACGGCGGCGGCCGGCTTCGGCTCGTAGAGCCAGACCGCGGGCGCGTCGGCGACGATCGTCTCGTACGCGCGGCGGAAGTACGCCTTGGACTTCGCCGGGTCCAGCGACGCCAGCGCGCTGTCCACGTACGCGTCGAACACGGGGCTCTCGTAGCTGCCGTAGTTCGAGCCGTCCTTGCCGCGCGAGCCCGCCGTCCCCCACATCTGCCGGACGCCGGACGGGCTCGGGTCGATGTGCCAGCCGCCCATCACCGCGTCGAAGTCGCGCGCGATCTCGCGGGCGAGGAAGGCGGAGAAGTCCATCTGGTCGACGCGCACCCTGACGCCCGCCTGTTTGAGCTGCTCCTGCACCAGGACCGCGAGGCGCACGCGGTTCTTGCTCGAGACGGGGGTGAGGAGCGTGAACGCGAGGGGGCGGCCGTCGCGCTCCCGGTAGCCGTCGCCGTCGGCGTCGCGCCAGCCGAGCGAGTCGAGCGTGCGCTTCGCCGCGGCGAGGTCGTAGGGGATCTGCGCGATCGTCGTGTCGGCCGTCGCCTGCGCGCGCACGACGGGGCCGATGCCCACGGCGCCGAGCGAGTCGAAGACGTTCCGCACCATGCTCCGCCGGTCGAGCGCCATCGTCAGCGCCCGCCGCAGCGCGCGGTCGCCGAAGAGCGGATGGGGGCGCCTCGTCTTCGGCTCGCGGAGGTTGAACTGCATGAAGCCGTAGTCGAGCGACGGGAACGTCACCACCTTGAGCTCCGGGTGCTTCGCCACCTCGGCGAGGTTCTCCGGGCGGAGCGGCTCGAACAGATCGGCCTCGCCGGCGAAGAGCTTCGTCGTCGCGGCGCTGAAATCGGGAGAGACCGACCAGATGACGCGGTCGAGCTTGGGGCGGCCGCGGTAGTACGTCGTGTCGGCGACCACCTCCAGCGACGCGCCGGGCGTCCAGCGCACGAAGCGGAACGGGCCGGTCCCCACCGGATGGCGCGCGAGCTCCGACGTCTTGAGCTCGGCGGGCTTCACGTCCTTGAGCAGGTGCTCCGGCACGATCTGCATCTGGTAGGCGGCGTCGAAGAACTGCTCCGGCGAGCGGCGCCGATACCAGACGACCGCCGTGAGCGAGTCGCGCACCGACACCGAGTCGATGTTCGCCAGCACGGGGGTGAAGGGCGAGCCGACCGCCGGATCGGTGTAGACCCGGTGCGTGAAGCGCACGTCCGACGCGCGGACGGGGACGCCGTCGTGCCAGCGGGCGCGCGGGTCGATGTGGAAGGCGATCGAGAGCGAGTCGGGCGCCCACTCCCACCGGTCGGCGAGACGCGGCGCGAAGCCGGCGTCGCCCACCGTGTTGAGCGCCGGCCCCATCTCGGCGAGGTGGTCGAAGAGGAAGTCGGTGACCTGCTTCCCCTGGAGCGAGGTGACGAGCGGGGGCAGGAGGATGTCGGGGTCGGCCGCGGTGGCGATGACGACCGTTCCCCCGTGCTCGGCGGCGCCACCGGCGGCAGCGTCCGGCCTCCCGCCGCCGCAGCCCGCGGCGAGCAGGGCGAGGGCGCTCGAGGCGAGGAGGCCGGCCGCGCGGCGGGCGCGGGCGGCGGTGGGGCGCGGGGGGAGGTCGGTGTGGCCGGTCATCGGCGGCTCGTCGGTGGCATTGGAGGACGCGGGCGTGAGCACCGGCGCGGCCGTCAGCGGCGCCAGGTCCACTGGTCGCTCGCGTAGCGCGCGGCGGCGAGGCGCGCGGCGGTCGCGAGGGCGGCGTCGAGGAGGAGCGGTGAGGCGGAGGCGTCCTCTCCCTCGCGCACCGCGGCGAAGAGGGCCGCGGCCACCTCGGCGGGATCGGGCGCCCGGCCGAGTGCGTCGCGAAGCGTCGCCGCGGGCGGGGCCGGCGGCAGCGGCTGCGTGGCCAGCGCCGCCAGGAGCGGCTGATCGTCGTCGATCAAGATGGAACCATGCTGGAGAAAGGCGTCCTGCTCGCGGTACTGCGCGCTGCCGACGAGCTTGCGCCCGCCGACGACGAGCTCGCCTTCGGTGGGGGTCTCGAAGCAGGGAGCGCCGGTGGGGAGCGGCGCGCGGCCGGCCGACCGCGCCAGCTCGGCGCGGACGCCCAGCCGGCGGAGTCCGTCGAGTAGGAGACGATTGATCCGGCCGTAGGATTCGCGCAGCGGCTCGCCGGCGGGGGCGGGGCCGGTGACGCTGTACGTGGCCTCTCGGTGGTGGAGGACGGCGCGCCCCCCGGTCGGGCGCCGGACGATCTCGACGCCGGCACCGGCGGCGCGCGCCGGGTCGTAGACGCCGGACGCACGCTGGTTGCGGCCGAGGGAGAGCGTCGGCGCTCGCCATGAGTACACGCGCAGCACGAGCTCCTCCGCGTGGTGGGCGCGGTCGAGCAGGGCGGCGTCGAGCGCCATGTTCTCGACCGCCGGCAGGGCGGGCGTGTGGAGGAGACGCCAGCGCATGGTCGACGAGAGGGGGCGAGGGGAACCTCGAACTAACGCCCGGTGGCGCGGGAATGCGCAAGGAGGTGGGGCGGAGGAGGGTGACGCGGCGGCACGATGCGGGGCGCGGCGTTCCGCTGCGGGCGGGCGCGCCGGTCGTGCTACCTTCCCGGCGGGGGGCCCCCCCCGCGCCCTCGCCGCCGGCGGAGACCGGCCCGCGCCCCGCGCCCGGCGCGTCCGGGCGAGCTCGGTTAGATTTCTCCTTCTCCGGGCGTCGGCCGTCGTTCTCCCCCGCCGGCGCCGGGAGCCGAGTCGTTCCCATCCCGATCGCCGATCCGACGCGGGTCTCGCCCGCGCCCGAGGTACCTCATGACGACCACGAGCAAGCCGCTCTCCCTCTCCGACACCGACAGCTTCGTCCCGCGCCATATCGGGCCGAGCGACGCCGAGACGCAGGCGATGCTCGCGACGCTCGGCTACGAGACGCTCGACGATCTCATCGACGCGACCGTCCCCGAGCGGATCCGGCTGCGCCGCCCGCTGGCCATCGGCCGCGGGATGAGCGAGCACGAGGTCCTCGGCCGGCTGCGCGCGCTGGCCGCGAAGAACCGCGTCTTCCGGTCGTACATCGGGATGGGCTACTCGGACTGCATCACCCCGCCGGTGATCCAGCGGAACATCCTCGAGAACCCAGCCTGGTACACGGCGTACACGCCCTACCAGGCCGAGATCGCACAGGGGCGCCTCGAGGCGCTGCTCAACTACCAGACGGTCGTCATCGACCTCACCGGGCTCGAGATCGCCAACGCGTCGCTCCTCGACGAGGGGACGGCGGCGGCCGAGGCGATGTTCATGAGCCACGCGACGAAGGGAGGGGCGGGGAAGGACGTCTACTTCGTCTCCGAGCGCTGCCATCCGCAGACGATCGACGTCGTGCGCACGCGCGCCGAGGCGCGCGGCTACAGGGTGGTCGTCGGCGACCACGCGACGTTCCGCTTCGGGCCGGAGATCTTCGGCGCGCTGCTGCAGTACCCGACGACCGACGGCGCGGTGCTCGACTACCGCGACGTGTGCGAGCGGGTGCACGCGGCGGGCGGGCTGGTGACGGTCGCCGCCGACCTCCTCTCGCTCGCGCTCCTCGCGCCGCCGGGCGAGTGGGGCGCCGACGTCTGCGTCGGCAACACGCAGCGCTTCGGCGTGCCGCTCGGCTACGGCGGCCCGCACGCCGCGTTCTTCGCCACGAAGGACGAGTACAAGCGGCAGATCCCGGGGCGCATCATCGGCGTCTCGCGCGACGCGGCCGGCAAGCCGGCGCTGCGCATGGCGCTCCAGACGCGCGAGCAGCACATCCGCCGCGAGAAGGCGACGTCGAACGTCTGCACCGCCCAGGTGCTCCTCGCCGTGACGGCGAGCATGTACGCCGTCTATCACGGACCCGAGGGGATCCGCCGCATCGCCGGGCGCGTCCACCGGCTGGCCACGGTGCTCGCCGCCGGCGCCGAGCGGCTCGGCCACCGGGTGGCGAGCGAGACGTTCTTCGACACCGTGCGGGTCGAGCTCGAGGGGCGCACGGCGGCCGACGTCGCGAAGGCGGCGGCGGCGCGCGAGATCAACCTGCGCGTGCTCGGCGACGCGTCCGTCGCGATCGCGCTCGACGAGACGACGACGGCGGCCGACGTCGCCGACCTGCTGGCGGTGCTCAACGGCGGCGCCGCGCCCGGCGTGGACGTCGAGGCGCTCGCCGAAGAGGCCGACCCGCGCTACGACGAGCGCTTCGCCAGGACCAGCGGCTATCTCGGCGCCCCGGTGTTCAACACGCACCACTCGGAGACCGAGCTGCTGCGCTACATGCGCCGCCTCGAGTCGCGCGACCTCTCGCTCGTGCACTCGATGATCCCGCTCGGCTCCTGCACGATGAAGCTCAACGCGACGGCGGAGATGATGCCGATCACGTGGCCGGGCTTCAACAAGCTGCACCCGTTCGCGCCGCGCGAGCAGGCGGCGGGGTACCGCGAGATGTTCGACGAGCTCGAGCGCGACCTGGCGGAGATCACCGGCTTCGCCGCCGTCTCGCTCCAGCCCAACGCCGGCTCGCAGGGGGAGTTCGCGGGGCTGCTCGTCATCAAGCGCTACCACGAGGCGCGCGGCGAGGCACACCGCGACGTCTGCCTCATCCCGCAGAGCGCGCACGGCACCAACCCGGCGAGCGCGGTGATGGCGGGGATGACGGTCGTGGTCGTGAAGACCGACGAGCGCGGCAACATCGACGTCGCCGACCTGAGGGCGAAGGCCGACGAGCACGCGGGCGACCTCGCGGCGCTCATGGTGACCTACCCCTCGACGCACGGCGTCTTCGAGGCGGAGATCAAGGAGGTGTGCGAGGTCGTCCACGCGCACGGCGGGCAGGTCTACATGGACGGCGCGAACATGAACGCCCAGGTCGGCCTCTGCCGACCGGGCGACATCGGCGCCGACGTCTGCCACCTGAACCTGCACAAGACGTTCTGCATCCCGCACGGCGGCGGCGGCCCGGGGATGGGCCCGATCGGCGTCGCGGGGCATCTCGTGAAGTTCCTGCCGGGCCACGCGGTAGTGGACGTGCCGGGCACGGCGCACGGCGGCGCGGTGAGCGCGGCGCCGTGGGGGAGCGCGAGCATCCTCCCCATCTCCTACACCTACATCAAGCTGATGGGGGGCGAGGGGCTCACGACGGCGACGAAGGTCGCGATCCTCAACGCGAACTACGTGGCCAAGCGCCTCGAGGAGCACTACCCCGTGCTCTACCAGGGGCAGAACGGACGGGTCGCCCACGAGTGCATCCTCGACACGCGCCCGCTCAAGGCGTCGGCGGGGGTGGAGGTGGAGGACATCGCGAAGCGCCTCATGGACTACGGCTTCCACGCGCCGACGGTCTCCTTCCCGGTGGCCGGCACGCTGATGATCGAGCCGACGGAGAGCGAGGACAAGGCGGAGCTGGACCGCTTCGTCGAGGCCATGACGCTGATCCGCGAGGAGGTGCGCGAGATCGAGCTCGGGATCATGAGCCGCCAGCAGAACCCGCTCAAGCTCGCGCCGCACACGATGGACGCCGTCGTGTCGAGCGAGTGGGAGCGCCCCTACACCCGCGAGCGGGCGGCCTTCCCGACGCCCTGGGTCCGCGCGGCGAAGTTCTGGCCGGCCGTGGCACGCATCGAGAGCGCCTACGGCGATCGCAACCTCGTCTGCTCCTGCCCGCCGACGGACGCGTACGCCGAAGTGAACGCGGCGGCGAGCGCCTGAGCGCCGCCGCGACGCCTCCGGGGGCCTCACGGCGGCGCCTCACGGCGGCGCCTAACGGCGAGGTCGGCTGTCGGGCTTGTCGCGGTGCTTCGGGGAGCGCTTGTCGATCGTCGAGCCGCCCGAGGCGGCGTCGCCCCAGTTGGCGTCGCTCGTGAGGCCGACGTCGGCGGTGGGGGGGTTCGGCGGCTGGACGTTCGCCTCGTCGAGCCGCTGCTCGCGCACGTCGCCCTTACCGTGCGTCCCGTGCGCGCGGTCGGCCGCGCTCTCGGTGTAGTGCTCGGGGTCGTTCGCGCCGTGCGCGTCGTCCCGCTTCTCCTTCGCCATGCTGCGCTCCGTGAAGGTGGGAGCGCGAGCGGGGCAAGGGGCGTACCGGAGTGGGCACCGGCCGCTGGGCCGCCGGCCGCTCGCGGCCGGCGGCGAGTCTCACTCGCCGATCTGCTGCTTGTAGGCGTCCGCCGTCATCAGCCCGGAGCGGTCGGCGTTGCCGTCGAGCTTGAGCTTGATCATCCAGCCGTCGCCGTACGGGTCGCTGTTGACGAGTCCCGGCTCACCATCGAGGCGGCCGTTCACCTCGACGACCTCGCCGGCGAGGGGGGAGAAGAGCTCCGAGACGGCCTTCACCGCCTCGATCGTCCCGAAGACGTCGTGGGCGCCGAACCGCGTCCCCTTCTTGGGCAGCTCGACGTAGACGACGTCGCCGAGCTCGCCCTGGGCGAAGTCGGTGATCCCCACCACCACCACGGAGTCGTCGCCGGCCGAGGCGGGCTTCACGTACTCGTGGTCGGGTGTGTACATCACATCGTTCGGGATCTTGGCCACGGCGGGGCTCCGACTGGGGGGGCGGACGTTCGTCGTCAGGGAGTGGGCGCCTGCCCGAGGAGGCCTCGAGGGATCCTCGAGGGGGCCGGGCGCGCCTTCGGGCGCGAAGTCTATCCGACCGCCGCGCGGCGTGTCAAGGAAAGGGGGTGAGGGGGAGCGGGAGCTCCGTCGAGGCGCGCCGGTCGGCCTCCGCGGAGAGCGCCTCCCACACCTCGTCGACCCGCGCCTCGAGCTCGGCGAGCGTCGAGGTGTTGTCGATCACGAAGTCGGCGCGGGCCCGCTTGAGCTCGGCGGGCATCTGCGCGGCGATCATGTCCATGGCCTCCGTCTCCTGCAGCCCGCGCGTGCGCACGAGGCGGTCGAGGCGCATCGGGCGCGGGGCGTCGACGAGCACGATGCAGGCGAACTCGTCGGCCATGTTGTTCTCGAAGAGGAGCGGGACGTCGCAGACGACGATCCGGTCGCCGCGCTCGCGCGCCTCGGCGACGAGCTGCTCGCGCATCCGCGCGACCTCGGGATGCACGATCTGGTTGAGCTCTTCCAGCTCGCTCTGGTCCTGGAAGACGCGCCGCCGCAGCGCGCCGCGGTCGAGGAACCCGTCGGCGCTCAGCACGTCCCTCCCCCAGCGCTCGACGATCGTATGGTAGGCGGGCATCCCCGCCTCGACCGCCCGGCGCGCCAGCACGTCGGCGTCGATGATCGTCGCGCCGCGCGCGGCGAGGAGGTGCGCCACCGTGGACTTGCCGCTGGCGATGTTGCCCGTGAGCCCGACAAGAAGCATGACTGAGATCCGAGGTGAGCGGAGACGATCAGGCGAGTCGCGGTCCGGCGACAGACGAGCCAAGGTAGGGGAGCCTGCGCTCCTGTCAACTCGACCGCCGGCCCGGAGTCTGTTCGGGGACTCCCGTGGAATGTGAAATGCTGCGTGCCGCCGCGGGCAGTGCAGGCGCCGCGCCACCGCGCAGCGGCGGTCGCGTGCAGCCAACAACCACTTCCTCTCGCGACATAAACACGTGTTGAACGACAACGACCGCGACGACGCCAGCACGCGCGCCTCGCCACCGGCCCCCCCCCTCTCGCACCGCCCGATGGTCCGCGGCGACGACGTCGACTCGCCCCAGGCCGACGAGGGGCTCGACCTCGACGCCGCGCCGGAGCGCAACCCGGAGTTCGAGGCGCTCCTCCGCCGCCAGCTGGAGCTCCTCGGCGAGGACCCGGAGCGGGAGGGGCTGCTCAAGACCCCACAGCGCGTCGCCAACGCGCTCACCTGGCTGACCCGCGGCTACGGACAGAGCCCGCGCCAGGTGATCGGGGACGCGCTGTTCGAGGAGGCGCACGAGAGCATGGTGATGGTGCGCGACATCGAGCTCTACTCGCTGTGCGAGCACCACATGCTCCCCTTCTTCGGCAAGGCGCACATCGCCTACATCCCGAACGGGCGGATCGTGGGGCTCTCGAAGCTCCCGCGGCTGGTCGACGTCTTCGCCCGCCGCCTCCAGGTGCAGGAGCGCCTCACCGAACAGATCGCGAGCGCCATCGAGGAGGTATTACACCCGCGCGGCGTGGGGGTGGTGATCGAGGCGGCGCACCTCTGCTTGATGATGCGCGGGGTCGAGAAGCAGAACTCGAAGACGATCACCTCGGCGCTCCGCGGCACCTTCCGCAGCGACGGGAAGACGAGGGACGAGTTTCTGCGGCTGGCGCATGGGGCGAGTATGTAAGGCGGGGGGCGAGCCGCTCGCGGGTGACGGGATGCGGCGCCACGAGCCGGTGCGCGATGGCATGCTGTGCGAGGCGAGCCGGCGCGGGGCGGCCAACTATCCACCACGAGCCAGCTCGCGATGGCGTTCTGAGTGATGAGTGATGAGTTGTGAGTGACGGGGAGTGGCGCGCCGGGCGGCCACCGCGACCCCGCCGGATCGGGGCGCGGGTGTGGGGCGGTGCCCACCCCGCGGTACGCCCGCCGCCCCGCGTGATACTCACGACTGACAACTCACAACTCAAAACTCACGACGGCGTCACGCACCCGTCCCGCCGGTAGGGGCGACCGATAGAGTGGCGTCCCGGGGCCGTTCCGCCCCGCGCCCACCTACAACAGCGATCCCTGCCCCTCGTCCCTGCGCGGCACCTGATGGCAGGCGCGGCAGCGCGCCTCGTAGCTGTCTGCGGCGCCGACCATGATCGTCGGGGAGTCGTAGGGGGCCGGTTGGCCGCCGATGAGGCGTTGATTGCGGCTCGCGGGACTGCCGCAGAGCACGCAGATGGCGTGCAGCTTGTCCACCACTTCGGCGACGGCCATGAGCTGCGGCATCGCGCCGAACGGCTCCCCGCGGAAGTCCGTGTCGGTGCCGGCGAGGATCACGCGGCGCCCGCGGCCGGCGAGCGACGTCGCGAGGTCCACGATCCCGGCGTCGAGGAATTGCGCCTCGTCGATCGCGACCACCTGCGCGGTGGGGTCGAGGCGCAGCTTGATCTGCTCGGACGAGTCGATCGGGATCGCCGACGCCGTCCGTCCGTCGTGGCTCGAGACTGACAAGAGCCCCGCGTAGCGCTCGTCGAGGTGCGACTTGAAGAGCTGCACGCGCTTGCGGGCGATGATCGCGCGGCGCACGCGGCGGAGGAGCTCCTCGCTCTTGCCGCTGAACATCACCCCCGCGATCACCTCGATCCACCCACCCGCCGCCTGAAAGCCGCCCCCGCTCACGCCCCGCCCTCAGGCCGGCGGCGCGCCCAGCTGGGCGCGCCGCCCGGCGAAGCCGCCCCCTGGCTCACGTCGCTCAGCCCTCCGCGCGGGGCGGACGCCGCGACTGGCGCAGCCGATCGGCGCGGTCGGCCCACTCGTGGCGCTCGGTCGCGGCGCGCGGCCCCCGCTCGAAGCGGTCGCCGCGGTCGCCGCGGTCGAAGCTGCCGCCACGCTCACCACCGCCCCCGCGCGGGCCGCGGTCGGAGCGCTCCCCGCCGCCCCCGCCGCCGCCGCCCGGACGCGGTCCGCGATCGAACCCGCGCTCACCACCGCCAGTGCGCGGTCCGCGATCGAAGCCGCGCTCGCCACCGCCGCCGCTGCGCGGCCCGCGGTTGAAGCCGCCGCCGCGCGGCCCGCGGTCGGATCCGCCGCCGCGTGGCCCACGATCGGAGCCGCCGCCGCGTGGTCCACGATCGAAGCCGCCGCCGCGCGGGGCGCGCTCGGAGCGGTCGCCCCACGACGGGCGCTCCCCACGGTCGCCGCGGTCGCTGCGCGGCGCACGGTCGCCGCCGGCCGGCCGGCGCGGAGCGCGCTCGCCACCGGCGCCCCCCTCGCGCGAGGCACGGTCCTGGTCGAGCCGCGCGACGACGCGCCGCCCCCGGATGTTGGTCCCGTTCAGCTTCTGGGCGACGCGCTCGGCGTCGTCGGCCGCGATCTCGACGAGCGTGTGGTTGTCGCGCAGCTCCACCTTGCCGACCTTGTCGCTCGTGACCCCGCCCTCGTTGGTCACCGCGCCGACGATGTCGGCGGGGCGGGCGCCGTCCATCTCGCCGACGGTCAGGAAGATGCGGCGCCAGGCGCCGGGCGTCGGGCCGGCGCCCGTCCCCTTCGGGGTGACGCCCGTGTGCGTGCCGGCGAGGAGCTGCGCGCTCCGCTCGCGCTCCCGCTCCAGCAGGCGGAGCGCCGCGGCGGCGATCTCGATCGCGTCGAAGTCGTCGAGGAGCGGCTCGAGCACGAACAGCTCACGCGGGGGGGTGCCCCCCACGAGCTGGGCGCGCAGATCGCCCCGCACGCGCTCGTCGCGCTTGCGGGCGCGCGCCGCGGGCTCGGCGAGGGTGTAGGCGACCACGCGCCCGCCGGCGGTCAGCGACCGCAGGTGCGCGAGCTGGCGCGGCTGCGCGAGCGCCACCACCTGCACGGGGGAGGCGGCGAGCGCCGCGTCGAGCTCGGCGCGGGTGGCAGGCAGGTCGTAGAAGACGACGAGCGCGGTGCTCTCCTCCACGTCGCCGTCTGTGACCACGACGCTCGTATCGCGGTCCCGGTAGCCGAGGGCGCGCAGGGTGTCGAGCGCCTGCTCCTGCGACTGCGGGGAGCGGGCGACGATCGCCGCCGAGGGGGGGTCGAGCTCGTCGAGGAGGCGGTGCAGGGCGGCGGGGCGCGAGGCGGCGCTCACGCCGACGTACTGCAGCGTCACCGGCGTCGCGTCCTCCGGGACCGACGTGCCGCCGACGCGGCGCGCGCGGCGCATGTAGCGCTCGACGACCTCGTCGACGGCCGGCGACGGGGCGGCGGTCACGAGGACGCGCGCGGCCTCCTTGGGCACCTCGGCCATCACGGCCTCCAGATCGGCGGCGGCGCCGGGCGCGGCGAGGATCTCGTCCGCCCACGCGACGATCAGGGTGCGGAGCGCGTCGAGCTTGAGCGCCGAGTTGCGGATCAGGGCGGCGATCTCCGCCGGCGGTCCGGCGACGACCGTCGGCGCGCCGCCGGCGGCCGCGCGCTCGTGGAGCTGGCGTGTCGCCCGCCTCGCGGTGGTCACGGCGAGGACGTCCGGCCCCTCGTCGCCGAGGTCGGCGTCGTCGTCCTCGTCCTCGGCGCCGCTCGCTTCCGCGTCGAGCAGGTCGTCGCGGTCGTCGTCGGCGTCGTCGGCGTCGTCGGCGTCGTCCGCCTCGAGGTCGTCGGCGTCGGCGGCCTGCGCTTCCACGTCGTCGGTGGCTGGCGCGGCATCGTGCTCGAGGTCGTCGCCGAAGATGGCGGCGCGGGCGACGGCGACCGCGGTGTCGGCGTCCGGGGTCAGCACCAGCACCTGCGTCGTGCCGGCGGACTCGTCGACGCGCTCGAGCGCGGGGCGCAGGAAGCGCCCGATGGCCGTCCAGTCCTGCGGCAGGGTCAACACCACGTTCTGGCTGCGCGTCACGCCGCCCGTCGTCTCTCGCTCGTCCCGTTCCACGGCTCCCTCACTCGTCGATGCGTCGCGGCGGCGGCGGTGCGCCGGCCACGTAAATAGGATGCGCGGCCACCCTGCGCCGCGACGTCGTCGTCCGTCGGCGGGCCCCGGCGCGTGCGTCGCCGGCCGGCGGCCCTCGTTTGCAAAAAGCGTCGGCAGATCCCGTTCGCCGGCGCGCGCGGCCCGGCGAAGGGGAAGTATAGCCGGTGCGGCGCCGCCGCGCTCCGGCGCGCGCCCGCGGGAGAGTGCCCCTGGTCGCCGGTTCGCGGGCAACTATCTTAGCTGGCGAGCGCGCGGGGTCGGCGCCGACCCCGCGGGACGCGCAACGCCGAGGTACGTGCGGCGGCCTTTCGGCGTCGCGGGCGGCGGCGCGCGGACACAGATTGGCCGTCCCCGAGCGGAGGCGCTTCAGTGGACATCGCGGTTCGCGTCGAGCCCGACCGTGGCTCCCCGCCACCGGAAGTCGAGTACCGGTGGGACGCCGACACGGACATCCTGTGCGCGAGCGTGCGTGCCCGGCGACCGCGCGGCGTCAGGGAGGGTGCCCCTCCTCCGGCCGCCGAGTCGCCGTCGCCGGCCGGCGCCGGCGGCGGGGGCGCGCGCTCGATCGAGGTCGAGGGGCGTGACGGCTCGTGGCTCGTGCTCGACGTCGCTGGCGGCGGCGGGCTGGCGGGGGTCGAGATCGCCGTCTGGCCCGACGTGCGGCGCCGAGGCGGGCTGCGCCCGCCGGACGAGGTCGAGGACGCTCGTGTGACGCTTCCGCCGCTCGCCGGCGCCGGCGCCGGCGGCGCGGCCATCGAGGCCCACGAGGTGACCACCGCGCTCCTCGCCGAGTCCGACGACGCGGAGCGCACGATCCACTTCCGGCTCGGTCCCGCGCGTCCGACGCGTGCAGTGCGGATCGCGCGCGACATTCTGCTCGACATCGACGCCCGCGGCCGCCTGGCGGGCGTCTGGCTCCTCAACGTCCCCCCGTGCCCTCAGCCGACGTGATCACGACGATCGTTCTCATCCGTGTGCAGCCCGCCCTCGTCGCCCAGGCCGCGTCGAAGCTCGCCGGCATCGAGGGGGTCACCGAAGTGTACTCCGTCTCCGGGGAGTGGGATCTCGTGGCGATCGTGCGGGTGGAGCAGTACGAGCAGATCGCGCAGGTGATCACGGAGCGCTTCCCGCAGGTCCCGGGTCTCGAGCGGACGCAGACGCTGACGGCGTTCCGGGCGTACTCCAAGCGAGACCTGGAGCAGGCGTGGGACATGGGGTTGGAGTGAGGGGGGGGAGGGGACCAAAGGCGAGGGCGCGGGTGGCGTGCCGTCCGCGATCGCGAGCGGTGCGCCGGGGGCCGGCGCGGGGCGGATCGGCGCGGGGTGGCCCTCCATCCGCCACGAGCCAGCTCGCGATGGCGTTCTGAGTGATGAGTTGTGAGTTGTGAGTGACGGGGAGTGGCGCGCCGGGCGGCCACCGCGACCCCGCCAGCTCGGGGCGCGGGTGAGGCGCGGTGCCCACCCCGCGGTACGCCCGCCGCCCCGCGTGATACTCACGACTGACAACTCACAACACACAACCCCCGACGGCGCCACGCACCCGACCCGCCGGTAGGGGCGACTGGCCGAGAGGCGTCCCGACGCCCCCACCGCACCTACCGCACCCGTCTCACCCCAACGCCCCTCTCCTCCGGGCCCTCATCCTTTCCCGTCCAGACACCAGTTCCCCGTCGTCCGGAACAGCTCCGTCCAGGCGCCGCCGCGGAAGCCGAGGACGAGGAGGAAGCTGTCGCTACCCGCGCGCCATCCTTCGAGGACGATCTCGTCGATGCCGTCGCCGTCGAGGTCGAGGTGATCGACGTAGCGCCGGAACTCGGCGTCGCTGGCGGGTCCGTTGACGACGTGGCGGAAGGTCACCGCGTAGCCGTCGGGGCGGGCATCGGCGAGGGCGAAGACGTGGGTGGCGCGGCTGCCGTCGGCGCCGCCGCGCGCGTCGGCGTGGAGGGTCGGCGGGGGCATGAAGGCGGCGACGAGCGTCGGCTCGCGCGTGGCGCCGGTGGGGACCGCGATGGCGCGGAGGTCGAGGTCGGCGAGCATCGCCGGAGTGACGTGCATTTCCCTGCCGACGGCCTGGCCGATGGTGCGGGCGAGGCGTGCCGCTTCGGCGGGGGGCACGCTCCTCGCCGTCGGGTGCGCGCTGCCGAGCGTGGTGCTGGAGGCGAGGTACTCCAGCGTGTACTCGGTCGCCGGGACGCCCTCGACGTCCACCGCCGCAAGGGGGGTGAGGCGCTGGCAGCCGGGCAGGGTGTAGAGGGGTTCCCCCTTCTCCCACATGCCGCGGTGGACGCGGGCGCTTCCCGCCGGCCGGCCGTCGCGGTAGAGCGTGACGGCGGCGCCGGTCGCCATGTAGAGCGTGTCGAACGCCCGCCACCGCGGCGACGAGAGGACGATCGAGCGCAGCGCGCCGCCGTCGATGGCGGCGATCGGGATCATGCGCGGGTCGTCGTGTCCGCCGAAGACCTGGAAGAGCACCGTGGGGTGCCGAGCGAGGTCGAGCTGCGCCGAGTCCGGGGGCTCGGCGTCCCGGGCGTCGCGGCGTGCCAGGTCGCGGCGTGCCAGGTCGATGGCGCCGTTCGCCTTGTCACAACCCGTGGCGGCCGTTAGGATGGTCGCGACCAGCAGCAGCACGCGCTGCAGCTGTGGTCTTGGCGCGGAGCGCGTCATGGACGTCAGTGCGGATGGCGGATTAGACCGGTGTCATGTTGACGCTCGGCCAGCGCCCCGCGTAAAACCCGGGCGCCGTCCTCTCCGGGCGCCCACGCAGGAGCGGGCGGCATGGACGCGAGCTTTCGCGCGATACAACGGTTCGTCGCCGAGCGCGTTCCGGGGGCGCGGCTGCACTCCGCCGAGGGCGCGCCGCCGCTCGAAGCGACGGCGGGGCGCGGGGTAGCCGAGGAGGCGCGGCTCGCGCCCGCGCCCCCGCTCGAGGGGCACGCGGTGCGCGCGGTGCGCGTGGAGGGGGATCCGGCGGCCGGCTTCGCCGCCTTCCTCGATGGCGCGCAGCACAGCCGGGTGCTCTTTCACTGCGACGGCTTCCCGGTCGTGGTGGGGACGGTGGCGGCGGTCGTGCGGCTGCGCGCGAACCGGAAGCTGCACACCTGGCCGCGCGGCCCCCGCGTGCAGCGCGCGGTCTACGCGCCTTGCGCTTACCTGCCCGCCGACGCCCGGGATGCGCTGCGCGCCGCCGGCGCCGCGCGAGGCGTGGAGGTCGTGGACACCACGGCCGCGGCGCGCGACGAGGAACGTCCGAGCGCGCATCCGATCGCGCTCCTCGAGCGCGCGCTCTCCTTCGTGCAGGAGGATCGCGAGCACGCCGAGAAGCAGCTCGCCGAGGAGTGGTGCCGTTACGCGGAGGGCCCGATCTTCATCGACGGGAGCATCCAGGAGAGCGAGCTCGTGGCGACCGCGCCCTGCGCGGTGGGCGTCATCAAGAGCCACCGCACGCTCTACGTGGACGGCGGTGCGCTGCGCGCGGTGCTCGCCCTCAGGCGGGGCCAGCGCTCGACCGCGTTCCGGGTCGCCTCCTCGCGCCGCACCCCGGTCGCGAGCTGGTACCTGCGCCTTCGCGATCCCGCCGGCCGCGACCCGATGTGGGGGCTGGTGCGCGTCGAAGCCGCCGACCGCGGCGTGGGCGAGAGCCCGGAGGCGCTGACGCGGCGCGCCGATCAGATCTCCCGCTGGATCCTCGCCGAGGCGACGCCGCTGGCGCTGCCGGACGGGAGGTGGGACAAGATGGTGTACGGGATCAGGGACTGCGAAGAGTTTCTGCGCGCCGTTTGCTGAGCGTAGCGCGCGTCGTTCGTCGGGGGGAAAGTTGCGCGTCAGCTCGTAGGTCGCCACCACGAGCTCCATCGCACGGTTCCACACGACCAGGCCTTGGTCGCTTGTGACGGTCACGGCGTGTTCGTCCCCACATTTCGCGGCGGACGCCTAAGTTCGATCGCCAGGATAACGTCGCGTCCCGTAGCGGCGGACACCGAATCAACCTGCTGATGATCGATTCCTCATCGGAGCTCCCTCCCCGCTCCCCGCTCCACGCTCCGCCCGCCCTGCTTGGTAGGGTGGTAGCTACGGAGCGGCGCCCGAACACCCCGTTCGAGTTCCACTTCTGGACCGCTCTCCAGTCCCCGGTCGGCATCGGGACGATCGTGCGCGTGCAGGGAGGCACGACCGAGGACGGGCAGATGGTCGACGTGTACGGCGTCGTCACCGAGGGGTTCAGCTACACCGACCTGCAGAGCCCGCTGCACGACGTCCTCGGCATGGACGGGTCGCCGGCGGGGCCGAGCTACGTGGCGACCGAGCGGGCGGAGATCCGCCTCTACACGGCGGCCGTGCTGCGGCAGGTGCCCGAGGAGCCGTTGCAGCCCGTCCCCATGGGGCAAGTCTTCCTCGCCGACGACGCCGACGTCGCCGTGGCGCTCCGGATGGACGGGTACCTCAAGGAGGGGGCGCGGACCGGGATCCCGATCGGGGTCTACCGCGCGGGCAAGTTGGACTCCCCCATCTACCTCGACGCCGACTTCCTCCTCGGCCCCGAGGCCGCGCACCTCAACATCACCGGCGTTTCCGGGCTGGCGACGAAGACGAGCGCCGTCGAGTGGCTGCTGGCGTCGATCTTCGCGCACTTCCCGGAGAGCAAGGGGTCGATCGCCGCCGTCAGCTTCAACGTGAAGGGCCCCGACCTCTGCTTCCTCGACCAGCCGGCGGCCGAGGGGCGGCTCGACGAGGCGGACCGGGCGATGTACGAGCGGCTCGGCGTGCCGGCGGAGCCGTTCCGCCGGGTGCGCTACTACGCGCCGTACACCGCCAAGGGGTACGCGCTCAACACCCTGCGGTCCAACGAGGCGTTGTCGCACAACGTCGTCCCGCTCACCTGGGGGCTGCGCGAGGTGCTGCAGTACGCCGAGGTGCTGCTCAACAAGGACGACGTCGACGCGAAGGCGGACGCGCTGATCGACTTCATCAAGGAGAACGTCCTCGACAAGCGGTTCGCCGACGCGCTGCTCTCGCGCCCGCACACCGTACAGTCGTTCGCCGACCTCGACGCCTGGTTCCGGGACGTGCTCAAGGGGATGGAGGGGAAGGACGAGCAGAGCTGGCGGACGCACCACGTGGCGACGATCCGGAAGGTGCGCAACCGGCTGTCGAACATCTCGACCCGCTGCGCCGGCCTCGTGACCGACGGGGGGACGGTGAGCGACCTCCCGTTCGGGAGCTTCGAGGACCGTGCGGTGTATGTGGTGGACGTCGCCAGCCTCGAGGAGGACGCGCAGGACCTGATCTTCGCGCGGACGATCACGAAGCTCCGCGAGCACCTCGAGCGGCGCGACCTGGGCGTCAAGCACGTGGTGGTGTTCGTCGACGAGCTGAACAAGTACGCGCCCGGCGACGGCCAGGAGACCTACGTCCGCAAGATGCTGCTCGACATCGCGGAGCGCGGGCGCTACCTGGGGCTCGTGCTGTTCAGCGCCCAGCAATTCCGCTCGCAGGTGCACCGGCGCGTCGTCGGCAACTCGGGGACCGCGCTCTTCGGCCGCATGGACGCCGACGAGCTGGCGACGCCCGGCTACGCCGTGCTGAGCCCGGCCGTGCGCACCAAGCTCGCGTCACTCGAGAAGGGGCAGTTGATGGTCCGTCACCCGCACTTCACGCAGCCGATCTTCGTCCGCTTCCCGCGCCCCGCCGTGCTGTCGGGGCGCGACGGGGCGGAGCGCTTTCCGCAGGCCGCCGAGCTCGCGCTCGACGCCGCGGTCACGCGCGCGCTGCGCCAGCTCGACCCGTCGATCACCCTGGCCTGGGTGCAGGACGTGATCGGGCTCGCCGAGGAGGGGGAGGTGCTGCGGGCGCGCGACGTGACGCTCCAGACGCGGCCGACGGACGTGAAGGAGTTCTTCCGCGCCCTCTTTCGCGCGATCGTCCCCCCGCGCGCGGCCGGCCCGGCGCGTCCCGTGGCGGCGCCGGCGCTCCGGCAGCTGCCGTCGGATGATCCGTACGGGTTCTGAGGTGCCCGGTCTCGCGCCACGCGCCACGCTCCACGCCCGGGGTGCGGACCACGCGGCCGGGAGAGAGAGCACGGAGCGCGGAGCGTGGAGCGGAGTCGCGGGCGGTGGTGCGTGGAGGGGATGCCGCCGCGCGGCGGTCGGCGCGCTCGTGGCGCTCGCCGCCCCCCTCGCCGCCTCGCCCCTTGCCGCCCAGCAGCGCGTGCTCCTGCAGGTCCGCCCACGGACGGGGGACACGATCCGCATGAAGCTCGACCAGCAGGTGGAGATGAGCGGCACGGCGCGCGTGGGCGGGGTGGACTCGACGATGACCGTGACGACGGCGATGCAGGTGCACACGCGCTGCGTGGTGCAGGGGAGCGACGCGGCGGGGACGACGGTGCTCGCCACGACCGACTCGGTGCGCATCATGTCGGACGGCGAGCGGCCGGCGGAGATCGACCAGGCGCGGCGCGCGATTCAGGGGCGCCGCGTGCGGCTCCGGCTCGCTCCCGACGGCGCGGCGGCGGTGGTCGACGACGGCGAGGGGCAGCAGTCGCCGGAGCTGCGGGCCGTGTTCGCGCAGATGCCGGCGACGCTCCCCCCCAGGCCGGTGGCGGCGGGGGAGACGTGGACGCGGACGATGGACATCCCCGGCGCGGGCGCGGCCGGCGGCGCCGGGGGCGGGACGCTGACCGCGACCTTCCGCCTCGACTCGCTCTCGCGCGGCGGCGACGTCGCCTGGGTCTCGATGCGCGGCGCCCTCGCCCGACCGCCCGCCGCCCCGGGCGCGGTCGGCGACGCCGCCGGCGCGCGCGTGAACATGACGGGGACGGTGGCCGGCACGATGACGATCGACCGCCGCCGCGGCTGGATGACCGACGCCCGCACGACGCTCACCGTCCGCTCCGTCGTGGCCCCCCTCGCCCCCGACCACGGCGAACCGATGCGCGTGCGGATGAAGATGACGCAGTGGCTGCGGACGTACTGAATGAGCTGAATGGCGCGGCAGCCGGGAGCCGGGAGTGGGGGATCGCACCCCGACCGGCCGCCCTGACCGTGTCCGCGCCGCGTCGTATATTGCAGACGGAGCGGCAGTTACCAGTCCCCACTCCCGATTCCCGACTCCCCGTCCGTTGCGCCTCGTCCACCTCTCGGACCTCCACCTCGGCTACCGCCAGTATCAGCGGCTGACTTCCGCGGGCATCAACCAGCGGGAGGCGGACGTCGCGGGCGCGTTCCGGCGGGCGATCGAGAAGACGATCGCCATCGCGCCGGACCTGGTCCTCGTCGCCGGCGACGTGTTCCACAACGTCCGCCCGACGAACCCCGCGATCCTGCAGGCGTTCCAGCAGTTCATGCGGCTGCGCACGGAGCTGCCGCAGGCCACCATCGTGATGGTCGCCGGCAACCACGACACGCCGCGCACCGCCGAGACCGGGTGCATCCTGCGCCTCTTCCGCGAGCTCGGGATCGAGGTCGTCGACTCGGCGCCGGAGCGGCTGTCGTTCCCGGACAGGAGCCTCTCGGTGCTCGCCGTCCCCGACGTGCCCGGCGCCGCGCAGGCGATCGCGCTCACCCCCGACCCGGCGGCGCGCTACAACGTCCTCCTGCTCCACGGGGAGGTCGAGGGGATGCTCCCCCCGTACGCCGCGCCCCTCGACCGCGCGTCGACCGAGATCACGCGCGAGCAGCTCGGCGCGGCGGCGTGGAGCTACGTCGCCCTCGGGCACTTCCACGTGTACCGCGAGATCGATTCCAACGCCTACTATTCGGGGTCGATCGAGTACACGAGCGCCAACGCGTGGGGGGAGCTGATCGAGGAGCGGCAGGCAGGGGTGCCGGGGAAGGGGATCATCGAGCGCGACCTCGACAGCGGCGCGCACGTCTTCCACCACATCCCGCCCGCGCGCCCGCTCGTCGATCTCCCGCAGCTCTCGGCGCGCGGGATGACCGCGGCCGACCTCGACGCGGCCATCCGCGAGCGCGTCGAGTCGGTGGAGGGGGGGATCGACGACAAGATCGTCCGCCTCGTCGCGCGCGACGTCCCGCGCCACGTGGCGCGGGAGCTCGATCACCGCGCCCTCCGCGAGTACAAGCGCCGCGCGCTCCACTTCCACCTCGACACCCGCCGCCCCGAGATCCTGCGCACGAGCGCCTCGGGCGCGCCGGGCCGCCGTCCGTCGCTCGCCGACACGGTGCGTGACAAGCTCCAGACGCGGCTGCTGACCTCCGACATCGACCGCGACGCGCTCGTCGCCCTCGGCCTGCGCTACCTGGAGGAGGCGAACGCGATGGCGGTGGCGGTGCCGGCGACCGCGGGCTCGGTGGCTGGCGACGCGAGCGCGCTGCCGTCGCTCGACGGCGGGGCGGCGGGGGACGGCGCGCCGGGCCTCTTCGGCGTGGACGACGACGGCGCGGCGCCCGGCGGCGCGGCGCCGGCCGGGGGCGTCCCCGTGCTCCCGGTGTAGCGGCGCATGCGGATCAACAGCCTCCGGCTCGTCAACTTCCGCCAGCACGCGGACACCCACGTCGACTTCGACGGCGGGCTGACGGGGATCATCGGCCCGAACGGATCGGGGAAGACGACGCTCCTCGAGGCCATCGCCTGGGCGCTCTACGGGAACTCGGCGGCGCGCGGCAACCGGGACACGATCCGGCACAACCGCGCCGGCGCGCGCTCCGCGGTACGGGTCGAGCTCGACTTCTCGCTCAGCGGCCACCGCTACCGCGTCGTGCGCGGGCTGACGAGCGCGGAGCTCTTCCTCGACGGCGGCCAGCAGCCGATCGCCAACTCGATCACCGGCGTCACCGACCTGCTGCAGCGGCGGCTCGGGATGACGCGGGGCGAGTTCTTCAACACGTACTTCACGGGGCAGAAGGAGCTGAACGTGATGGCGGCCATGGGGCCGTCGGAGCGCGCGCAGTTCCTCTCCCGGGTCCTCGGCTACGAGCGCCTGCGCACCGCGCAGACGCTGGTCCGCGACCGCCGCCGCCTCATCACCGCCGAGGTGTCGGGCGTGCGCAGCGCGATGCCCGAGCCCGACGCGGTACGCCGCGCCCACGCCGACGCCGAGCGGCGCGTCGCGGAGGCCGCCGACCGCGCCGCGGCGCTCGAGCGGCGCCGCGAGGAGACCGCGGCGCGGCTCGCCGTGATCGCCCCGCGCTGGGAGGCGGCGCAGCACGAGCGCGAGCGCCTGCAGCGGCTCGAGGCCGAGCTCCGCGTGGCCGAGGGCGAGGAGGGGGCGCTCGTCCGCGACGCCGACCGCGTCGCGCGGGAAGGCGCCGAGGTCGCGGCGGCGCGCGCGGAGCTCGACCGGGTGAAGGGGGAGCTCGCCCCGTTCCGCGAGGTCGCCGCCGAGCTGCAGCGCTTCGACAGCCTGTGCCGCGAGGAGGGACGGCGGCAGACGCTGATCGAGAACGAGCGGCTGCTCGGCGAGGAGATCGCGCGCATCGCCGAGCGCCGCGCGAAGATCGAGAGCGCCCCGCAGCTCGAGACGGAGCTCGGGGCGGAGCTCGAGCACAAGCGCGCCGAGCTCGAGGCGGCGCAGCAGGACCTCGAGGCCCGGCGCACCGAGTGGGTGCGCGACCGGCAGGAGGCGGAGACGAAGCGGCAGGCGCTCCGGCAGCAGTACGCCGAGGTGAAGGAGCAGCGCGACCGCCTCGCGTCGCTCGGCCCCGACGGCCCGTGCCCGACCTGCACCCGCCCGCTCGGCGAGAACTACCAGTCCGTGCTCGACCTGCTCGACGAGCAGCTCGACACGGTGCAGGTGGACGGCCGCTACTACAAGGACCGCCTCGAGCAGCTCGAGGAGATGCCCGCCGAGGTGAAGCGGCTCGAGGAGCGGCGGCGCGCGCTCACGCACGACCTCGCCGCGCTCGAGCGGAAGCTCACCAAGGTGCAGCTCGCCGTGCAGGAGCTCGGGCAGGTGGCGCGCGACCTCGCGGCGCGCGAGCAGCGCCTCGCCAAGGTGGAGCGCGACCTGCTGTCGATCCCCGCCGGCTACGACGCGTCGCGCCACGAGCTGCTCAAGCGCGAGGTGGCGCGCCTCACGCCGCTCGACCAGCGCGCGGCGCGGCTCGGCGCGCTCGTCGAGCGCGAGCCGCAGCTCCGCCGCGAGGGGGAGCGCATCGAGGGGGAGCTGGCGCGCGTGCGCGAGCGCCTCGCCGACGCCCGCGCGCGCCGCGCCGCGCTGCGGACGTCGGAGCCCGAGTACCAGGCGCTGCGCGCCGAGCACGACGCGGCCGCCGCCGACGCGCGCGGCGCGGAGCTGGCGGCGGTCGCGGCGCGCGGCGAGGAGTCGAGCGCGCGCGGCGCCCTCGAGAGCGCCGCGCGGTCGCTCGCCGACCTCGCCCGGATGCAGGAGCGGCTCGACGCGCTCCAGACCGACAAGCGGCTGCACGACGAGCTGGACCGCGCCTACTCCGACCTGCGGACGGACCTCAACTTCGCGCTCCGCCCCGAGCTCTCCGAGCTGGCGAGCGCGTTCCTCACCGAGCTCACGGACGCGCGCTACTCGGAGCTCGAGCTCGACGACCAGTACAACGTCGTCGTCCTCGAGGACGGCGTGCCGAAGCCGGTGATCTCGGGGGGGGAGGAGGACCTTGCCAACCTCGTGCTCCGCCTCGCCATCTCGCAGATGATCGCCGAGCGCGCGGGGCAGGCGTTCTCGCTGCTCATCCTCGACGAGGTGTTCGGGTCGCTCGACGAGAGCCGCCGCCACAATGTCGTCGAGCTGCTCCGGCGGCTGCACGACCGGTTCGAGCAGGTCATCCTCATCACGCACATCGAGAGCGTGCGCGAGGGGCTCGACCGCGTCATCTCGGTGCGCTACGACGAGGAGCGCGGCAGCTCCGTCGTCGCGCAGTCGGAGGGGGGCGCGGCGGGGGACGAGTCGGGGGACCTGCCGGGCGCGTCGAACGACGACGACTCCGCCTACGAGATGCTCGAGGCGGGAGACTAGGCGGGCGGGAGCGATGACGACCGCGCGGAGCTGGCGGCAGACGCGCCACCTCGACGGCCCGCACCCCGTGCGGCGCGAGGACGTGAACGCGCTCAACCAGGTCTTCAGCGACGCGTTCACCGACCGCTACCGGCGCGACGGGATGGTCGGCGTCCGCGTCCCCTTCCTCAACCCGGCGGTCTGGCGCTACGCGGTCGAGGACGCGGCCGGCGGCGCGATGCTCTGGCGCGGCGAGCGCGGCGAGATCGTCGCCTTCAACATCGCCCACCGCAGCGGGGTGGAGGGGTGGATGGGCCCCCTCGCCGTGAAGCCCGAGACGCAGGGCGCGGGCGTGGGGAAGGAGATCGTGAAGGCGGGGATCGACTGGCTGCGCGCGAGCGGCTGCCGCGTGATCGGCCTCGAGACGATGCCGCGCACGATGGACAACATCGGCTTCTACTCCGCCCTCGGCTTCGTGCCCGGCCGCCTCACGTTCACCCTCACGCTCGACGCGGCGCCCGCCGAGCGTCCCGGCGCGCTCCTCGGCCGGCTGCCGGCGGCGGAGCGCGCGGCCGCGCTCGAGGAGTGCCGCCGCCTCGTCGACGGGCTGCTCGCCGGCTACGACTTCACGCGCGAGGTCGCCCTCACCGACCAGCTCGCGCTCGGCGACACCGTGCTGCTGCGCGACGCCGAGGGGCACGTCGCCGGCTTCGCGCTCTGCCACACCGTGCCGCTCGTGGAGGGGCGGGCGCGCGAGGAGCTGCGGGTGCTCAAGCTCGCGCTGGCGCGGGAGGAGGACCTCGACGCCCTGGTGCGCCTGCTCCAGGACTACGCGCGGCGCAGCGGGACGCGGCGCGTCGCGGTGCGCGTGCAGGGGGAGTACCTCGGCGTCTACCAGCGCCTCGTGGCGCTCGGCGGGCGGGTGCGGTGGACCGACCTGCGGATGGCGCTCGCCGGTTACGCGGAGCAGCGGCCGGAGGGCGGGGTGGTGCTGTCGAACTGGGAGATCTAGGCGGCCAGCCAGGCGGCTCCCTCGCCAACTCCAGCGCCGGACCCGCGGTGGCGGGCCGCCCGCGCGCCGCCGCCACGGTCGTGTTTGCGGCCCTCGGCGGCGTGCCACATCTAGGGGAGGGGCACTCACCCCGAGCGCCCGGTCTCGAAACACTGGCGGCCGCCCGGCCGCCGGGAGGAGCAGCACCATGCGGATTACGTTGGCGGCAGCGCTCACGCTTCCGGCGCTCGTCGGGCTCGCCCTCGCCGCCGCCAGCTCGCCAGCCGAGGCGCAGGTGCAGCCCTTCCCCGCGAGCTTTCATGTGCGGCGGATCGCGACCAACGGCACCACGCTCCACGTCCGGGTCGGCGGCACGGGGCCGGCGGTGGTGCTGCTGCACGGGTACGGCGAAACGGGCGACATGTGGGCGCCGCTGGCCGCCAGGCTCGTCGCCGACCACACGGTCATCGTCCCCGACCTGCGCGGGATGGGGCTGTCGGCGCGCCCGAGTGGTGGGTACGACAAGAAGACGCAGGGCCACGACATCGCCGGCGTGCTCGACGCGCTCGAGATCGAGAAGGCCGACCTGGTCACGCACGACATCGGCAACATGGTCGGATACGCCTTCGCGGCGGAGTATCCCGGCCGCGTGCGCCGCTTCGTCCTGATCGACGCGCCGCTCCCAGGCATCGGGCCGTGGGACGACATCGTCCGCAGCCACGCCCTCTGGCACTTCTCCTTCTGGGGGCCCGACGCCGAGCGGCTGGTGGCGGGCCGCGAGCGGATCTACCTCGACCGGTTCTGGAACGAGTTCTCGGCCGATCCGAAGAAGTTCCCCGAGGCGTCGCGCGCGCACTACGCCGCGCTCTACGCGCAGCCCGGCGCCATGCACGCCGGTTTCGCCCAGTTCAAGGCCTTCGACCAGGACGCGGTCGACAACAAGGCGTTCGTCGCCCGGGGGAAGCTGTCCATGCCGGTGCTGGCGGTGGGGGGCGAGAAGTCGTTCGGCCCGACGATGGCGGTCGTCATGCGTGCCGCCGCCACCAACGTCGAGGAGGCGATCGTGCCCAACTCCGGGCACTGGGTCATGGAAGAGAACCCGGACGCGACCATCGCGATCGTCAGCGCCTTCCTGGCCAAGTGACAGTCCACCTGACATTCCGCGAGCCGGCGTCGCGGCGGATCTCGTGAGATCGCCGGTACCGCGATCACACTCCGGAACGCAGCGCGCCCCGCCGGATCCGGCGGGGCGCGCTGCGTTCCGGGGGATGCGGACGCCTCCTGGTATCGCCTACCCACCACTCTGGCAGTACTCGTTACAGCGCACGACGCCGGCGCATGCGTGCTGGAAGTAGACGGCCGGGTGGTCGCCGCGGCCGACCAGGTCGTGCAGCATCTCGTGGCGCACCGTCAGGCTGTCCTCCAGGTAGGCGCCCGCGACGACGATCCGATGGTCGTAGCGCCACCAGTACGCGTCGTAAAGCTCGCCGCCCTCCTCGAAGTACGGGGCGTCGGGGACGACGTACCAGTGGACACGCGCGAACGAGCCGGCGTGCAGCGAGCACCGCTCCACGTCCTGCCACCAGCGCGCATAGGTGACCGGCGGCGCGAGCACGACGGCGCCGTCCGGCAGCGGCTCAGCCGCCGGCGCACTGGGGTCGCCACACGCGACCGACGCGGCGAGCGCGGCGGCCGCGGCGACGCGGCGCGTCCACGCGGCCGGTGCCGACAGGGCCGCTGGACGTCGCATCGCGAGCTCGGTGGCCGCGGCACGCCGGCGGCGCGCGCGGAGCGCCTCGGCGGGGTGCGAACGAGTCGGCATGGGCGGCGGCGACATCGCGCCGGAGGGCGGGGGCGGGTGACGAGTGGCGCGGGCTGCGGGACGGGCGCGCGAATGACGCGGCACGAGCGGTGGCCGTCACGCCGTGCCCGACGCATTGTGCCCGACGCGGGGCGATTCAGGCCGTGGAGGGCGCGAGGGGTGCTCGAGCGCCCGCCGCCCCGCCGCCCTCGCGGCCGTCGCCCGCTTCGTGATGCGCTCCCCCGGCGATCGACTCGGCCCCTCCACCCCCAACCTGCTAACGTGTCGCCGCCGGCGCCGGAGGGGAAGTGCGCCCGCCATATGTTCGCGGCGCAAAGTTAGGCGGCATTTGCGGTTAGGCATTTGATGCCGCGCCATCCCGCCTGTCGGGCGGCCGTCGCGGCGACTCCCGGCGCGAGTGTCGTCAGGCGTCAGGCGCGGGAGCGATCTTGCCCTTTGCGCCCGGACCGGTACTATCTCGCGCATGGGCTCCACTCCGCGCGCGGAGCCGTGACACCGCCGTTGGCGCCACGCCGCTCCGCCGCCGGATGGTCCGCACCGGGAGATCGCGTATGCGCGTCCCGCGTCCGTTCCTCTCCGCGTCGTCGCTCGTCCTGCTCACCGCCTCCTGCAGAAAGGAGGGCACCGGGCCGGACCCTAACGATCCGAACGCGCTCGGACTGGCTGTCGCGGTGCGGGTGGACTCCGCGACCTTCCGCGGCAGCGGCGAGTTCGTCCTCGAGCTGATCCCGAGCACCTCCGCGGGGGATCTCCTGGTCGACCGGGCGTGGACGATCTCGGCCACCGTGACGGCGCCGGCGCGCGTCGCGCCGGCGCTCGTGTCGCAGGTCGTGCAGATGCCCGATTCGCGGCGCTTCCGCGTGGCGCTCGACGTCGACAACTCGGGCTCCATGGCGCAGAGCGATCCCACCCGGCAGCGCGCCCGGGCGGCGAGGGCGTTCTGGATGACGCTCTTCGCCGAGCAGTCCGACGCCGAAGCCTCGCTCCTGTACTTCGGACTCGGCGCCCTCCCACCGACGCCCGGCTTCGTCGCGACCCGTGTGCTCAGGAGCTGGACGTCGGACCCGGCCCTCCTCGCCGGGCTGCTGGACACCCTCCAGCTTCGCAGCCGCTCGCCGATGTACACCTCGGCGCTCGAGGTGGTGAGGTGGATCGACAGCAGCACGGCCAGCGACACGCGTCGCGCCCTCGTGCTCCTGACGGACGCGCGCACGAACAGGGAAGCGGGCGGCACGCCGGACGCCCTCATGGCGGCGGCCGGAAAGGCCGGCGTCCGGATCTACACGGTCGGACTCGGTGCCGCCTCCGACCGAGGCGCGGACACCGACATCGAGGCCGTCACGCGGCTGCAGGAGCTGTCGAACGCCACCGGAGGGCTCTACGCCGGGGCCGCGACCCCCGATCGCCTCTCGTCGACGCTCCAATCGTTCGCCGCCTCGATCTCGCGGGGGATGCTGACCGCGCGCATCAGGCTCTCGCCGGTGCCGGCGCGCGGTATCCGGATCGCGGGGCGGGTCCGGCTGGCCAACCCGGAGCTCGGAGTCGCTCAGGCGCCCTGGTCGTTCGACGCCCCGTGAGCCCAGCGCGCGCGGCGCCGCCCGCGACCTACGCTCGCGCGCTCTCGAAGAGCAGGGAGAGCAGGCGCGGTGGCGCGCCGTCCGGGGCGCCCGCTTCCAGCCACTCGCCCAGGTGGCGGAGGGTGAGCCCCGCCGCGATCCCGCCGTTCACGTACTCGCTCACCGTGTGCCGGTGCGCCGTCACGTGGACCGTCCCGCCGGTCGCGGCGTCGGTGAAGTGCGCCTGCGCGCCGCGGCGCTGCCGCTCGGGGTGCAGCTCGCACAGCAGGAGCTGTCCGCCCGGCCGCAGCACCCGCGCCACCTCGGCGAACACCGGCGCCAGCGCCTCGACGTGCTCGAGCACCAGGTTGCCGACGACCACGTCGACCGCCGCGCCGGGCACCGGCCAGGGCTCCCGCACGTCGTGGTGCAGGAAGCTGACGCGGTGCGCCACGCCTCGCGCCTCCAGGCGGCTCACGCGCTCGCGCGCGCGGGCGAGCATGCCGGGAGAGAAGTCGAGCGCGACCACGCCCCGCGCGCGCTCCGCCAGCCAGGCGGTGTTCTTCCCGGTGCCGCACCCGATCTCCAGAACGTCGCGGCCGGCGACGGCGAGCGGGGCGCGCCGCACCACCTCGGCGTCGAGGTCCCGCGTGGCGTTGCGGTCGGCGTCGTAGCTCGCGGCCCACCGGTCGTAGGCGCGGGCGACGTCGGAGGGGGCGCCCGGCCGCGTCGCGGAAGTCGGTGGCTCGGTCATGCGGCGAAAGCTACCGACGGCGCGCTCCGCGCACACTCCTCGCACCACACCTCGCCCCACACCTCGCGACCAGTACGGGCGAGCACGTTCTCGCCGGATTCCCGCTCAGCGGCCGCCGACGATCGCGGCGAGCGCCGCGGCGTCCGCGACGCCGACCTCGATCTCGATCGCCTCGGCCCCGCGCTCGGCGCGGAAGTCGGCGACGTGGATCCCGGTGGTGGGGACGAGGGCGCCGTCGGGCGCGTGCAGGGCGAGCCCGAGACGGTCGCGGGCCGCGCGATAGCGCGCCAGCTTCGACTCGTCGGTGGGGTGGGCGGGCGTCTCCCCCTGCGCCTCGGCGAAGAGCCGGAAGACCGGCTCGACGAGCTCGTAGCCCGGCCCCGGGCGGAACGCCCCGCGGGCGACGCCAGCCGTGGCGTCCGGCCGCTCGAGCGACGTCCAGCCGACCGTGATCCCGCGCATCCGCACCGTGAACGTTCGCCGCACGCGCCCTCTTCGAAGGTTCCGGGCCCGCGCCCGGACCGGTCGGCGCCGGCGGGGCGACCCTGTGGTATCGAGTTCGCTCTACCCGCCAGTGGACGACGCAGCCGCCAGCGCGGAACGCCTCCGCCCGACACGGCAGCGACCTGGCGCCGAGGTGGCGCCGACGTGGCGCCGCCGGCGCTCCGATGACCTCGACTCCGGGCGAGCCTCCATGACCGACGACCTGCGCCACACCCTCCTCCCCGACGGCACCTACCTCTTCGAGATGAAGCGCCCCGACGGCTCCCGCGTCTCGGTCCCCGTGCTGCGGGAGGCGGTGGACGCCGTGGAGCTCGCGGAGCCGCGCGCGGAGCACGAGGCACACGACGCGCACACGCCGGCCCGCCGCCTGGCGATCGCGCTTCGCATCGCCGAGCCCGAGCTGCGGGCGGCGGCGGACGGCCGCGCCGACGGCGCGAGGTGAGCCGCCCTCCCCGGGGGGTGACGCCCGCCCCTCCCGCCGCCCGCCCTTGCGCCCGGCGCGGCTCGCCAGCTGCCTCATCCGCTCCACAGTGGGGCGTCGCACGTGTGCTGTGACCCCCGTCACAGCAAACTCGGCTTTTGCGTCACTGGATCTTGCAAACTCAGAAGCCGCAACGACATGATAGGGCCGCGGCGGACTGGTCCGGGAACACGGACCGCCCCTCCGGCGGGGCCCGGCCCTTGCGCAGGGCTCCGGCGGAACCTGTCGCCAGGACCGCGAGTCCGGCGGCACCCCACCCCTGCATCAGGGAGGAACATGCAGCTTACCCGTACGCTCGCCGCCATCGCGCTGATCGCGGCCGCCACCGCCTGCAAGAAGGACAGCCCGGTCGAGCCCAAGCCCGGAGAGCCCGTCGTCACGACGATGTCCTGTGACAAGGGGAACGGGCAGACGAGCGCGTGCGAGATCCCGCTCACCGGCTTCACCAGCTTCACGATCACGCTTACCGGCCATGACTGCGAGGCGCACGGCAACGTGCTGCGGCTCAGCAAGCCGAGCGACGTGCTGCTCACGGAAGACGGCTGCTACGAGCCGAACAACAAGGTGTGGGGGCCGTATCAGGGGAGCGCGACGATGGCGATGACGGTCACGTCGCACGTCTACGACAACCGCCCACAGCTCAGAGTGACGCAGGTCGACGCTTCGACCTGGAACGTGGTGTTCGAGGACGGCTACGACACCGACTTCAACGACATGGTCTTCACCGTCTCGGCCACCAAGTAGTCGCGGCGCGCGGGCGTGTCGCGTCGGCGCGCCGCGAGCCAGGCGAGCTCGACGGTCGGCGCCCGATGACCCTGGTCGGTACCGAAGTTGCGATGGGGGCGATGTCCTGATCGTTGCATGGACGATACGCCCTGTGCCAGGAGGAACGATGGAGCACCGCGACCGCGACCTCGACAAGAGCGTGATGAATCCGGCCCGCGACGACGACAACGTGGCGGGGAACCTGATCGGGGAGACCGTCGGCGGCGTCAGCGGCATTGCCGCCGGGATGGCCCTCGGCTCGCTCGGCGGCCCCGTCGGCGCCGTCATCGGTGGGCTCGCCGGCGCGCTCGGCGGCTGGTGGGCGGGGCGCGCCGTCGCCGAGGCGGCGCACAACTACTCGGAGGCGGATGACGCGGCCTACCGCTCGCACTACGAGTCGTCGCCGTCTCGCCTCGCCGACCGCTCGTACGACGAGGTCCGCCCCGCGTACCAGCTCGGCCACCTCGCCAGCCGCAATCCCGACTACACCGGCCGCAGCTTCGACGAGGTCGAGACGGACCTGCGTAGCGGCTGGACGTCCGACGTCAGCTCGCGCTACGGCGAGTGGGACAGCGTTCGCGGCTACGCGCGCGACGCCTACGATCGCGGCCGCGTCGGCGACACGTCGCGCGAAGCGGCGCACGACGTCGCCCGCGGCGCCGACAACGTGTGGGACCGGACGAAGGCGGGCGCCGAGCGCCTCGGCGACAAGCTCGCCGACAAGGCCGATGACCTGAAGGACCGCGTCGACAACAATCCGGCCTCGCGGCCGGGCCCCGACGCGACGGACCGGCCGGGCCGGTAGTCGCCGGCGCCGGCAAGGACAGAGCCCCCGGGACGCTCCTCGTGACGTCCCGGGGGCTCTGTCGTTGCTAGCGGCCGGCCGTCAGAGGCCGGCGCCTCTCGCGACGTCCGCCTCGTCTCAACGCCCCTCCCGATCCGTGCCCACCGTCCGCCTCGTCGTCTTCCTCGTCACCTACTTCCTCATCGCTGCGCAGCGCCTCCCCTTTCCGCGGCTCAACCGGCCGGCCGCGGCGCTGCTCGGCGCGGTCGCGATGGTCGTCGTCGGCGGGCTGCCGCTGCGCGAGGCGTATGCCGCCGTCGACATGGACGTCATCGTCTTCCTGCTGGGCGTCCTCCTCGTGACCGCGCACCTCGAGGTCGGCGGATTCTTCGAGTGGGCGGCGGGGCGCGTCGTGCGGCGGCTGCGCACGCCGCGCGCGCTGCTCGCCGCGCTCGTCGCGCTGAGCGGCGTGCTCTCCGCGTTCTTCATCAACGACACGCTCTGCCTCGTCCTCACGCCGCTCGCCCTCGCGACGCTGCGCCCGCTCGGGCTGCGCCCGCTCCCCTTCCTGCTGGCGATCGCGCTCTCGTCGAACGTGGGGAGCGCGATGGCGATCACCGGGAACCCGCAGAACATGCTGATCGGCGTCGCGAGCGGCATCCCGTACGGTCGCTTCCTCGCGACGCTCGCCCTGCCATCGCTCGGCGGGCTCGCCATCGTCTATCTCGTGGTCGCGCGTCTCTGCCGGGCGGATCTCGACGATGCCAGCCGTGTCGTGGCGGCGCCCGGCGGTGCCGCGGCGCCGCCGCCGCTGCTCGACCCGGCGCTCGTGGTGAAGGCGCTGCTCGTGTTCGGCGGGGCGCTCGCCGGGTGGCTCGCCGGGGCGCCCCTTCCGCTCGTCGCCGTCGTCGCCGGCGCGGTCATGCTCGCGGTCGCCGGTCGCGACCCGGCCGAGGCGCTCGCGCGCGTCGAGTGGCCGCTGCTCCTCTTCTTCGCCGCGCTCTTCGTGGTGATGCGCGGCGTGCGCGACCTGTCGATCGTCGCCTCACTTACCGGGAGCGCCGCGGCGCGGCTGACCGGCGAGCCGTGGCGCGACGCGGGCGTCGTGAGCGCGGCGATGGTCGCGCTCTCCAACCTCGTGTCGAACGTGCCCGCGGTGATCCTCTGGCTCCCCGTGGTCCCGCGCCTTCCGCACGCCGATTTCGTATGGCTGGTGATGGCGATGAGCTCGACGTTCGCCGGGAATCTCACGATCCTCGGCTCGATGGCGAACCTCATCGTCGCCGAGCGGGCGAAGGCGCGCGGCGAGAACATCACGTTCTGGCAATACGCGCGCGTCGGCATCCCCGTGACGCTGCTGACGCTCGCGTGGGGAGTCGCGTGGCTGGCCCTCGTCAGCGCCCGTCACGTCCCGTAGCGACCGCTCCACGCCCGCTCTCCGGCTCCGGTGGCCCGCACCCCGAGCGTGGAGCCTGTAGCGTGGGGCGACCGTGTTGCGGGGAGCGTGGGGGGGGGCTCACTTCCTCGCGTCGCCGCCGGTGCCTCGCACCACGATGCGCCAGATGAGCAGGAAGACGCCGAAGGTCAGGAAGAAGTGCACCCAGCCCGGCGCGTCGAACCCGAAGGTCCAGACCGCCCAGCCGACGAGCATCGCGATCGCGGCGAGAATGCCGAGGTCCATGAGCGTGTGCGGGGGAGAATTGTGGCGGGAAATCGTGATGTTACCGTGATTGACCTCGCCCCGTCTGGCATCTAGATTGCCAATTAGAAAGTGGGGCGGAGAGGCTTAATTTTTGAGCCGATAAGTCCATCGGGTAGGTCCGACAATCTATGCTGACGTCACGCCCCAGTGCGGGGAAGACGGAAGGCTGTGGTGAGGGCCTCATACATTCGACTGGGCTTCAAAAAACCCTCTTCGTTCCATGCAATCGGAAGCTCCGCCCCGGGCGGAGCTTCTTGCGTTTTGCTCTTTCCGGTACCCCCCGCAATCTAACCGCCCCGCGGTCCGTGCGCGGGCACCTTTCCGATCGTGGACGAGTTGGTCCGCTGCCCCGCCGCGGGGCGCCGACCGGCCGGCGCCGCACCCGGCGCCCACCCTGGAGGCCGATGCCCCACCTCACCGTCACGCGGCGCATGCGCTTCAACGCCGCGCACCGCGTTCACAACCCGGCGCTCTCCGAGGACGAGAACCGCGCCATCTTCGGGAAGTGCAACAACCCGAACTGGCACGGCCACAACTACGTCCTCGAAGTCTCCGTCGAGGGTCCGATCGACGAGCGCACCGGCTACGTCATCGACCTCGCGCAGCTCAAGGCGATCGTCGAGCGCGAGGTGGTGGCGCAGGTGGACCACCGCAACATGAACGTCGACGTCCCGTTCATGCGCGGCATCAACCCCACGTCCGAGAACATCGTCGTCGCCTGCTGGCGGGTTCTCGAGCCGCACGTCACGCCGGGTCGCCTCAAGCGCCTGCGCCTCTGGGAGACCGAGAACAACTATGTCGAATACGAAGGGAAGTGACGGGCGCGCGGCCGCGCCCACCCTCACGGCGCCGGGCGCGTCGGTGCTGCGCGCGCCCGCGCCCGCCGTGGGGCACGATGCGGAGCTCGAGCTGCTGGTGCGCCGCCAGCTGGAGCTCCTCGGCGAGGACCCGGAGCGGGAGGGACTGCTCAAGACGCCGGAGCGCGTCGCGAAGTCGCTCGCCTGGCTCACGCGCGGCTACGAGCTCGACGCGCGCCAGGTGATCGGGGACGCGCTGTTCGAGGAGGCGCACGAGAGCATGGTGATGGTGCGCGACATCGAGCTCTACTCGCTGTGCGAGCACCACATGCTCCCCTTCTTCGGCAAGGCGCACATCGCCTACATCCCGAACGGGCGGATCGTCGGGCTCTCGAAGCTCCCGCGGCTGGTCGACGTCTTCGCCCGCCGCCTCCAGGTGCAGGAGCGCCTCACCGAGCAGATCGCCCAGGCGATCACCGACGTGCTCGAGCCGAAGGGCGTGGGGGTGGTGATCGAGGCGGCGCACCTCTGCATGATGATGCGCGGGGTCGAGAAGCAGAACTCGAAGACGATCACCTCGGCGCTC
Organism: Gemmatimonadaceae bacterium; assembly: GCA_045804285.1. GTDB lineage: Bacteria > Gemmatimonadota > Gemmatimonadetes > Gemmatimonadales > Gemmatimonadaceae > DATMHT01. The sequence goes on from JBJMNL010000083.1 coordinate 60,046, forward strand.
CGCGGCTCGTTCCGGAGCGACGCCGCGACGCGCGACGAGTTCCTCCGGCTCGCCCACGGCGGCTCGGGCGGCGCGGCGCGGTGAAGCGGACCGTCCGGGACGCCGCCGCGGGGGGTG
>JBJMNL010000084.1:0-16770 GCA_045804285.1 Gemmatimonadaceae bacterium
CCGCGGCGCCGCGCCCCGCGCCGCCGAGCGCCGCGGCGATGCTCGCCGCCACGCTCGCCGAGACGCTCGCCGCCGTCGCCGCGGCCGCGCTCACCCCCGACGCGGCGCTCGCCAGCGTCACCGCGTCCGCGACCTCGAACCCCTCGCGCTCCACGGCGCCGTCCCCCCCGCCGACGGAGTCGCCGGACGTCACGCCCGAGACGCCGAGCTCGCGCCGCTCGAGGAGCTGCCCCAGCGGGAGCCCGTCGCACGGCACGTGGACGCGCGCCGTCGCCCGCAGCATCAGCAGGTCCTTGGCGTTCAGCACGTCCTGCCGCCGGATGAAGACGCCGCCCGGCCGGTCGATCACGCCGGCCTCGCTCGACGCCATCACCGTCGTCACGAGCTGGTCGTTCAGCTCCTGGAGGTAGGTCGGCGGGTGCGTGTTGAGGATGACGAGGTCCACCGTCATCCCCTTGAGCCGCCAGTAGTGGTGCGCCGCGAGAAGCTGCCGCAACGTCGGCAGCCCCTGCGTGGAGTCGATGAGCGCGAGCAGGATCGGCCAGTCGCCCGAGATGCCGTGCGCCCACAGCATCGGCTGCGCTCCCTGGTTCTGCTGCAGCTCGCGCTGCGGCGCGCGCAGCCCGGGGTGCGCGTAGAAGAGGTGGCCGGCGAGCTGCTGGTAGAGCGCCGCGTCGGCGGGGGTGATCCCGAGGTCGCGCAGCTCGACCTGCGTCTGCGTCCACGCGAGGTCGAGCGCGCGCTGCGCGCCGTACGCGTCGTTGTAGCGGTCCGCCAGCTCCTCGGCCCGCGCGCGATCCTCGCTCATCAGCGTCGTGAAGGCGACGCGCGCGCTCTTGCCCGGCGCCACGCGCACGCGGGCGCGCAGCGCGAAGATCGGGTCGAGCACCGCGCCCACCGTCCCCGAGAGCGGCCCCTCCTCCTCGAGCGCCAGCGGGTCGCGCACGCTCCGACCGCGCCCGACGAAGCGGGCGCGGTCGGTCTCGCACGACAGCGGGCCCGCGGCCTCGCCGGCCACCGCCGCGACGTGCACGCACCAGAGGCGCTTCTCGGCCGCCGAGCGCGGCCGGCGGCTCGCGATCACCGCCGAGTGCGAGGCGAGCCACTCCGTCTCGACGAACAGGTTCGCGAACGCCGGGTGCGCGCGGTCGGTGTCGGGGGGGGCGAGCACGATCTCGCCGTAGCTCGTCAGCTCGATCTCGCGCTCCTCCTCGCCGTGGTTCACGACCGTCACCCGCCGCACCTCGGCGCGGTCGTCGGGCACGACGGCGATCTCCGTCACCGTCTCGACGTCGCCGTCGCGCCGCTGGAAGACGACGCGGTCGGTGGCGAGCGCGGCGCGGTACCACTCGGCCGGCGCCCCCACCGGCTGGTGCGCGGCCGACCAGACGCGCCCGGTGGCGAGGTCCTTCACGTAGCACCACTGCCCGGTCGCGTCGCGCGTCCCGTCGGCGCGCCAGCGCGTCACGGCGACCGTGGCGTCCTGCTCGGACTGGTAGCGGCTGTACCCCGCCCCGCCGTTCGTCACCATGATCGTGTACGGCAGGTTGCCGAGCAGCGCGACGCGCGGCTGCGGCGTGTCGGCCGTCTCGAACTCGCGCACCGCCGGCTTCTCCGTCTCCGCCGGTGCCCCCACCTCCTCGACGTCCTTCTGCTGCGTCTCCTGCAGCACGAGCCGCCGCGGGATCCGCTCGTAGAGGATCAGCTCCGCCGAACGCACCATCGGGTCGGCGTGGAAGCGCGACTGCCAGACGTTGCGGCGCAGCACGTTGGTGAGCGCGACGAGCCCCATCCCCACGTGGTGCGCGAAGTAGCTCCGCACCACCGTCGGCCGCCCGTCCCCCGACTCCGCGGGGCGCGTGTAGTCGAGCGCCTCGCGGAAGCCGAAGCCGCCGAGCGACCCCTCGCGCTCCAGGACGCGGGCGTTGGCGAGCGCGGCGTGCGGCTCCACCATCACGGCGAGCATCGTCGCGTACGGGGCGACGACGAGCTCCTTGGCGAGCCCGCGCTTGAGCGCGAGGTCGGGGACGCCGAAGGCGCGGTACTGGTAGGTCTGGTTGCGGTCGCGGACGTTGTAGGCGCTCTCGCTGATCCCCCACGGCACGCCGCGCTCGGCGCCGTAGCCGATCTGCCGCCGCACGGCGCCGCGGTACGTCTGGTCGAGCAGCGTGAACGGGAAGCTCTGCATCACGAGCAGCGGCATGAGGTACTCGAACATGCTGCCGCTCCAGGAGACGAGCGCCGTCCCCGCCGAGGCCGTGGTCAGCGTCCGCCCGAGCCGGAACCAGTGCTCGACGGGCGCGTCGTCCTTCGCGATCGCGAGGAAGCTCGCGAGGCGCGACTCCGAGGCCAGCAGGTCGTAGAACGACGCGTCGAGCTCCCCGCTCTGCGCGTTGAAGCCGATGGCGAACAGCTTGCGCCGCTCCTCGAACAGGAAGCGGAAGTCCATCTCGAGGGCGAAGTCGCGCGCCCGGTCGGCGATCACCTGGAGGCTCGCGATGGTCTCCGACGCGGCGGTGGACGTCTCCGCCAGCTCGCGCAGCGTCGGGGCCTGGCCGGCTGCGCCGGTGCCGCCCGTGCCGCCGGCGCCGCGCGGGGCCGCGGCGACCTGCGCATCGCCCACGACCGCCGTCAGCCGCTCGCCGCAGCGCGACGCGATCCCCGCGCACCAGCCGAGCAGCTCCAGCGCCTGCGCGGCGGGCCCGGCGTGCGCGTCGCCCGGGCGAAGGCCGGCGTCGGCAAGGCGCCGCTCGGCGTCGTGCACCTCCGCGGCGACGCGGGCGAGCCCGTGCGTGGGCGTCGCGTCCCCGCCGCTCGCCGCCGCGTGCCCGACCAGCGACAGCGCGCGCCGCACGCTCTCCCCGGCGGCGGCCAGCGCCTGCCACTCGGCGGGAGACGCGACGTCGCCGGAGGAGGCGAGCTCGCTCAGCGAGTCGCGCACGATCGACAGGCCGGCCTCGAGCGCGCGCCAGACGCGGCTGTCGAACACCGGCTCGTCGGGGATCGTCAGACACGCCTGCCGCAGCGCCAGCAGGTGGCCGGCGAGGTTCCCGCTGTCGACGGTCGAGACGTACGCCGGCTCGAGGACGGCGAGCGTGGTCGTGTCGTACCAGTTGTAGAAGTGCCCGCGGAAGCGCCGCAGCCGCTCGAGGGTGCGGAAGACGCGCTCCAGCCGCTCGGCCACCTCGGCGCTCGTGAGGAAGCCCAGGTCGTAGGCGCTCACCACCGCGAGGAGCTGGAGGCCGAGGTTGGTCGGCGAGGTGCGCGGCGCGACGACGGGGTGCGGGTCCTCCTGGAAGTTGTCCGGCGCGAGCCAGTTGTGCTCCTCGGTCACGAAGCGGTCGAAGAAGCGCCAGTGCAGCAGCGCGTAGCGCAGCGCCGCCCGGCGGTCGGCGACCGAGAGGCGGAGCTCGCGCCGCACCGCCGGCGCGCTGAGGCGCTGCGCCACCCACGGCGCGCACAGCCACAGGGCGACGAGCGGGAGGATTCCCGACCACTGCCACCACTCCCCGCGCAGCGCCGTGCCCGCCGGCGACGCCAGCGCGGCCCCGACGACGGCGAGGACGATCGCGAAGCTCACGGCCGTCGCCGGCCACATCCGGTGCCACACCTCCCGCCCCGACCTGGCCGCCGCGCGCTCGACCTGCGAGGCGGTCTGCCACTCGAGCAGGTTGCGCTTGGAGACCGCGAGCCGGTACAGCGTGCGCACGATCGCGTCCGCCGAGACCACCGCCTGGTGCGGGAGGAAGACGACGGCCAGCGCGAACTGCTGGGCGCTCGTCACCGCGTCGCGCCCGACGGCCGCGTAGTAGGCCGGCCACGACTTGTCGCGCGGCGGGCGGACGAGCGCGAGGAAGAGGCTGAACAGCCAGGGGACGGCGATGGCGACGAGTCCGACCGCCGTCCAGCGCAGCGGCGTGCCCGGCAGCACCGTCCACCCCGCCACGAGCAGCGCGAGCTGCGCGATCTCGATCAGGCTGCGGCGGAGGTTGTCGACGATCTTCCAGCGCGAGATCGCCGACAGGCGGTTGCGCTGCTTCCCCTCGGGGCCCGGCACGCGCGTGCGCAGCCAGCGCAGCAGCTGCCAGTCGCCGCGGATCCAGCGGTGCTTGCGCCGCGTGTACGTCAGGTAGCGCGTCGGGTAGTCGTCGTAGACCTCGACGTCGGTCACGAGGCCGGCGCGCGCGTAGTTCCCCTCGATCAGGTCGTGCGAGAGGAGCGTGTTCTCGGGGAAGCGCGCGTGCGTCGCCTGCTCGAAGGCGTCGACGTCGTAGATCCCCTTCCCCGTGAAGCTCCCCTCGGCGAAGAGGTCCTGGTAGACGTCGCTGACCGCGGTCGAGTAGGGGTCGACGCCGGGGTGGCCGGAGTGGATCGAGGCGAAGAGGGAGCGGTGCGCGCTCGGCAGCGAGACGCCGACCCGCGGCTGGAGGATGCCGTAGCCCCGCACCACGCGCCCGACCCGCGGGTCGTACACCGGGCGGATGAGCGGGTGCGCCATCGTCCCGACGAGCGCGTGCGCGGCGTCGGGCGGGAGCACCGTGTCGGAGTCGAGCGTGATGACGTAGCGCACCTCGCGCAGCGGCGCGAGGTCGCCGACGATCGTCGAGAACGCGTCCGCGGCGCCGCCGCGGATGAGCTGGTTGAACTGTGCGAGCTTGCCGCGCTTGCGCTCCCACCCCATCCACACGCCCTGCTGCTCGTTCCAGCGGCGCGGCCGGTGGAGGAGGTAGAAGACGCGCGGGTCGCCGCCGGCGTACTTCTCGTTCAGCTCGCGCACCCCGTCCGCGGCGGCGCGGAGGATCTCGTCGTCCCCCGGGCGTGTCTCCGTCGGCGAGTCCGTGAAGTCGCCGAGGATCGCGAAGTGCAGGTGCTCGTCGCGGTTGGCCAGGTACTGCACCTCGAGGTGCTCGAGCGCCTCGCGCACCGCCTCCACGCTCCCGAACAGCGTCGGCACGACGACCGCGGTGCGGTACTCGGCGGGGATGCCCTTCTCGCGCAGCTCGAGCTTGGGGAGCTCGCGCGGCGGCATGAGCAGCGTGACGAGCTGGTTCAGCACGCTGATCGCGACCTCGCTCGCCGGCAGCAGCGCGAGGAGGACGACGAGCAGCTGGGCGCGGACCGACTCGGCGCCCGAGACCGCCACCGCGGCGGAGAGCGCCGCCCAGGTGCCGAGCGCCATCGCGCCGAAGTAGACCTTGTTCGGGTTGCGCAGCACCCAGCGGTGCAGCCGCTCCCCGGACGTGGGCCGGTAGCCGACGGCGCGCTCCAGCTCGCGGCGTCCCTCGTCCACGAGGTAGAAGCCGACGTGGGCGCGGCGCTCGTCGCCGGTGCGCATCGGGTGCTCGCCCCGCCGCCAGCCGCGGGCGAGCGCCACCGCCACCTCCGCCACCTCGCGCTCGGCGCGGCGCGTCCGCCTCGCGACGTGCTCGACGACGTGGCGGTAGTGGTCGCGCGTCGCGAAGGTGAGCGCCGGGTAGTGCCCGGACGGGTCGTTGCGCAGCACGCGCTCCAGCACGCTCTGCCGCTCGACGAACGACTTCCAGTCGAGGCGCGCGATCGCGCGCAGGCTGGTGATGGAGTTCGCCATCATCACCTGCGTCAGCGCCAGCCGCTGGTTGCTGCGCGCCGCCGCGTCCTCCGCCGTCAGCCCGTCCTCCGCGATCCAGTGCTCCAGCCAGACGAGCGGGGTGAAGGTGGTCTGCGCGCCGCGGATCTGCTGGAGGAAGCGGGTGACGAAGGCGGGCGTCAGCGGCGGGTGCGAGCTCACGAAGTCGGAGAGCGCCCTCGCCAGCGCCTGCGACGCCTCGTGCGCCGACGGCGCCGCGCCGTCGTCCGGCCGCTCACCCGCGGCGCGCCGGAGCCGCTCCGCCCACGCGTCCGCCTCCTCGACGTCGCGCAGCCGCTGCGTCGTGCGCAGCGTGAGGCGGCGCACGTTCTCGAGCAGGCCGAGGCGGAGCATCGCCGGGATCGCCCACAGCTCGCCGAGGGTGAGCGGCGTCACGCGCTGGAACTCGGCCACGAACGTCTCGATGTTGTCGAGCGTCAGCCGCCCTTCGGTGTGCGCGATGACCTCGATCGCCACCTCGTAGACGCGCGGGTACCCCTCCAGCGTCCCCGTCGCGAGCTTCGGGAGCTCGCGGTAGTAGCCCGCCGGCATGCTCTCCCGGATCTCCCGGATGTGCTCCTCGACGACGTAGTAGTTGTCGAGCAGCCAGTCGCCGGCGGGGCTGACGTCGACGCCCCGGTCGGCGGCGTCGCCCAGCGTCTCCTGCGCCGCGGTGAGGATGACCTGCGTCTCGGCGAGCCGCCGGAAGAGCGGCCCCCCACCCGGCTCGCGCCGCGGACGGACCGTGGGCGGCACGACGCGCTGCGCCCGCGCGACCTCGCGCGCCCGCTCCGCCATCCCCTCGGCGCCGAGCAGCTCGCCGCGGATCGGCCCGACGATCGGCGCCCCGAACTCCGAGGCGGCGGAATCGCGATCGGCGGTGCGGCTGAAGAAGCGAGCGAGGATCCGGTTCGGTCCCCTGGTCGGCGGAAGGACAGTTGCCACGGCGATGGAGCGGTGAGGTTGTTGGATGGGTTGAGTAAGATGACCCCAGGGAGGCGGAAGTGGGGAGTCTGCGCCCCCGATGGCCTCCGATTCACGCTCCCTCTACGCTACACGCTCCACGCTCGGCGTGCGGGCCACACCGGGGCCGGAGGGCGAGCGGGGAGCGCCGAGCGTGGAGGGGCCACCGTGGCAACCTCCCCCTCAGCCTGCCAGGAACGCCTCGGCCGGCCTCCGCCTTGCAATCACGACACCCCCCGAACCAGGAGGAGAACGATGGCGGTCAATCAGCAGCAGGCTGCGGCGGCCCTGCAGAAGGCGGGCGTCAGCGTCTTCGGACTTCAGGTCGAGGACATGGGCGGCAGCGTCACCCTCCGCGGTACGGTGGGGAGCGACGCGGAGAAGCAGAAGGCGGAACAGGCGCTCAAGCAGGCCACCGACATGGAGGTCGCCAACTACCTCGAGGTCACCCCGATGGGCGACAGCGCAGCGGGCGCGGCGACCGCCGGGCAGACGTACACCGTCAAGTCGGGCGACACGCTGCGCAAGATCGCCCAGCGCTTCTACGGCGACGAGATGAAGTGGCACGCGATCCGTGACGCGAACCGCGACCAGCTCCCGAACCCGGACAACATCCAGGTGGGGCAGCGGTTGACCATCCCGAACGCGTAGCCACGGTGAGCGGGGCGTCGGGAGCGAGAAGCGGGCCTTCCGGTCCGCGCGCGTCGTCACGAGACGAGCCTCTATCCACTCCCGACCCCCACTTCCCGCCTCCGCCCACCGCCAGTCCATGAGGTCGCGCGCGGCCGCCAGGACCACGACCCTCGCCGCGCTCATCGTCGCGGCAGGGGCGCTCGCATTCCGGCTCGGCCTCTTCGACTACGATCGCCTCGCCGCCTTCGCGGCAACGATCCGCCACAGCCGCGACGTCGCCGGTGTCGCGCCGGCCTTCGTCGCCGCCTACGCGCTGGCGACGGGCGCCGGACTCCCGGCCACCCCACCGACGCTCGCCGGCGGCGCGATGTTCGGCGCCGCACTCGGGACGCTGCTGAGCTGGCTCGGCGCGCTGGGGGGCGCCGCGATCGGCTACTGGCTCGCCCGCGGGCTCGGTGCGCCGAGCGTCCAACGCTATCTCTGCCGGCACGCCCAGCTTCGGCGGCTCGCCGACCAGGAGCGCGGCTTCTGGGCCATGCTCCGGCTGCGCCTCATCCCCGTCATCCCGCTGGGGATGCTCAGCTTCGGTGCGGGCCTCGCTCGCCTGCCGTTCGGCCCCTACATGGCGGCGACGGCGATCGGACTTCTGCCGGGCACGGCGATCTACTCCTACTTCGCGGACCAGCTCCTGTCGCACGTGGCCAGCGCGGAACATGCGGCATGGTGGCGCCTGAGTGTCGCTTGTGTGCTGCTACTGATCCTCTCGTTCCTCCCGGCACTGCTGCGAAAACGGGGGACTGGCGTGGAGGAAGCCCCGGAGGAAGCCCTGGCCTCGCGTTGACGTAACACCGTCGTCGCGATCGCCTACGGTGCGACGAACCCGATCTCCCGATGCGTCCCGTCACAGAACGGCTGGCTGCCCGACTTCCCGCACCGGCAGAGCGCGATGCGGAGATCGCGCGTCACGGTCGCTCCGTCTTCGAGCTCGACCTGGACCTCGCCGCGCACGTAGAGCGGCCCGTTGCGCACGGGAGTGATGGTCGCCGGCACGGCGGGCTGCTCGGCGAGGGCGCCGTCCAGCCGGCGTGCGTGGAGGGCGCCGGTCGGGCAGTGCGACACGACGTCCGCGATCCGCGCCGCGTCGGCGGCGGCGGGGCGGATCCAGGGTCGGGCGCGTGAATCGAACACCTCCGGGAGCTGCCTGATGCAGTTCGCGGAGTGGATGCACCGGTTCGGGTCGAAGGTGACCTCGATGGCGTCGGTGCCGTAGAGCTGGAGGCGCTTGGGCATGGTGAGCTCCCACCTTGGAAGGCGCGGCCGGCGGAAGGCGCGGCTGGCCGCTGGCGAATCACCTCAGGATGTCCTGGTGCTCCGCGCAGCGGCAAGCGGCTCGGCGCCCCGGGCCTCGCGCTCCACGTCGCGCCTGGCGGCGAAGGAGGCCGGCAGGCCCCGCTTCCGCGCCTCGCGCTTCACCGCTGCTCGAGAAAGGTCACCAACCCGTCCAGCGCCTCCGCGCACAGCCTGCCCGCCCTCACCTCCCCCCGGACGATCCCGAGCGCGTGCTCCGGCCCCAGCCCCGCCCGGTACGGCCGGTCCGCCGCCAGCGCCTCGTAGACGTCGGCGACGGCGAGGATGCGGGCGGGCAGGTCGAGCTGCTCCGCGGTGAGTCGCCAGGGGTAGCCGCTGCCGTTGAGCCTCTCGTGGTGGAGCGCCGCCGTCCAGGCGAAGGGGTGGAACGCCGTGACGACGGAGAGGATGTCCCAGCTGTGCACCGGGTGGCGCTCGACCTCGCGCCGCTCGTCGGGGGTGAGGGGTCCGGGCTTGTCGAGGATGCGGCTCGAGACGCCCAGCTTGCCGACGTCGTGCAGCAGCGCGGCGCGGTGCAGCATCGACTCCGCCGCCGGGCCCAGGCCCGCGGCGCGCGCCGCGCCGGCGGCGAGGGCGGCGACGTTCGTCGAGTGATGGTAGGTGAAGGGGGACTTCGCGTCGATGATGTCGGCGAAGGCGCGCGCCACCTCGTCGAGCCGCGCGTCGTCCACGCGCAGCGCACGATCGGCCGGCCCGGCCGGCTCGGCGGCGACGACCGCGGCGTCGACGTGGGACGCGCCGGCGAGCGCGTCCCACCAGGCGCGGTCGCGGCGCCACTCGACGAGCCGGTCGACGAGGATCGGGTCGAACCACCGGCCGCGTCGCGCGCGCGCCACGCGGAGGGCGGCGTCCACCCCGTGCGCGGCGTGCACCGACTCGACGCACTGGGCGAGGTTCGCGATGCGGGCGAGGAGCGGGATCCGGTCGCCGCGGCGCCCGTCCGGGTATCCCGCTCCCGACCAGTGCTCGTCGAGCGAGCGGATGGCGTCGGCCGTCGCCTGCGGGAAGCCGAGGCCGAGCGCGATCGCCGCGCCGCGGTCGCACCGCACCTGGACGAGGTCGCGCGTGACGTCGGGCGTGCTCGCGAGCTCGGCGAAGCGGCGCAGCCGCTCGCCTAACGAGGCGTGGGTCCCGCCGACGCGGCGGCCGGCGCTGCGCCACGTCTCGAGCGCGAGCGCCGCCGGCCGGTGCCAGTCGACGAGCTTCATGCGGGGCTTGACGGCGCGGTCGTCGGCGCCGAAGAGGGCGCTCATGCGCGCCGCGTTGCTCGAGCAGCCGGCGTCCTTGAGCAGCAGCGCGTAGTAGAGCGCCGAGCGGTCCGCGTCGCCGAGCCCGAGCTCGCCGGCCATGCGCATCCCGATGAGGCAGCTCCGCACCGTGTGGCCCGGCGCCTGCCCCTCGGTGAGGTCGAGGGCGCGCGAGAGGGCCGCGAGCACCTCCGAGAGCCGTACGGTCGCCGGTTCGCGCGGGGCCGGGTCGTCGACGGGACGCGGCGGCGGCGGGGCGGCGGGCGAGAGCGCGGGGGCGGCGGGGGCGGCGGAGACCGGGGGCATGCGGCTCGGGGATGGGCGGGGCGCGGCCGTCGCGGCCGGACCCGTCGCCCGGTGCCGGTACGACGCGCGGGCGGCGCCGGCCGTCACCCGGCGCGCCCCGCGTCTCCGTCGCGCCGCCCGCGTTAGGCGCTCCCGGCGCGGCGCGCGGGGGCGCGGCGCGCCGCGTAGAGTCGCCGGATGAGCCGCACCTGCCCGCCGTGGTACGTGTCGTGGAGCGCCACGCCCGCCACCTCCTCGGCGAGCGTGAAGCGCACGCCGCGCCGCGACCCGGCGAGCCGGCCCGGCGGGAGCGCGGCGACGAGGTCGCGAAGGCGACCGTGGTACTCGTCGAGCAGCGCGAGGTCGCCCCGCCACGCGGCCGCGGTGGCGTCGGCGGGCAGGCGCGGCCACCACTGGCGATCGAGCGCGCGCGGGAAGCGCGCGCGGTACGTGGGATCGAGCCGGCCGAGCAGGCGGTGCTTGGCGTAGGCGGCGTGCAGCGCCAGGTCCCAGATGCGGTTCCGGCCGGCCGCCGGCAGCCAGAGCGCCTCCTCCACCGCGACGCCGCGAAGCGCGGAGCGCAGCGCGGGCCCGTGCCACGCCGGCCCGGCGAACGCCGAGTCGACGAGGCGGCGCAGGTCGACGGCGGCGGTGCCGACGCCGGTCGCGCCCGCCGGCGCGCGGCGGAGGGCCGACGTGGCCATCATGGCGCGAGCTCGCCGAGCGGCGCGCTGCCGTCCACGACCTCGAAGTGGGTCACCCGCTCCTCGCGCTCGATGAGGAAGCGGTCGTCCTCCGGGTAGAACACGGCGCGCTCGGCGTCCGCGCCACCGGCGAAGCGCCGCGCCGCCTCCTCCGACTCCCAGAGCGAGAGGAGGAGGAAGTCGGCCCGGTCGCCGGCGACGCGCCGCAGCGCCATCACGCCGCGGTTGCCCGGCGTCCGCTCGTACTCGGCGAGCCCGGTGCGACGGAGATACTCGAGGTACGCGTCCGCGTCCTCGGCCCTGGTGGTGCCGCGCCACGTGCGAGCGATCATCGCGGGAGCCCTCCGGCCGGCGACCGCGCCGCGACGGCGCGATCGGTGAACCTGCACCAGTATTGTTGTGTATACCGGTGCATACTTACCGCCCGTCGTTGCACCTGTCAAGGCGGTTTTACCGGTGCTACCATTCGACCATGCCCAAGTCCCCCGCGTCGCTCTCCCTCGTGCCCGACCTGCCGTTCAAGTACGTGGCGGGCGACCCGAGCCTCGACCTCGTCAACACGACCGACTGGACGTCGCGCGGACTCGAGCGCGACCGGCTGTCCGACTACGACCGGCTGACGCGCTGGGCGGAGGGGGCGGGGGTGCTCTCGGCCGCCGCCGCGCGCCGGCTCCGCTCCGGCGCGGCCGCCCGCCCGCGCGAGGCGGCGGCGGCCTACGAGCGGGCGAGGTGGGTGCGGTGGGTGCTGCAGCGCGTGGTGGCCGCCATCGCGGCCGGCGAGCGGCCGGGCCACGCGCTCGACGAGCTGAACGCGGCGCTCGCCGACGCCCTGCCGCACCTCCGGCTCGCCCCCGCTCCCACCCCCGCCGCGGCGCGGGACGGGGAGGGGACGCGGGCGATGCGGTGGGAATGGCGCGACGCCGCCGAGCGGCTGGACTCGGTTCTCTGGCCCGTCCTGCGCGCCGGCGCCGAGCTGCTCGCCTCCGCGGAGGCGGGGCGGGTGCGCGTCTGCGGCGGGCCGGACTGCGGGTGGGCGTACGTGGACCGGAGCCGCAACGGGCTGCGCCGCTGGTGCGAGATGGAGGTGTGCGGGACGCGGGAGAAGTCGCGGCGGCGGGCGGAGCGGAGAGGGGAGGGGTAGGGCGAGCGCACCGGGGTCGCTGGAGCCGCGCCACCGGGCGTGGGGCGGTCGCGAGCGCGCAGATGCCGGGTCCCCGGGGCGGCGGCGTGGGCGGCCACTCCCAGGGAGCAGCGACCCGGGCGAGATTCCGTCGTAGCATGCCGCCCTCCACGCTCCGCCGATCCCTCCTCGCGCACGTGAAGCAGAACGCCGAGGAGCGCCCCGCCGTGTACCGCATGCTCGGCGACACGGGAAACGTGCTCTACGTCGGCAAGGCGAAGCGGCTGCGGCGGCGGCTGCTCTGCTATTTCCGGGCGAAGGGGCGGCGGAACAAGGCCGCGAGGATCCTGCGCCAGGCGTGCGCGATCGACTGGGAGTACCAGCCGACCGAGTTCGCGGCGCTATTGCGCGAGCTGCGCCTGATCAAGCAGTACCGTCCGCGGTTCAACGTGACGATGAGCCGCGACGAGGCGCCGCGAGGCTACCTCGCGCTGACGAACGAGGCGGTGCCGGCGCTGCGCGTGTTCTTCCGCTCCGACGACGCGAGCGCCGAGCTGCTCTACGGCCCCTTCCGCCGCACCATCGCCCTGGCCGAGGCCACGCGCGCGCTCGCCGACGCGACCGGGCTCCGCGATTGTTCCGGCGCGCCGGGCTCGTGCCTGCGGGCGGAGATCGGGAGCTGTGGGTGCCGGGGAGCGGGGAGCGAGCCCGTCACCTACGCCGACCGCGTCGCCCTCGCGCGCGACTTCCTCGCCGGCCGCAGCGACGCACCCGTGGAGGAGCTGCGCCGGCGCATGCACGCGGCCGCCGAAGCGTGGCAGTTCGAGCGCGCGGGGGCGGTCAAGGCGAAGCTCGAGCAGCTCACCTGGCTGCGGGGGCGGCTCGCGCGCTTCCGCGCCGACGTCGACCGGCTCACGTTCGAGTACCGCGCGGCCGGACACGACGGCGCGGACCGGGTCTACCTCGTGCGGCGCGGCACCGTGCGCGCGGAGCGGACCGCGCCGTCGACCGCGGAGGGGGAGCGCGAGCTCGCCGTCCTCGCCGCGCGCGTCTTCGAGGGACCCGACCCCAGGGGGCGCGACATCCCCACGCACGACCTGGACGAGCTCTATCTCGTCAGCGCATGGTTCAGGAAGCACCCTGGGGAACTGGCGCGAACGATGCGACGCTGAATCATCAGAGGATGAGGCGGAGGCGCGGGGTACGAGGGACGACGCCGGTCCTCTCCCGTCGCCCGCGCCGTCGAGGGCCGGCGGAATACCGCCGGCCGTCGCGTCATCGAGCGAGACGGAGGCGGCCGCGTGGGTGAAGCGACGGGGGCGGTGCGCGACGGCGGCCGCCCGGCGGACCAGGAGGCCGGCGGCGTCTCGAGCGAGGGGTGGAACACCTTCCTGGCCGAAGCCGGTGCCCTGCTCGCCTCGTCGCTCGATTTCGAGACCACGCTCCAGCGCGTGGCGCAGCTCGCCGTGCCGCGCGTCGCCGACTGGTGCGTGGTGCACGTGGTGGAGGAGCCCGGGCAGCATCCGCGGCGCCTGGCCACGGCCCACTCCCGCGCCGACAAGGACGCGCTCTGCCACGAGCTCGCCGAGCGCTACCCGCTGGACGCCGAGTACCCGTTCACGGTGCTCCGCGTGCTCGAGAGCGGGACCGGCGTCTACGTCCCCGAGATCGACATGGAGGCGGTGCACGCCGCGGCGCGCGACGAGGGGGAGCGCTATCTCCTCGACGCGATCGGCCCGAAGTCGGAGATCGCCGTGGCGATGGTCGTGCGCGGGCGGATCCTCGGCGCCCTGAACCTGCTGATCACCGAGCCCGGGCGTCGCTATGGAGACGGCGACCTGGCACAGGCCGGCGAGCTGGCCCACCTGGCGGGGCTCGCGCTCGACAACGCGCGGCTCTACCGCGCCGCGCAGCGCGAAGTCACGGAGCGGGCGCGCGCCGAGGCGGCGCAGCGCTTCCTGGTCGAGGCGAGCACGGCACTCGCCTCCTCGCTCGACTACGAGGAGACGTTGAAGCGGATCGCGCGCCTCACCGTCCCGCTGCTGGGGGACATCTGCTCCGTGGACGTCGTCGAGGACGACGGGCACATCCACCGGATCGCGGCCGCGCACCGCGACCCGACGCTGGAGGGGGTGGTGGCGCGGCTGCTCGAGCGCTTCCCGGTCGTCATCCACGCCGAGTTCCCGTCGGCGCACGTGGTACGCACGGGGAAGCGGTGGTACGCGCGGGTGATCCCCGACGCGATGCTGGAGGAGGTATCGGGGGGGGACGCGGCGCTCCTCGCGGCGCTGCGCGCCCTCGAGCCGCGCGCCCTGCTCTGCGTGCCGCTCGTGGCGCGCGAGCGGACGCTCGGCGCGATCGTGCTCTGCCGCACCGACCCCGGACACGCCTACGCGCCGGGCGAGGTCGAGCTCGCGGAGGAGCTCGCGCGGCGCGCCGCGCTCGCCGTCGACAACGCCCGCCTCTACGGCGACGCGATCGCCGCCAGCCAGGCGAAGAGCGACTTCCTCGCCGTGATGAGCCACGAGCTGCGCACGCCGCTGACGACCGTCATCGGCTACGCCGAGCTCCTCGCCGACGGCGTGTCGGGGCCGGTGAGCCCGACGCAGCGCCGCCAGCTCTCGCGGATCCAGGCGAGCGCGCAGCACCTGCTGCAGCTCATCGAGCAGATCCTCTCCTTCTCGCGCATCGAGGCCGGCCGCGAGCGGGTGCGCATCGAGGCGCTGGACGCGGTCGGCCTGGCGCAGGAGTCGGCGCTGCTCATCGAGCCGGCGGCGCGCGGGCGGTCGCTCAAGCTGGTGCTCGACCTCCCGTTCGCCCCGGTCCCGGTCGAGACCGACGGGGGGAAGGTGCGGCAGATCCTCGTCAACCTGCTCGCGAACGGGATCAAGTTCACCGACCACGGCGAGGTCGGCATCAAGCTGCGCGCGGTGCCACCGGGAGAGCCGGAGGGCATCGTCTACGAGGTCTGGGACACGGGGATCGGGATCTCCGCCGACCACCTCGACCACATCTTCGATCCCTTCTGGCAGGTCGAGCAACAGGCGAGCCGCCGCGTCGGCGGCACGGGGCTCGGCCTCAGCGTCGTCCGCCACCTCGCCCGTCTCCTCGGTGGCGAGGTGGACGTGGAGAGCGAGGTCGGCATCGGCACCCGGTTCACCGTCAGGCTACCGGTGCGGACGGTGGAGATGAAGTGAGCGCCCGCCCGCGCGGCCGGTCCCGCTACGCCGCGACGCGGATCCCTTCGACCACCTCGACGCTCCGGGCGACGCACACTTCCCTGCACGCCGCCCGCCTCGCGCACCCCAGGCAGTCGCGCCGGATCTTCTCGGGATAGCGCGCCCTGTCCACCACCTCGTAGCCGACGGCGCCGAAGAACTCCGGCGTCAGGGTGAGGGCGAACAGCTCGCCGATCCCCCTCGCCCGCGCGAGGCGCTCGAGGCGGGCGACGATCGTGCGGCCGAGCCCCCGGCCGTGCGCCGCGCGGGCGACGGCGAGCGACGAGACCTCGGCGAGCGAGGGGGAGTATTCCTTGAGCGCGCCGCAGCCGAGCACCGTGCCGTGGGCGTCCACCGCCACCACGAAGTCGTCGAGGGCGAGGAGCACCGACTCCGGCGTGCGGGGGAGCATGACCTGCTCGGCCGCGTACCCGGCGATCAGGGCGACGATGCCGGCGACGTCGCGCGCGGTGGCGGGGCGCAGGGCGACCTCGCCCGGCGCGGCGAGGGTCGCCGCGGCGCGCTCGGCGCGCTCGGCGCGGACGAGCGTCGGCGGGGTCACTGCAGCGCCTCCTCGAGGAGCGCGACGCCGAGCGCGAGCTCGCCGCGGGTCATCGTGAGCGGCGGGAGGAGGCGCACCGTGTGCTCGCCGGCCGAGCAGACGAGGAGGCGCGACTCGAGGGCGCGGCGCACCACGTCGGCCGCCGGCGCGGTGGTGTCGATGCCCCACATGTAGCCCGTGCCGCGCACCGCGCGAATGCGCCCCGTGCGCTCGGCCAGCGCCTCGAGCGCCCCGCCGAGCCAGGCGCCGTTCTCGCGCACCGCGTCGAGGAGCGCCGGGTCGGCGAGGCGCTCGACGACGTGCAGCGCGACCGTGGCGACGAAGGGGCCGCCGCCGAACGTCGTCCCGTGGTCGCCCGGCTTCACGGCGGCGGCGATCTCCGCCGAGAGGAGCGTCGCGCCCATCGGCAGGCCGCCGGCGAGCGGCTTGGCGAGCGTGAGGACGTCGGGCTCGACGCCGGCGCGCTCGAAGGCGTAGAAGGCGCCCGTGCGTCCCAGCCCGCACTGGATCTCGTCGAAGACGAGGGCGACGCGGCGCTCGCGCGTCAGGGCGCGCAGCTCGCGCAGCCAGCCGGCGTCGAGGACGCGCACGCCCCCCTCGCCCTGCACCGGCTCGACGATCACCGCCGCCGTCGTCTCGTCCGACAGGGTGGCGCCGAGGATCTCGAGGTCGCGCTCGACGATCGAGACGCCGCCGGCGAGCGGGCGGAAGGGGATGCGGTAGTTCGGGCGGTCGGTGGCGGCGAGGACGCCGAGCGTCCGCCCGTGGAAGGCGCCGCGCAGGGCGACGATCTCGTGCTTGGCGGCGGTGGCGTCGGGGAGCGAGCGCGCCCAGCGGCGCACGAACTTGAACGCCGCCTCGTTCGCCTCCGCGCCCGAGTTGCAGAAGAACGCCTTGGCCGCGAAGGGGGCGCGGTCCACGAGGAAGCGCGCCAGCTGCTCGGCGGGCTCGTTGGCGTAGAGGTTCGAGATGTGGAGCAGCCCCGAGGCGAGCGCGCCGCGGATGGCGCCCTCGACGCCCGGATCGGCGTGACCGAGGGCGGTCACGGCGATGCCGCTCGTGAAA
>JBJMNL010000085.1:0-16348 GCA_045804285.1 Gemmatimonadaceae bacterium
CTGCAGCGCTCGGCCGAGCTGTCGTGGGCGCTCGGTGAGACCGCTGGCGGCGCGCGGCGGCTCTGGTCCGACCGCGCCCGGCTTCGCGCCGCGTACGGGTCGATTGCGCGGCCGGCGTCGCTCCTCGCGCTGGCGCCGCCGTCGACGGGCCCGGGGCCGGCCCCGGCACCCGGGCGGCCGAGGCCGGAGCGCACTCGCGAGGCGGAGCTCGGCGCGGACGCGACCTACCTCGGCGGCCGGCTCGACGTCGCGCTGACCGGCTACGACAAGCTGACGAAGGATGGGGAGCTCCCGGGTCCGCCATCGGCGGCCTCGACGTTCGACACGCGGTTGGGGCAGGCGCTCGACGTTCAGAACCGCGGCGTCGAGCTCCGGCTCGGCGCGACGCTACTGCGCAGCGCCCGCTTCCGCTGGGATGCGGGCCTCGCCTTCGCCGCGAACCGGAACCGCGTCAGGCGCGTCTCCACCCCCATGTCGCTGATCGGGCAGGGCGTACTCGGCTTCGCTTTCGGCGCGTTGCAGAAGGGCCTGCCGCTCGGCGCGCTGCAGTCGTCGCCGATCGTCGGCTACGCCGACAGGAACGGCGACGGCGTCATCGGCGAGTGCCAGTACGACGGCGCGGGCGGCGTGTCCCCGCCGACGTGCGAGCTGACCTTCGCCGCGTCGCGGCGGTTCGGCGGCACGCCGTACCCGACGCGAGAGGGATCGCTCGGCTCCTCGCTCGGCGTCGGCCGCTACGTGACGCTCTCGGGGCAGCTCGACTACCGCGGTGGCGTGCGGCTGTACAACTACCCGCACCTGATCGGCTGCTTGTTGGAGAGCTGCCGCGAGCACAACGATCCATCCACCTCGTTGGGAGACCAGGCGCGCACCGCCGTACACGGCGAGCTCTCGCCGTACCTCGAAGACGCCGGCTACGTGAAGCTGCGCGAAGTGGCCGTGACGCTGCGGCTGCCCGAGCGCTGGATGCGGCCCGCGGGTGCGCTCACCGTGACTGCCGCCGTACACAACATCGCGACGTGGACGCGCTACAGCGGCGGCGACCCCGAGGTCGCGATGAACGGCTCGCCGCTGTCCGGTGTCGACCTGTTCGCGCAGGCGCAGCCCAGGACGCTCGTGCTGCGGGCGGAGATTGCCATGTAGATCAGGGTGGCGCGGGCGTGGGTCGCGGTCGGTAGCTCGTGGCGAGCAGTCGGCAGTAGCCAGTCGTCAGTCGTTCGTTCTCGGTCCCGACGAGACACTGACGACTGACGACCGAAAACTGCCGACTCCCAACTGCCGACCGCGAACTGCCGACCACCGTCGGCCCTGGCTCCGGACTTCCTACGTCCTTCCCGCCGCCGGCGCCCGGTTGATCAGCATCCCGGGCGTGCCGTTCAGCACAACCGTCCATTCGATCTCGATGTCCGGGGCGAGCGAGTCGCGCACCGAGCAGTACTTGGTCACGGAGAGCTCGACGGCGCGCTCGGCGTGGGCGCGGTCGATCCCCTCGCCCTCGATGTGGAACTCGAGCAGGACGCGCTCGAGGCGGCGCGGGATGGTCGTCACGCGGGTGCCGGCGACGTTCACCTCGAGGCTCGCGACCGGCGTGCGCCGCTTGGCGAGGATGTCCACGACGTCCACGGCGGAGCAGGAGCCGAGCGCGCTGAGCAGCGCGTCCACCGGGCTCTGCCCCGTTCTCGCCGACGCGTCGATGCGGGCGGGGGGACCGCCCGGCCGGCCGGCGTCGAACATGTGCTCGCCGACCCACGTCACGCGGACGCGGTTCACGGGCTTGTGCGGGGAGTTCGGCTCTGTCATCGCCTCAACGGGTCCTGGTCATGGTCAGCTCTGTTTCGGGGAAAGTGAGCGTGGAGCGCAGAGCGCGGAGGGAGCATCGCGTGCGTGGCTCCCTCCGCGCTCTGCGCTCCACGCTCAGCCTGCCCGGCGTCATGGCTCGCGACGCGAGCGACGCGCCCGGCGACGCGGAGCCTTACCGCTGCGGCTTCGCCTCGCCGACCTCGATCGGCGCCCGCACCGCGTTCCCCCACTCGGTCCAGCTGCCGTCGTAGTTGCGCACCGTGCCGTAGCCGAGCAGGTAGGTCAGCACGAACCAGGTGTGCGACGAGCGCTCGCCGATGCGGCAGTAGGCGATCACGTCGTCGCTCGCCTTGAGCCCCTGCTCCTTCTCGTAGATGGCGCGCAGCTCATCGGCGCTCTTGAAGCTGCCGTCGGGGTTCGCGGCGCGCGCCCACGGGACGCTCCGCGCGCCCGGGATGTGGCCGCCGCGCAGCGTCCCCTCCTGCGGGTAGTCGGGCATGTGCGTCCGCTCGCCCGTGAACTCCTGCGGCGAGCGCACGTCGATGAGGGGCTTTCGCGCCTGCATGTGCTGCCGGACGTCCTGCATGAAGGCGCGGATGCGCTCGTCGGAGCGCTCGGCGGCCTCGTAGCGCGTGGGCGGGAAGGAGGGCACGTCGGTCGTCATCGGGCGTCCCTCCTGCTCCCACTTCATGCGCCCGCCGTCGAGCAGCCGGGCGTTGGTGAAGCCGAAGAGCTGGAAGATCCAGAAGGCGTAGGTGGCCCACCAGTTGTTCTTGTCGCCGTAGAAGACGACGGTCGTGTTCTCGTCGATGCCGAGGCGACGGAGCAGCGCCTGGAACTGCTCGCGCGACACGTAGTCGCGCACGACGTGGTCGTTGAGGTCCTGGTGCCAGTCCACCTTCTGCGCGCCGGGGATGTGCTCGACGTCGTAGAGGAGCACGTCCTCGTCGCTCTCGAGGATGCGCAGCGTCGGGTCGCCGAGGTGCTGGGCGAGCCAGTCCGTGCTGACGAGGACCTCGGGGCGCGCGTATCCCTTGTCGACGATCGGGGTCGTCTGCGGCATGTCGGTGCGTTCGGTTGTCGTGGGCATGAGGTGGTTCCTCCGCTGAGGATGGCGCACGACGGCGTATCGCGGAAAGATAACCCGGCGGCGCGGCCGGGAGTTCACCGTGGCGGCCGGGCGCGGGCGTGTGCGCGCGGGCGTGTGGGCGCGGGCGCGGCGTTCCGCTGCGGGCGGGCGCGCCGGTCGTGCTACCTTCCCGGTGGGGGGGCCCCCCCGCGGCCGCGTGCTCCGCGCTACCCGACCCGCGTCCCGTCCGGCACGGGCGCGTCCGGCCTCAGCAGCACGACGCCGTCTCCCGGGACGGCGCCGAGCACGAGCACCTCGCTCGTGAACCCGGCGATGCGCCGCGTCCCGATGTTCACGGCGGCGACCACCTGCCGGCCGACGAGATCGGCCGGGGCGTAGTGGTCGGTGATCTGCGCGCTCGAGCGCCTCACGCCGAGCTCGCCGCCGAAGTCGACCACCAGCTTGATCGCCGGTCGTCGCGCCTCCGGGAAGGGCTCGGCCGAGAGCACGGTCCCGACGCGCAGGTCGAGAGCGAAGAAGTCGTCGGCGGTGGGCATCGCGGGAAGATAGCGGACGGTGGCGCCGGGAGCCCGCGGCGGCGGCTCTGGGGACCGGCACCCCGAGCCGCCGCGGGTGCGTCGTCGCCGTCGTTATCTTCCCCGGATGGGACAATACCGCTACCACGTTTTCGTCTGCACCTCCGGCAAGACCTGCTCGTGGCAGGGCGGCCCCGAGGTGCACGAGGTGCTCAAGCGCGGTGTGCACGAGGCGGGGCTCAAGGGGGCCGTGCGCGTGAACCACGCCGGGTGCATGAACCAGTGCGGTCACGGGCCCATGGTCGTCGTCTATCCCGAGGACACCTGGTACGCGGGGGTGGACGAGAGCGGGGCGGCGCGGATCGTCGCCGAGCACCTGGTCGGCGGCCGGCCGGTCGCGGAGTACCGCTACGTCGCGCCGCCGGGCGACAACAAGCGCGAGGTGGAGCGGTGAACGACGCCGGGCGCCCCACCGCGGTTCGCGCGGCCGCGCCCACCCCCTCCGCGCCGCCCACGGCCGCGCGCCGGGCGCTCGCGCGCGTCCGCGGCGCGGCCGTCGTCTACCGGCTCTACGACGTCGGCTACGAGATCGCCCTCGACCGCGCGCTCGACCTCCTCGCCTCGAGCGCCCCCGAGCGGGTGCGCCCGGTGCGCGGCGAGGCGCAGGCGCTCCAGATCAAGAACCCGCCGATCACCGTCCTCCTCGGCACCGAGAGCCTGCTCGTCGACGGGCGGCGGCAGGACGTCGAGGTCTCGGCGCGCATCTTCGACTTCGGCGTCGTCTCGATCCGCGTCCGCGTGCCGACGCCCGGCGAGCTCTCGTGGGAGGCGTTCACCGCCTTCGGCCACGCGGTCGACGCCGACGCCGCGACCGCGCTCTCGGCGATCTGCGACCACCACCGGCGGCTGCTCACCGAGCGCATCCGGCCGGCGATCGAGCGCCCGCTGCTCGCGCCGGTGGTCGAGGAGTACGTGGTGTACCGGGTGAGCCGCCTCGCCGGCGCCGACGGCGAGACGCTGCCGACCGACGTGCTGCGCGACGTCGACGTCGTCCCGCTGCTCCTCAACGAGTCGCGGCCGCTCTCCGACGACGCGCGGCGCGAGCTCCTCCCGCACCGCTTCTCGTACTACGCCGACGACCTCGCGATCCTCACCTGGGACAACGCCCTCGTCGTCGAGCCGGTGGACCACGACTCCGACGTCCAGTTCATCCTCGAGTTCGCGAACGCGCAGCTCCTCGAGCTGCGCTACTACGACGCGGTGCTCGACGCCCAGCTCCCGGCGATGTACGACCGGATCGCCGCGGCGCGCTCCGGGCTCCGCGTATCGCGCCGCTTCGCCCCGCTGCTCGCGGACCTGCAGCGCCTCGTCGCCGACTCCACGGAGCTCGTCGAGCGGGTCGAGAACTCGCTCAAGGTCACCGACGACGTCTACCTCGCCCGCGTCTACTCGGCGGCGCTCGACATCTTCCGCGGCCGCGCCTGGCGCGCCGGCATCGACCGCAAGCTCGGCATCATCCGCGAGACCTACGGCATGCTCAACGCGGAATCGCAGGCGCGACGGGCGGAGGTGCTGGAGGTCGCGATCGTGCTGCTGATCGTGGCGGAGCTGGTGCTGGGACTGATGAAGTAGGGAGACCAGACCCCCTCCACGCTCCGCGCTCGCTCTGCCGGCTCCGGTGGCCCGCACGCCGAGCGTGGAGCGGGGAGCGTGGAGCGGATTTGGTCTCTCTACCAATCCCCTCGCTTCTCTCCCCTGCGATACGCCGCCAGCACCGTGAACAGCCACCCGCCGTTCCCCGCGCCGATTCCGGCGGCGAAGGCGGCGCGGCCGAGCGTCGGGTCGGTGGTGTGCATGCTCCAGCCGATCAGGAAGAGGCCGAGGGCGACCCAGGCGACGCACTGGAGCGCGGTCCACGCCAGGTCGCGGCGCGTCGCGCGCCGCGCCTCCACTGCCTCCTCGGCGCGGCGGCGGCTCATCTCGTGGAGGAGCTCGATCGGTAGGGGCATGGCGGCGGTCCGGTAGGGGCGGGCGGAAAATGTGCGTCGGTCGCTGCCCGGCGGCCAGAGGGTGAACCGCGGTCCGACGCGACCGACCGCACCGCGAGCGCCCGGCGCGAGTTCCGCCGTTAGCTTGCGGCATGCCCCGGACCACCACGCCGCGCGCGATCATGGACCCGTACTCCCGTCACGTGCTCGTATGCACCGGCGGCTACTGCTCCCCCGACCGCGACGGCCGCGCCCTCTACAGCCAGCTCGCCCAACTCCTCCAGCGCGAGGGGCTCCTCTTCGGCCCGCGCCGCGTGAAGCGCGGCGAGACGCCGTGCCTGGGCGTCTGCGCGGGCGGCCCGATCGTCGTCGTCTACCCGGAGGGCATCTGGTACGCCGGCGTCACGCCCGATCTCCTCGAGCGCATCGTGGTCGAGCATCTGAAGGAGGGGCGGGTGGTGGAGGAGGCGGTGTTCCACCGGCTATAGGGCGGAGTCGGGCAGTGGGCGGGGCGGCGGTGGGATCGTGTGAGATCCGTCACTTCCGCCCGCCGGTACCGAACCGATGATACGTGCCGTCCGTCATCCCACCCCGGCCCTTCATCCTCGTCCGTCGATGGCCGACGGAATCCTCTACGAGCGCTCGGCGAGCAGCGGTGCCCTGGTGCGCGTTCGCCGCACCAGCGGGCGCGGCGACACGCCCGTGGTCGCGGTCCTCGAGCGGCTGGACGCGGTGCCGCCCGGCGTGCTCGCCACGCTCGCCCCGCCCCGCGCCCTGGGGCTTCTCGAGGTGATGGCCGAGACCGAGCTCGACGCGCTGCTCCTCCTCGAGCCCTACGCCCGGAGCGAGGCCGCGCTGGCGCGGCTGACGCAGGCGAGGGAGTGAGCCGGCCGCGGAAGCGGGGAGGGGTGCCGATCCCCCGCTCCCGCGGGCTCCGTCAGACTCCCTGCGCGCGCGCGATCGCCCGCAGCCGCTCCACGCGCTCCTCGGTCGGCGGGTGTGTGGAGAAGAGCGTCGCGATGCCGCCGCCGTAAGCGGCGAGCGGGTTCACCTGGGCGAGCGGGGCCACGGCCGGCGCGACGTGCATCGGGATACGGTGCGCGTACGTGTCGAGCTTCTGGAGCGCGCCGGCGAGCGCGAGCGGCCGGCCGGAGATCTCGGCGCCCACCGCGTCCGCCTTGTACTCGCGCTGCCGGCTGATGGCGAACTGGATCAGCATCGCCCCGATCGGCGCCAGGAGCGCCATCGCCAGGCCGGCGACGGGGCTGCCCCCGTCGTCGTCGCGGCTCGAGCCGCCGAACCAGAGGCCGAGGTGGGCGATGTTGCTGATCGCGCCCGCCATCGTCGCCGCGATCGTCGACAGGAGCATGTCGCGGTTCTTGATGTGGGCGAGCTCGTGCGCGATCACGCCCTCGAGCTCCTCGCGCGACACGACGCGGAGGATCCCCTCCGTCACGCACACGACCGCGTGCTCCGGGTCGCGCCCCGTGGCGAAGGCGTTGGGCTGCGCGTGGGGGGCGATCGCCACGGTCGGCATCGGGAGGTTGGCGCGCCCGCGCAGCCTGTCCACCGTGGCGTAGAGCTCGGGCGCCTCGCGCTCGGTGACGACCTGCGCGCCGTACATGCGCAGGACGATGGACGACGACGCGTAGTACATGAAGAAGTTCATCGCGCCGGCGAGGAGCAGCGCCATCACCATCCCCGTCTGCCCGCCGAAGGCGCCGCCGAGGGCGATGAAGAGGGCGGTGAGCCCGGCCATCAGCACGAAGACTTTCACGTTGTTCATCTGGCTCCTCCGAGGGGTTCGAACGCGCGAAAGGCGAGCCCCTCGCGCGGCCGCGGCGGCGGGGAGCATCGCTCTCCCGAGCCGGCGGCGTTCGCGAAGGTCTCGCCTGGTCGCATCGTGACCCGACCGAACCGTGCGCCCGCGGCGGGCATCTCCCCGCCGCCGACGCAGTCCTGACGATCCGGCCGCGCGGCGGGTGGGCCGCGTGGCTACTCCCCTTCTTTGAAGGGAAATCTAATCGGGATGGGGGGGAGGGGGGAGTACGGGGGGGAACGGCCGCTCGGGACGCCACTCTATCGGTCGCCCCTCGCGCGGGGAAGGGCGCCGGGACGCACCTCTCACGATCGCCCCTACGGGCGGGAGGGATGCGTGACGCCGTCGTGAGTTGTGAGTTGTCAGTCGTGAGTATCACGCGGGGCGGCGGGCGTACCGCGGGGTGGGCACCGCGCCTCACCCGCGCCCCGATCCGGCGGGGTCGCGGTGCGCGCCCGGCGCGCCACTCCCCGTCACTCATCACTCACAACTCATCACTCAGAACGCCATCGCACGCTGGCTCGTCGCGGATAGATGATCATCCCGCGCCCGCCCGCGGCGCGACACTGCGAACTGAACACTAGCAACTTCAAACTATCACGACCCACTATCACGACCCTCCTCTCGCGGTCCGCCCCCCTATTCCCCACTCCCCGACCCCCCTCTTCCGCAGCTCCTCCTCCACCGCCCGCAGATGCCGCTCGTAGACCCGCCCCCTGGCCAGCCGGAAGAAGTTCGTGCGCGCGGCGGGCTCGGCGGCGAGGAACTCCGAGAGGCGACGGTGGCCCTTGAGCGCGTTGCACGCCCCACAGGCCGTCACTACGTTTCCCGCAGAGTTGTCGCCCCCTCGCACGCGGGGCTGAACGTGGTCCACCGTCAGCTCTTCCGCGGGGAACGGCTGTCCGCAGTAGACGCAGCGGTGATCATCGCGCGCGAAGACCTCGTCACGCTTCAATGCCCGACCCCCTGGACCGACGGCGCGCGATGCTCGGCGCCGCGAAACGGTTCCTCCTCGACGCGACGGAAAACGATCCCCGGCTCTCGCCCGACGACGAGCCGCCGCGTCTGACGTTCCGAGCCCTCCAGAAAATCAGCATGTCCCGCTCCCGCGAACGCATCCTCGCCAACCTGGACGAGATGTACCGCGAGGCCTTCGAGCGCGCGAAGACCTCCGGCGACCAGGCCCAGATGGCGACCCTCGACTTCGCCTACCGGCGCGAGCAGCTCTACTTCGAGATCCTGCTCGACGTGCGGGACGCGATCGAGAAGAAGTAGGGGCTGGAAGGGCGAAAGCCGAACGGCGAAGGGCGGAAGACTGAAGGGCGGAATGAGGCAGGAGGCATGAGGCCGGCCCGCCCCAGGTACCAGGTACCCGGGACGGGCCACCCGCGATGCCGGCACCCCCAGGTACCAGGTACCCGGGGCGGCCCGATCTGGTGGAGGAGTCATTCCCTGGTACCAGGTACCTGCCGCGGCCCGGCCTCATTCCTCATGCCTCGTTCCGCTCTTCCCGATACCTCAGTCCGCCCGCCGCTCCCTCACCCGGCGTACCGGAACCCGGTCTCCCGCAGGGTCAACGTCTCCGCCGCCCGCTGTTCCCCGGCCTCCATCACCTCGGCCACGAACAGCACGTGGTCGCCGGAGGGGAGCTCGGCGCTCACGCGGCAGTCGAGCCAGCCGGTCGCCTCGTCGAGGACCGGGGCGCCGCTCAGCGGGGCGGGGTGGTGGGGGACGCCGGAGAGCTTGTCCGGCGTGGTCGCCGAGGAGCGGCCGAGCCGGCCGGCGAGCTGCCGGGCGCCCGTGGGGAGCACGCTCAGCGCGAAGGCGCCCGCCGCGCGCACCAGGGGGAGCGACGCCGACTCCCGCTCGACCGCCACCGCGAGCATGGGCGGCTCGAAGGAGACCTGCGTCAGCCAGTTGACGGTCATCATGTGCGCGCCCCCCTCGGCGGCATCGCCCTCCGGCCGCCGCACGCCGAGCGCGTAGAGCCCGTAGACGACGCTGCGCAGGACGCGCTTCTTCGCCTCCTGGTTCACGTGCCCTCCTCCGGGCGCGGCCCGGCGCCGGCTCCTACCGCGGGTGCCGCGGCGGGCGCCTCGCCCTCGCCGCCGGCCCAGAGCGCGGCCGAGGCGCCGGCGTCCGGCGCGGCACCCGCAGTGCGTGCGTGGCGCTGCGGGAAGAGCAGCGAGCCGCCGATCGAGAGCGTCAGCACCCCGGCCACGACGCCGAGCGAGACGCCGATCGGGACGTGCACCCAGCTCTCGCCGAGCATCTTCGCGCCGATGAAGACGAGGATCGCGGCCAGCCCGAAGCGCAGCAGGTAGAACCTCTGTACCACGTGCGCGAGGAGGAAATAGAGCGAGCGCAGCCCGAGCACGGCGAAGATGTTCGACGTGTAGACGAGGAAGGGATCGCGGGTGATCGAGAAGATCGCCGGGATCGAGTCGACGGCGAAGACGAGGTCGGTGGCCTCGACCATCACGAGCACGAGGAGGAGCGGGGTGGCGAGCAGCCGCCCGTTCTCTCGCGTGAAGAAGTGCGGCCCGTCGCAGCGCGCGGCGAGCGGGACGACCCGCCGCACCAGCCGCGCCAGCGCGTTGTCATCACCCTCGAAGCCCTCGTCGTCGCGGAACGCCATCCGCACGCCGGTCACGACGAGCAGCGCGCCGAAGAGGTAGATCACCCAGTGGAAGCGGGTGAGGAGGAGCGTCCCCAGCGCGATGAACGTCCCGCGCATCGCCAGCGCCCCGATGATCCCCCAGAACAGCACGCGGTGCTGATACTTCGCCGGGACGTTGAAGTAGGCGAAGATGAGGACGATGACGAAGATGTTGTCGACGCTCAGCGCCTCCTCGATGACGTACCCCGTGAGGAAGGTGAGCGCGGCCTGCGAGCCGGCGTAGTAATGGAGTCCGCCGGCGAAGATGAGGGCGAGCGCGACCCAGACGGCGGTCCAGATCCCCGCCTCCCTCGGGCGGATGACGTGCGCCTTGCGGTGAAAGACGCCGAGGTCCAGGGCGAGCATCGCCAGGACGAAGGCGTTGAAGCCGATCCAGAACCAGATGTTAGTGGCGACCATGAACGGTACCGGTGCGCGTGGTGTGACGGTCCGCTCGGGGCGATGACAAGATGGGCGAGCCCCTACGGCGCGGCGGCCGGCCGCTCGGGCCGGTTGCCGCGTGACGTAGTGGTCTCGCCCGAGTCGCCCGCCGGCCCGGGTCTCGACCCGGCCGGCGTGAATGCGCTGTACGGCCCACCGGGAGTCCGTCGCCGCCCGTTCCGTCCGGCGTCGATGCGCACCCCGTGATGACGATGGCCGCCCCGGCCGCGCTGGCGGCGCGCCGGTAGGCTACTCCCCACTGTCCCCAAGGTAGCTCCTGCAAAGGTCGGGCGACACCGGCGCGGCATGACGGTCGAGCTCGGCTCGTCAGGCGGCAGGAGCCCCGGCGTCCGGTGCCCCGGAGCGCCTGCCGCCTGACGAGCGGGGAGGGGCGCCCCCCGGTACCCCGCCGTTACCGGGGGTGTCTTACGGCCGGGCCCGGCGACCCGTATGTTTGCCGCGCTCCCACCACCCAGCGCTGGCACCCTCCCGCGGCGCGCACCCCCACAGCCGACTCCGCAATGCGACACCCCTCGCTCCGCGCGACGACGCGCGCCGCGCTGGCGCTGCTCTTCGCCGCCTGCACCGCCGATCGACTCGGCGGCCCGACCGCGCCCCACGCCATCGCGCACGACCTCGCGTCGGGTGGGGGCGCGCTCGTCATCAACGAGGTGATGGCGAACCCGAGCGGCACCGAGCCGACGAACGAGTGGTTCGAGATCTACAACGCCGGCGCGGTGACGGTGAACCTCAGCGGGTGGAAGGTCTTCTCGAGGGTCGGCACCGGCACCAACACCGAGTCGTATACCGTCGCGGCCGACTTCCTCGTCCCGCCCGGGGCGTACGCCGTCATCGCCCGCGACACCTCGACCGCGAACCTGGGCGAGGACGCGACGCTCAAGACACCCTACGGCGTCGCGCAGCTCGCGAACAACAACTCCGACTGGCTCGAGCTCCGCGACCCGTCGGGGGCGATCGTCGATCACGTCGACTGGGGCTCGCCGGGCCCGACCACCGACGGCGTCTCCCGCGAGCTGATCAACCCCGCGCTCGACAACTCGGTGATGACCGGCCCGGGGGCCGGCGCGAACTGGCAGAACGGCACGCAGCCCTTCGGCGCGCGCGGCGACAGGGGATCACCCGGCCGGGAGAACCCCATTCCCGGACCGGTCGTCGCCGTGACCGTCCGCATCTCGTTCGTCACGCCGGGCACCTCCTTCACGATCACGGCATCCGGCGTCGACGCGAAGGGGCAGCCCTCCCCGACCACCTTCACGTGGTCGAGCACCACCCCCGCCATCGCGACCATCGACCCGGTGACGGGCCGGGCGACGGGCAAGTCGGTGGGCGTCGCGACGATCACCGCCACCGCCGCGAACGGCGTCTCGGCGAGCGCGCCGCTCTTCGTCGTGAACCCGGGCGACGTGGCCAGCGTGAGCGTGAACGTCGGCGACGGCGACCTGCCGCAGATGCCGGCCGGCTTCACCAAGCCGCTCTTCACCACGGTCAGGACGACCGACGGCGTCACCCTCGCGCCGGCGCTCGCCTTCACGACCTCCGACGCGACCGTCGCCACGGTCGACGCGCTCGGCTACGTCACCGGCGTCGCGCCGGGCAAGGCGACGATCCGCGCGACGACGCCGAACGGCGTGTACAACGTCATCACCTTCACGATCGACGCGGCCGACGCGCCGACGAGCGCGGTCTACCGCGGCAACCTCGAGTTCGGCCAGCCCGCCGACGCAACGCCCGACGACGACGTCCTGCTCCTCGGCCGGGCGCAGTTCGCGCTCTCGTTCAACCCGGCGCGCGGCGGCCCCAACTGGGTGAGCTGGGAGCTGAACGCGACCCAGTTCGGCTCGACCGACCGCTGCAACTGCTTCTCGGCGGACCCCTCGCTCCCCGCCGGCGTCTACCACGTGGTCGACTTCGACTACCGCAACGGCGGCTACGACCGGGGCCACATGGTCCAGTCGGCGTCGCGCGCGACGACGGCGCAGGAGAACGCGCGCACCTTCCTGCTGACGAACATCCTCCCGCAGGCGGCGGCCAACAACCAGGGCCCGTGGTCGCAGCTCGAGAACGCGCTCAACGACAGCGCGCGCGCCGGCCGCGAGGTCTACGTGGTCGCCGGCGGCATCTACCGGCCCGGCGCGCCGACGCTCAAGGGGGAAGGGAAGGTCGCGATCCCGGACTACACGTGGAAGGTCGCCGTCATCATGGCGGGCGGTAAGGGACTCGCCGACGTCCACTCGCCGGCGGACCTGAACGTGATCGCCGTCCGCATGCCGAACCTCACCGAGGCGCACGCGAGCGCCGGCGCGGCGAACTTCGCCGGCACGACCGGCGCGACGGGGAACATCCGCAACACCCCCTGGCAGACCTACCGCACGACGGTCGACGAGATCGAGCAGCAGACGGGGTACGACGTCCTGGCCAGGCTTCCGGACAACATCGAGCGTCTGGTCGAGAGCAACGACCGCGCGCCGGTCGCCAACGCAGGCGGCCCCTACGCCGGCCTCGAGGGGAGCGCGGTGCGCCTCGACGCGAGCGCGTCGAGCGACCCGGACGGCGACGCGCTGACCTACGCCTGGGACTTCGGCGACGGCTCGACGGGCACCGGCGCGACGCCCGCGCACGTCTACCGCGACAACGGCAGCTACACGGCGACGGTGACGGTCAGCGACCCGACGGGCGTCGAGGCGACGGCGACCGCGCAGGTCACGGTGGCGAACGTCGCGCCGACCATCACGCAGCTCTCGACCCCGGTCGCGCCGATCGCCCTCGGCCAGCCGGCCGGCATCACGCTGTCGATCGCCGACCCGGGCGACGACGAGTTCACGACGGCGGTCGACTGGGACGACGCGCAGGCGGCGAGCGCGCCGGCGAGCTGTGCGGGGGGCACCCCGGGCGCGACGACGCTCACACACCAGTACGCGCAGCCCGGCGTCTACACGATCAGGGTCACCGTGTGCGACGACGACGGCGGGGTCGTCAGCCGCATGGGCGAGCAGTACATCGTGGTCTTCGACCCGAGCGCGGGCTTCGCGACGGGAGGCGGCTGGATCGCCTCGCCCGCGGGCGCCTACGCCTTCGACCGCGCGCTCGCGGGCAAGGCGTCGTTCGGCTTCGTCGCCCGCTACGCGCCGGGCGCGCAGACGCCGAGCGGGAACACGGAGTTCCAGTTCCACGAGGGGTCGCTCGACTTCCACTCGACGAGCTACGACTGGCTGGTCGTGAACCCGAGTGAGGCACAGTACAAGGGGAGTGGAACGATCAAGGGACGCACCGGCAGCTACGGCTTCTTCCTCACGGCGATCGACGGCGAGCAGCGCGGCGGCCAGCCCGACCGCTTCCGCATCAAGATCACCGACGCCCAGGGCACGGTCGTGTACGACAACGTCCTCGGCGCCGACGAGGACTCCGACGCCAGCACGGCGCTGGGCGGGGGCAACGTCAGCGTGAAGACGAGGTAGCCGCTGGTGGCGCCGCCGCGGTGGATCGCGGCGGCGCGGAACCTCTCGGACGACGCCGCGGCGCTCGGATGGGCGCCGCGGCGTCGTTCGTTCCATCGCGCCGAGGGGCCTCGCGAGCGCCGCCGCTGGCGGCGGGCGGCCCCGCCAGCGTAGCTTCGCGGTATGCGAGCACCCGCGCACCTCCGCTTCGCCGCGCCGCGCGGCGAGGAGTTCTTCCAGGACGGCCCCGAGCTCGGCAACCAGTACCTCGCCGACGTCACGCTGCGGACCCACCTGCGCCGCGCCCTGCCGGCCGAGATGCTCGCCGAGGTGGAGCCGGGCCTCGTCCGCCTCGGCGAGCGCGCGGTGAGCGACATCCGTGCCGCGGGGGACGCGGCCGAGGAGCGGCCGCCGCGCCACGTGCCGTACGACGCGTGGGGGCGGCGGGTGGACCGCATCGAGACGAGCGAGGCGTGGCGGGCGCTGGAGCGCGTCGCCGCCGAGGAGGGGATCGTCGCGACCGCGTACGAGCGCGCGCACGGCGGGCTGTCGCGCGTGCACCAGTTCGCGAAGCTGTATCTCTACGCGCCGTCGTCGGCGACGTTCAGCTGCCCGCTCGCGATGACCGACGGCGCGGCGCGCTGCCTCGAGCTCCACGCGGGAGACGACGCGCGGCTGCGCGCCGCGCTCGCGCGGCTGGTCTCGCGCGACCCGGCGCGCTTCTGGACGTCGGGGCAGTGGATGACCGAGCGCACCGGGGGCTCCGACGTCTCCGGCACGTCGACCGTGGCGCGGCCGGCGCCGGATGTCGACGGCTACCGGCTGTGGGGGACGAAGTGGTTCACCTCGGCGACGACGTCGCAGATCGCGCTCACCCTGGCGCGGATCGAGGACGAGCGCGGCGCGGCGCCCGCCGGCGGGGCCGCCCTCTCGCTCTTCTACCTCGAGCTGCGCGACGCCGGCGGCGCGCTGAACGACATCCGCGTCCACCGTCTCAAGGAGAAGCTGGGCACGCGCGCCCTGCCCACCGCCGAGCTGACGCTCGAGGGGACGCCGGCGGTCCTCCTCGGGGGGCCGGGGAACGGCGTGCGGAAGATCTCCGCGCTGCTCAACGTGACGCGCCTCTACAACGCCTGCTGCGCGGTGGCCGGGATGCGGCGCGCCGTGTCGCTCGCGCGCGACTACGCCGCGCGCCGGGTCGCCTTCGGCCGCCCGATCGTGGAGCATCCGCTGCACGCCGAGACGCTGGCGGCGCTCGAGGTCGAGTGCGACGCGGCGCTCCACCTCGTGTTCCGGCTCGCCGCGCTGCTCGGCCGCGAGGAGTGCGGCGAGGGGAGCGAGGAGGAGTCGGCGCTGCTTCGCCTGCTGACGCCGGTCGCCAAGCTGTACACCGGCAAGCAGGCGGTGGCGGTGGCGAGCGAGGCGCTGGAGGCGTTCGGCGGGGCGGGCTACGTCGAGGACACGCGACTGCCGCAGCTACTCCGCGACGCGCAGGTGCTCTCGATCTGGGAGGGCACCACCAACGTGCTCAGCCTCGACGTGCTGCGCGCGCTCGAGCGCTCGGCGGCGCTCGCACCGTTCCTGGCCGACCTCGACCGCCGCCTCGCTCCCGTCCGCTCCCCCGAGCTCGCCCCCTCCGCGGCCCGGGTGCGCGACGCCGCACGGCGTATCGAGCGATACGTGAGCGACGGGGGCACGGCCGGGCGCGACGCGCTCGAGGCCGGCGCCCGCGCGCTCGCCTTCTCCATCGCCCGCACCTACGCCGGCGCGCTGCTGCTCGAGCACGCGGAGTGGTGCGTCGCAGCGGCCGGCGGCGAGCTCGGCGGGGCCGCGCGCCGCGCCGGCATCGTCGCGCGCCGGTGGTGCGCCGGCGAGCTGGCGCCGCTCGTCGAGGCGGGGGAGACGCACCGCGGCGAGAGCGAGCTGCTGCTCGATTGATGAGGATGTGGTGGTGCGGAGTCGGGGCCCCTCCCGCTTGCCGAGCCGCCGGAGTGTGCGATCTTACAGCGTAGCTTCCGACGCCCACGTCCATGACCACCTCCGAGCCCGACTCGCCTCGCCTCGCCGCCCGCGCCGTCAAGCCGGACGCGGACGCGGCGTCGCCGCCGGAGGTGCTCGTCGTCGAGCCCACCGTGCCCGCGGGCGCGACGCTGTTCCGCTACGCGGCGAGCGGCGCCGTGAGCGCGGAGACGTGGTACCTCACCGCCGAGGAGGCGCAGGCGTGCGCGCTGCGCGACTACGGCGCGGGGCTCGGGCCGTGGCGGCCGATGCCGCCCGACGTGCGCGACCCCGTCGCCTTCGTGCTCGGAAACCCCTGAGCGGGCCCTCGGCCATTCATCGTCAGGCAACACCACCCCCTCCGATCGCCGCCGTGAAAAAGCTCCGCGAGACTGTCGTCGGCATCCTCGTCCTCGCCGCCATCTTCGTCGTGTTCCAGGGCGGGGTCGGCTACTTCGGCCTCCCCCGGAAATCGCTCTGGTACTGGATCGTCCCCCTCGCCGCCGTGATCTGGGTGCTGCGGTGGTACTTCCGGGCGAGCGACGACGATGACTGGCGCATGCCCGCCGCGCGGCCCGGGCCC
>JBJMNL010000086.1:0-4242 GCA_045804285.1 Gemmatimonadaceae bacterium
CGTGTCGAAGTGCGAGGCCTCGACGCGGCTCACCCACGTCCTCGCCGGCACGCCCGGGAAGCGGCCGGTGAGGCTCTCCCACGTCCCGCCGTCGTTGCGGGTCAGCCAGACGTTGCCGTCGTCGGTCCCCGCCCAGAGCAGGCCGGGTCTAACCGGCGACTCGGCGAGCGTCGTCACCGTGGCGTGCGTCTCGGCGCCGGTCGCGTCGCGCGTGATGCCGCCCGTGGTGCGCGTGCTGGCGATGATGCGCGCCGAGTCCCGCGTCGAGAGGTCGGGGGAGATCGGGAAGACGTGGTCGCCGCGGTCCACCGACTTGAGGACGCGGTTCCCGCCGATGTAGAGCGTCGCCGGCGCGTGCGCGGAGATGAAGAACGGCGTCGACCAGTTGAAGCGGTAGCGCTTCGCCGAGTCGGACGCCGCGCGGGCGCGGAGGTCGGCGAGGGTGCGGGCGATCGCCGGCGTCTCCGGCTGCGTCGTGTCGCCGCGGGCGACGATGAGCGAGTCCTCGAACTGCGACGGGCGGTCGCGGCCCCCGCCGCGCATCACGACCGTGCGCGCGCCGGAGGCGAGGTCGAGGCGCGAGATGTTGCCGCCCTGCGACTCGCTGTAGACCGTCTTCGGGTTCGTCGGGTCGATCGCCGTGTAGAAGCCGTCGCCCCCGCCGACGTTCGTCCAGCTCTCGTTCGTGATGCCGCCGCGGCCGGCGGTGCGGCTCGGCCCGCACCAGCTCCCGTTGTCCTGCAGCCCGCCGCAGACGTTGTACGGCGTCGCCATGTCGAAGCTGACCGCGTAGAACTGCCCGATCGGGAGGGTGTTCACGAACTCGTACGTGCCGCCGCGGTCGTGCGTCACGGCGATCCCGCCGTCGTCGCCGATCATGAAGTGGTCGGGGTCGTTCGGGTCGATCCACATCGCGTGCCAGTCGGTGTGGATCGAGAGCGCGCCGCGCCGCGACGTCTTCCCGCCGTCGTCGGAGAAGCGGAAGACGCTCGACATCCAGTAGATGCGATCGGGGTTCTTCGGGTCGACGCGGACCTGCGAGTAGTAGAACGGCCGCTGCTCGAGCTGGTAGCCGTTCGAGAACGTCTGCGTCCACGTCTTCCCGCCGTCCGCCGAGCGGTAGATCCCGCTCTGGATCTTCTGCCGCTTCGTCGTGTCGGGCCGCTCCCCCTTCTTGAGCGCCTTCGGCAGCGTGTCCGCCTCGACGTTCGCGTAGACGATCCGCGGGTCGCTCGGCGCGATGGCGAGCCCGATGCGCCCGAGCGTCGTGGTCGGGAAGCCGCCGCCGCGGATCTCCGTCCACGTCTGGCCGGCGTCGGTGGTCTTCCACAGGCCGCTCCCCGCGCCGCCCGACTCGAGCGAGTAGGGCGTGCGCCGCACCGCCCAGCTCGCGGCGTAGAGCGTGTTGGGGTCCTTCGGGTCCATGGCGACGTCGACGAACCCCGCGCGGTCGCTCACGAACTTCGACAGCGTCCACGTCTTCCCGCCGTCGGTCGTCTTGTACAGCCCGCGCTCCGGGTTGTGCTTCCACATCGCGCCGAGCGCGGCGACGTAGACGACGTTCGGGTCGGTCGGGTGGACGACGATGCGGCCGACGTGCTGCGTCTTCTCCAGCCCCACGAGCGTCCACGTCCGGCCGGCATCGGTGGACTTGTAGACGCCGCCGCCCGGCGAGATGGAGTTGCGCGCGTCCTCTTCCCCGGTGCCGGCGTAGATCACGTTCGGGTCCGAGGGGGCGATCGCGATGTCGCCCATCGAGACGACCTTCTCCCTGTCGAAGGTCGGCGCGAAGGTGGTGCCCCCGTTCACGGTCTTCCAGATGCCTCCGGCGGCCGTGGCGACGTAGAAGACCTTGGGATTCCCGGGAACGACCTCGATGTCGGTGACGCGCCCGCCCATCACCGCCGGTCCGATGGCGCGCCACGGGAAGGCGGCGAGCGTCGCGGAGTCGAGCGGGGCGGCGGCGGGGGGTGGGGTGGTGGGGCGTCGCTGCTGCGACGCCTCCTGTCGCTGCTGCTGCCCGCCGGCGAGCGCGGGGCCGAGCAGGGCCAGGGCGGCGACGCCGCCGAGGAGAGGACGGGGCATGGGTGAGAGCGGTGGGTGTGGTGCGGGGTGGCGGCGCGACGCGGGACGCGGCGCGCGATTCCGCGCGCCGCGTCCCGCGCGTGGTTCGATTCAAGTAGTCACTACGGCCGGCGACGGCCGATCGTTGCCCAGGCCGGCCGGGGGGAGTGGGCAGCCGGCTGCCCGGCACCGATATTGGACCCGACCCCCTCCTCCTCTCGCGCCGAGCACCCGACCATTGACCACCCCCGACGAGCGCCTGGCCCACCTCGAGACCGTCGTGCGTGCCCTCGCGCGCGAGGTGGCGGAGCTGCGCGCCGAGCTGCGCGCCGGGCTGGACGCCGGGCCGCGCGGCGCGCCCGGCCCGGAAGGGCCGGCGTGGATGCGGACGCGAGCGGGCGGCGATGCGCTCTCCTCGGTTGGCCTGACGGCCGACGCCGAGCGGGGGGGCCCCCCCACCGGGATGTTAACGTCCGCCGACGCCCGACCCGCCACCGAATCGCCGCGCGCCGGACCCGCGCCGCGCGCCCGGGGCGCCGGGCATCGGGCCGCGCACGCGGGACCCGACCTCGAGGCGCTCGTCGGCCGCTACGGCGCCATGGCGCTCGCCGCGCTCACCATCGTCATGGGGGTCGGCGCGCTGCTGCGATGGGCGGTGCAGCACGTACAGGTCGGGCCGGCGGCGCGCGTCGCCCTCGGCGCGCTCCTCGCCGCGGCGCTCGCCGCCGCCGGCTGGTGGCTGCGGAGCCGCCGCGGCGACGCCGCCACCGCGAGCGCCGCCGCCTCACGCCGCTTCGGCAACACCCTCCTCGGCCTCGCCCTCGCGGTGGTGCACGTGGACGCCTGGGGCGCGGGCCCCTACCTGCACGTCCTCCCCCCCGCAGTCGCCCTCTGGGTCGCCGCCTTCGCCTCCGCCGCGCTCGCCGCGCTCGCCTTCGCGAGCGGGGAGCAGTCGCTGTTCGCCGTCGGGCTCGGCGGCGCCCTCCTCGCCCCCTTCGTCACCTCCACCGGCGGCGGCACGGTCCCGGCCCTCCTCGGCTACGGCCTCGTCGTCGTCCTCGGCGGCTGCCTCGCGCTCGGCGTCGCCGCCGCCCGCGGCCGGCGATGGACGGTCGCCCGCGCCATCCTCGGCGTCGGCGGCGGTGCCTACGCCCTCGCCGCCCTCACCCTCGACGCGCCCGACGGAAGCTGGGCACTCCAGGCCGCCCCCCCCGCCTACGCCGCGCTCGCCGCGTGGTGCGCCCTCGCCCTCGCGGGCGGCGAGCATCGCACCCCGCTCGCCCGCACCTTCCTGACCGGCGCCCTCGTGGCGCTCGCCGCCCGCGCCATCGACCGCGCCGCCGGCGGCCCGCCGGCGGCCGGCGTCGCCGCCGCCCTGGTGGCGGTCGCCCTCCTCGGCGCCGGTACCGCCTTCGCGACCGAGCACGTGGCCGAGGAGGAGGCGGGGGACGCGAGCGCCCTGCTCTGGGGAGCGCTGCTCCCGCTCGGATTCCTCTGCGGCGCGCTCGTCGCGCTCCCCGACTCGCGAGGTGTCGCCGGCGTGGCGACCGCCGGCGCGTGGACGCTGCTCGGCGCCGCCGCGGCATGGCTCGCCGGCGCGCGCCGCCGCCAGCCACCGCTGGTCGCGGCGGGGCTCGCCGCGGCGGCTGCTATCCTCCTCGGCACCGAGGGCCACCCCGTGCTCGGCGTCGCCTGGCTCGCCGCCGAGGGGACGCTCCTCGCGCTGCTCGCCACCCGGCTCGCCGCGCGCGGGGAGCGCGCGCGGCTCGTCCTCATCCCCGCCGTCCTCGCCCTCGCCGGCGCTGCCTGGTGGGCGCAGACGCTCCTCGAGCAGCGGCCGCTCTACGCCTACACGCCCTTCGCGACGCTCCCGTCGCTCGCCGCCCTCGCCGCCGTCGCCGGCTGGGCGGCGTTCGGGCCGATCGTCTGGCGTGCGCCCTGGGTGGAGCCCGCCACGCCGGCTGACCCGTCGCTCCGCGAGCTGCTCCCCGGGCTCGGCGCCGTCGCCGCCTTCCTGTGGGGACGCGAGGAGCTCGCGCGGGCGTTCTCCTCCGACCTCGCGACCTTCCTCCTCATCGGCTACTACGCCGCCGCCGGAGTCGTCGCGATCCTCGTCGGGCGGCAGCGCGCCCTCGCCGGCGCGCGCCGCGCGGGCCTCGCGCTCGCCGTCTACGCCGC
>JBJMNL010000087.1:0-64486 GCA_045804285.1 Gemmatimonadaceae bacterium
CGGCAACCTCGACATGGTCGGGGCGATCGCCAAGTCGTGCGACGTCTACTTCTACCAGCTCGGGCTGAAGATGACGCTCGCCCGGCTCGTGGCGGGCGGGATCACGCTCGGCTTCCGCGACAAGTCGGGGATCGACCTGCCGGAGGAGAAGCGGCCGCTCTTCCCGTACAAGGACGTCAACGACTACTACAACAAGCGCTACGGTCCCCGCGGCTGGACCGCCGGCGCGTCCGTGCTCAACCTCTCGATCGGGCAGGGGGAGAACGCGCAGACGGTGGTGAACATGGCCAAGTTCTACACCGCCCTGGCCACCGACGGCTCGGCGGCCAGGCCCGAGATCGTGAAGCGGAGGCCGGAGCGTCAGCACCTCTTCACCCTCACGAACCAGCAGATGGAGGTGCTGCGAACGGCGATGGCGAACGTCGTCTCCGAGCGCGGCACGGCGAACAGCGCCCGCATCCAGGGAGTCGTGGTGGCGGGAAAGACGGGGACCGCGCAGAACTCCCACGGCGAGGACCACGCCTGGTTCGTCGGCTTCGCCCCCGCTGACGATCCGAAGATCGTCGTGTCGGTGATGCTCGAGTTCGGCGGCCACGGCTGGCGCGCCGCGAAGATCGCGACGGCGATCATGGGGCGCTACCTGCACGCGACGCCCACGCAGTACATCGAGACGGAGGGCTGAGCGGATGCGTCGAACGATCGCGGACGCCCCCCTCGTCGCCCTCGCGCTGCTGCTCTCGGCGTTCGGGATCGCGATGGTGTACTCGGCCGGCATCACCGACATGCCGACCGTGGCCCGCGGGGCGTGGGAGCGGCAGCTCTTCTGGCTCGCTCTGGGCCTCGGCGGCGCCTACGTCGCCAGCCGCATGTCGGTACGCATCTACGAGTGGCTGACGACGCCGGCGTACCTCGCCACGCTCGGGCTGCTCGCGGTCACCCTGGTGCTCGGACGCGGCGCCGGCACGGCGGCGAGCCAGAAGGGGTGGATCGGCTTCGGCTCGCTGCGCATCCAGCCCGCGGAGTTCGCCAAGATCACCGTCGTGCTGATGCTCGCGCAGGTGCTCGCCGCGCGGAAGGACGCGCCGAAGACGCTTCTCGACCTCTGGAAGCCGGCGCTCGTCGTCGGCATCCCCTGGCTCCTGATCATGCTCCAGCCGGACCTCGGCACGGGGATCGTCTTCATCGGCATCTTCTTCCTGATGCTCTACTGGAGCGGCGTCCCGTGGCCGCTCCTCCTGCTCGTCGCCAGCCCGGTGGTGAGCCTCGTGCTGGCGGGGTTCGGGTCGCGCGCCTGGGGGGCGTGGTTCATCCTGCTCATGGCGCTCATCCTCTGGTACAAGCCCTTCCTGAGCGAGAGCGTCGTGCTGGGCGTGGTCAACGTGGTGATGGGCGTCCTCGCGCCGATCCTCTGGAACCGGCTGCAGCCGTACCAGCAGCGGCGCCTGCTCGTCTTCCTCGACCCGAACCTCGACCCGAGGGCCTCGGGCTACCACGTCATCCAGAGCACGGTCGCGATCGGCTCGGGCGGCTGGTTCGGCAAGGGCTTCACCATGGGCACCCAGAAGCGGCTCGCCTTCCTTCCGGCCCAGCACACGGACTTCATCTTCGCGGTGGTGGGGGAGGAGCTGGGCTTCATCGGGGTGACCCTGGCGCTGACGCTCTTCGTCGCGCTCTTCCTGCGCATCGTGCGCGTGGCCGAGCGCGCCAACGACTCGTTCAGCAGCCTGGTGGCGTTCGGGCTGCTCTCGAGCTGGTTCGTGCACGTGGCCGAGAACGTCGGCATGACGCTCAACCTCGCGCCGATCACCGGCATCCCACTCCCCTTCTTCAGCTACGGCGGCTCCTTCATGCTGGCGAGCTGGCTCGCGATCGGGATGCTCGTCCGCATCTCGAGCGAAGGACGGGGAAGGGCCGACTCGCTGGCGGTGTGAGCGGCGCTGCGGGCCCCCACTGACTGAGAACTGACGACTGATGACTGACGACTGCCAACTGCTGTTCTCGGTTGGCAGTCGTCAGTTGGTGGTCGTCAGTTATTGGCTGGCAGTTGTCAGCTTTTGGTTGACCGTCGCCCGTTCTCGGTTCGCCGCGAGTCGAGCCCCGCGGCCGCTCGTCGGCGCCCTCCTCCCTTGCCTCTGCCATTCGGCCCGGCCACATTTCTGATCTATGGCCTGGTTCCGGAAGGAGAAGAA
Source organism: Gemmatimonadaceae bacterium (assembly GCA_045804285.1). Lineage (GTDB taxonomy): Bacteria > Gemmatimonadota > Gemmatimonadetes > Gemmatimonadales > Gemmatimonadaceae > DATMHT01. The sequence goes on from JBJMNL010000087.1 coordinate 2,190, forward strand.
GCCGCGGCAGCCGCGGCGAGAGCGGCTCGAGATCCCCGCCGACGCGTGGGAGAAGTGCGAAGCGTGCGGGCATACCGACCTGCGCGAGAAGTTCGTTCGCAACCTGAACGTGTGCCCGGCCTGCGACTACCACCGGCGCATCCGGGCGGCCGAGTACGTCAACATCCTGCTCGACGACGGCTCGACGGAGGAGATCGAGGTCGACATCCGCTCCACCGACCCCCTCGGCTTCCCCGAGTACCCGCAGCGGCTCAAGAAGGCGCTGGCGACGGCGGGAGACGGCGACGCGGTGCTCACCGTGACGGGCACGCTCGACGAGATACCGGTGAACCTCGGCGTGATGGACTTCGCCTTCATGGGCGGCTCGATGGGCTCCGTGGTCGGCGAGAAGCTCGCCCGCCTCGGCCAGCGCTCCCTCGAGCGGAAGTTCCCGCTCATCATCATCTCGGCGTCGGGCGGCGCCCGCATGCAGGAGGGGGTGCTCTCCCTCATGCAGATGGCGAAGGTCTCCGCCGTGCTCTCCATGCTCGCCGAGCGCCGGGTCCCGTACGTCTCCATCCTCACGAACCCGACGACCGGCGGCGTGAGCGCGAGCTACGCGATGCTCGGTGACGCGAACCTCGCCGAGCCCGGCGCCGTGGTGGGGTTCGCGGGTCCGCGCGTCATCAAGCAGACGATCGGCCAGGACCTCCCCGAAGGATTCCAGACCGCCGAGTTCCTGCTCGATCACGGCATGCTCGACAGCGTCGTCCACCGGCGCGAGCTCAAGCACTCGGTCGGGCAGCTCCTGCGGCACATGACCGGCAAGCCGGCGGCGTCGGGCTGGGCGTCGCCCTAGCGCCCCGGCGTCCGGCGCTCGGTGATCGAAGCCCCCTCGGGAAGCCGCCCGGCGCCCGGGGGGGCTGAGCATTGGCGGGTCCCGCCGAGCACCCCGGGCCGAACGCGACACCGCCGACCTCCGACCATCATGCTCCAGCCCTTGCTCTCCACCGACTACCACGCCGCCCTCGACTTCCTCTTCTCCCGGACCACCGGCAAGACGAAAGTCGGGCTCGAGCGCACCCGCGCGCTGCTCGCCGCGCTCGGCGACCCGCACCTGCGCGTCCCCGCCTTCCACGTGGCGGGGACGAACGGGAAGGGGAGCGTCTGCGCGACGCTCGAGGCGTTGCTGCGGCGGCGCGGGCTGCGCGTGGGGAAATACACGTCGCCGCACCTGGTGGACTTCCGGGAGCGGATCGTCGTCAACGGGCGCCCGATGGACGAGGCGGGCGTGGTCGCCTGGGTCGAGCGCTGGACGCCGGAGTGCGAGCGCCTCGGGGCGACCTTCTTCGAGGCCACGACGGCGATGGCGTTCGACCACTTCGCGGCGGCCGGTGCCGACGTCGCCGTGATCGAGACGGGGCTCGGCGGCCGTCTCGACTCGACCAACGTCATCGAGCGCCCGCTCGCGGCGGCGGTCACCTCGATCGGCATCGACCACACCGAGTACCTGGGCGACACCAAGGAGGCGATCGCCGCCGAGAAGGCGGGGATCTTCAAGGCGGGCTGCCCGGCCGTCGTCGCCGACGAGGACCCTGAAATCCGCGCGCTGCTGGCGCAGCTCGCATCGGAGCGCGGCGCGACGCCGGTGCGCGTCGTGGCGCGCGAGCGCGAGATCGCGGAGGTGGCGGTGGGGGCGTGGGGAACGCGCTTCACGCTCCACCGGGGCGGGGAGCAGGTGGCGCTCGTGACGCCGCTGGCCGGCGTCCACCAGGCGACGAACGCCGCCCTCGCCGTGGCGGCGCTCGACGCCGCCGGCGCCCCCTACGCCCCCTCGAACGCCGAGCTCCGGGCGGGGCTCGGCGACGTCTTCCTCGCCGGGCGTTTCCAGCGGGTCGGTCGCTACGTCTTCGACGTCGCCCACAACCCGGACGGCGCCGGGGTGCTGGCGCGGACGCTCTCGGGCCTCGCCCCGGATCGCCCCGTGGTCGCGCTGCTGACCGTGCTCGCCGACAAGGACTGGCGCGGGATGATGCGCGAGCTTTCCGCCGTCGCCGACCGCTTCGTGCTCACCCAGGCGCCGACGGCGCCCGCGTCCCGCGCCTGGCACGCGGAGGAGGCGCTGGCGTTCGCGCGCGAGCGCGGCTGGGACGCCGTGCTGGAGCCCGACTTCGACGGCGCCCTCGGGCGCGCGGCGCGCGAGGGGGCGACGGTGCTCGTCACCGGATCGTTCCACACGGTGGGCGACGCCATGGCGCGGTTGCAGCTCTCCCCGCTGCCCGGGTAGATTGCCCGGATGCACAAGGGGCCTCTCCCCGGATTCCGCGACTTCTACCCCGACGAGCTGGCGCAGCGCGCGCACGTCACGGCCGCCTGGCGGCGCGTCGCGCGGCGCTTCGCCTTCCAGGAGTACGACGGGCCGCCCCTCGAGCCTCTCGACCTCTACACGAAGAAGAGCGGCGAGGAGATCGTCGGGCAACTCTACGCCTTCGCCGACAAGGGCGGCCGCGAGGTCTCGCTGCGCCCCGAGATGACGCCGACGGTGGCGCGCATGGTCGCCGCACGGGCCAATGCGCTGCGCAAGCCCGTGCGGTGGTTCTCGATGCCGCAGCTCTTCCGCTACGAGCGCCAGCAGAAGGGGCGGCTGCGCGAGCACTTCCAGCTCAACGTGGACATCTTCGGCGAGGCAGCGGTGGCGGCCGACGCCGAGCTGCTCGCCGTCGCGATCGATGTGATGCGCGAGCTGGGGCTCGGGCCCGAGGACATCGTGGCGCGGGTGTCGGACCGGCGGCTGCTGAACGACTACCTGCTCGCCGTCGGCGCGCCCGAGGGGAGCCTGGCGGATGTCTACGGGGTGGTGGACAAGCTGGAGCGCGTCCCCGCCGACGTCTCCCGGGAGCGGCTCGCGGCGCTCGGGCTCGGGCCGGAGGCCGTCGCCGCCGTGCTCGAGCTGCCGACGGTGGACCGCGCGGCATTCCTCGATGTGCTGCGAGCCGCGGGGCGCTTCGGCGAAGCGGCGGCGGACTTCGAGCGCTACTGGGAGTACCTCGGCGCCCTCCTCCCGGAGGGCGCGAGCGCGTGGGTGCGATTCGACCCCAGCATCGTGCGCGGGCTCGCATACTACACGGGGATCGTCTTCGAGCTCTTCGACCGGAAGGGCGAGTTCCGCGCCATCTGTGGCGGCGGGCGCTACGACAACCTGCTCGAGGCGCTGGGCGGCGTGGCGATGCCCGCGCTCGGCTTCGGGATGGGGGACGTCGTGCTCGGCGAGCTGCTCAAGGCCCGGGGGCGGATGCCGGCGCCCGCGCCGTCGGTGGACTACTGGGTGGCGGGGGACGAGCCGGCCGTGGCGCCGCGGGTGATGAGCGTCGCCGCCCGGCTCCGCGCACGCGACCGCAGCGTGGAGTACGCGCTCCGCGAGCAGGCGCTCGGCCGGCAGCTCAAGGCCGCGGCCGCGGCCGGCGCGCGCCGGGTAGTCATCCTGCGGGCCGAGCGGCTGCGCGACGGCGAGGCGACCGTGAGGCACCTCGCCGACGGGAGCGAGGAGACGGTGCGGCTCGACGAGTGGCTCGAGAGCGCGTAAGACGTTGGACGAACAGCCGGCGGCGTGACGCGCCGGCATCACTCTCCTGGGAACGATGGCCGACGAGAAGAAGCTGACCCCACGCGCGGAGGACTTCAGCGCGTGGTACAACGAGGTCGTGCTCAAGGCGGAGCTGGCGGACTACTCGCCGGTGCGCGGCTGCATGGTCATCCGCCCCCTCGGCTACGGCATCTGGGAGCGGATGCAGCGCGCCCTCGATGACATGTTCAAGGCGACCGGGCACCAGAACGCCTACTTCCCGCTCTTCATCCCGGAGAGCTTCCTGAAGAAGGAGGCGGAGCACGTCGAGGGCTTCGCGCCCGAGACGGCGGTGGTCACCCACGCCGGCGGGAAGAAGCTCGAGGAGCCGCTCGTCGTGCGCCCGACGTCCGAGACGATCATCTACTCGATGTTCGCGAAATGGGTGCAGAGCTACCGCGACCTGCCCCTGCTCATCAATCAGTGGGCGAACGTCGTGCGATGGGAGATGCGCACGCGCCTCTTCCTGCGCACGACCGAGTTCCTCTGGCAGGAGGGACACACCGCGCACGCGACCCACGACGAGGCGGAGGCGGAGACGCGGCGCATGCTCGGCGTCTACCGCACCTTCATGGAGGGGTGGATCGCGATGCCCGTGATCACGGGGCAGAAGACGAAGTCGGAGCAGTTCGCCGGCGCCCTGCGCACGTACTCGTGCGAGGCGATGATGCAGGACAACAAGGCGCTCCAGGCCGGCACCTCGCACAACCTCGGGCAGAACTTCGCCAGGGCGTTCGACCTCACCTACCAGACCGAGGCGGGGGGCACGGAGCACGCCTGGAACACGAGCTGGGGCGTGACGACTCGCATGATCGGCGGCCTCGTGATGACGCACGGCGACGACGTCGGCCTGCGCGTGCCTCCGCGGCTGGCGCCGATCGAGCTCGTCATCGTGCCCATCTACCGCAAGGAGGATGAGCGGTCGCGGGTGCTCGACGCGGCGCAGCGCATCGCCGCCGAGCTCGCCGCGCGGCCGGCGCGCGAGACGGGGCGGCTGCGCGTCCACGTGGACGCGCGCGACGGGCTCAAGCCCGGCGCCAAGTACTTCGAGTGGGAGCTGCGCGGCGTGCCGCTGCGCATGGAGCTCGGCCCCCGCGACCTCGAGGCGAACCAGGGGGTGCTCGTGCGCCGCGACACGAAGGAGAAGCGTCCCGTATCGCTCGCCTCGCTCGGCGTGGAGGTAGAGACGACGCTCGACACGATCCAGCGCGACATGTTCGCCGCCGCGCTCGAGCGGCGCGAGCGGAACACGGTCCGCGGCGACATCTCGTACGACCGGTTCCGCGAGCTCATGGAGGGCCCGGGCGCCTTCGTCTTCGCCGGCTGGTGCGGCGACGTGGCGTGCGAGGCGGCGATCAAGGAGGAGACCAAGGCGACGATCCGCGTGCTCCCCGACGCCGAGTTCCGCTCCGCCCAGCAGCCGACGACGTGCCTGAAGTGCGGCCGTCCCGCTACGACGGAGGCGCTGTGGGCGAGGTCGTACTGAGCCGGCCGGCGGCGCCGGCGCCGCACCACCACGGCTTCTCCACCGTCGACGGCTCGCTCCACTGCGAGGACGTCTCCGCCGAGCGCATCGCGCGCGCGGCCGGCACGCCGACCTACGTCTACTCGTCGGCCGCGGTCCGCGACCAGTTCCGCCGCCTCGACGGCGCCTTCGCCGGCGTGCCGCACCGGCTGCACTTCAGCGTGAAGGCGAACAGCAACCTCGCCGTGCTCGCGCTGCTGCGCGGGCTCGGCGCCGGCGTCGACATCGTCTCGGGGGGCGAGCTGCACCGGGCGACGCTCGCCGGCTTCGCCGGCCGCGACATCGTCTTCAGCGGGGTGGGGAAGACGGAGCGCGAGCTCGACGAGGCGCTGGCCGCCGGCGTGCGCTTCGTGAACGCCGAGTCCGAGGGGGAGCTCGTCCTCCTCGACCTCGTCGCGCGGCGGCGCGGCGTCGTCGCCCCCGTCGCCCTTCGGGTGAATCCGGAGGTGTCGGTCGACAACCCGCACGAGTACATCCGCACCGGCGGACGCGGCCACAAGTTCGGGATCCCCTACGACGAGGCGCTCGCCGCCGCGCAGCTCGCGCTCAGGCTCGACAACGTGCGACTCGTCGGGCTCGACATGCACATCGGCTCGCAGATCTCGCGCTTCCAACCCTACGGCGCGGCACTGGAGCGCGTGCTCGAGCTGCTGGCGCGCGTCCGGCGCGCGGGGGCCGAGGAGCTGCGCTACCTCGACGTCGGCGGGGGCCTGTCGGTGCCCTACGAGGACGAGGCCCCGGCCGACGTCGCGGAGTTCGCTCGCGGCGTGTCGGCGCTCGTCGGCGGCAGCGGGCTCGAGCTCGTGCTGGAGCCCGGTCGCTTCCTCGTCGCCAACGCCGGCGTCCTACTCACCCGCGTGCTCTATCGCAAGCGGAGCGGCGGCAAGGACTACGTGATCACCGACGCGGGCATGAACGACCTCGTCCGCCCGTCGCACTACAAGGCCTACCACCGGGTCGAGGCCGTGACGCCGAACGGCCGCCGCGCCGTGGCCGACGTGGTCGGGCCGGTGTGCGAATCGGGCGACTTCTTCGCCCTCGACCGCGAGACGGACGACGTCGAGCCCGGCGACCTGGTCGCCGTGCGGTCGGCCGGCGCCTACGGCTACGTGATGGCGTCGAACTACAACTCGCGCCCGCGCGCGGCCGAGGTGCTGGTCGACGGCGACCGCTGGGCCGTGGTGACCGAGCGCGAATCGTACGAGGACCTCGTGCGGCGCGAGTGCACCGCGCCTGAGTGGAGGACCGACTGATGCGGGTGGGACTGCTGGCCGACACGCACGACCGCCTGCCCGTAATCGCCGCGCTGCTCCGGCGCATGGCCGAGCGCGGGGTGACCGTGGTCATCCACGCGGGTGACTACTGCTCCCCCTTCTCGCTCGCCCCGATCGTCGAGGCGCAGATGGCGCTCGCCGGCGTCTTCGGCAGGAACGACGGCGACCGCGAGGGGCTCAAGGCGAAGGGGGAGCAGGGGCTGGGGGTCGAGCTGTTCGAGTCGCCGCACAGCTTCGAGGTCGGCGGGAAGCGGATCCTCGTGGTGCACGACATCGGCGACGTCGCCGAGCGCTCGATCGAGGCGCACGACCTCGTCGTCCACGGCTGCACGCACCGCCGCGACGCCCGCCGCGTGGGCGAGACGCTCGTCGTGAACCCGGGCGAGGGGTGCGGCTGGCTCTACGGCCGCCCCAGCGCCGCCATCATCGACCTCGACACGATGGAGCTCGAGACGATCGAGCTCGACACGGAGGAGGGGCGCGATTGAGGCAACGCATAACGCATGGGGAATGGGGATGGGAATGAAGCGAAAGTTGGCAGTCCGCAGTGAAGAGTTCGCAGTCGTCAGTGTCCCGCCGGGACTGCCCACTGATCACTAGCGACTGAAGATTGCCAACTTTCGCTTCATTCCCATCCCCATTCCCGATATCCAATTCGTAGACACTCCATGTCCAATAGCCGCATCCTGATCATCGACTACGGCTCCCAGTTCACGCAGCTCATCGCGCGACGGGTGCGCGAGGCGCGCGTCTACTCGGAGATCCACCCGCCGACGCGCTCGCTGGAGTGGGTGCGCGAGTGGCGGCCGACGGGGATCATCCTCAGCGGGGGCCCGAACTCGGTCTACGGCGAGGACGTGCCCACCGCGGACCCGGCGCTCCTCGACGTCGCGCCGGTGCTCGGCGTCTGCTACGGGATGCAGCTCGTGGCGCACCTGTCGAAGGGGGCGGTGACGCGCGGCGGGCGGCGCGAGTACGGGAGGGCCGAGGTGAGCGTCACCGAGCCGGAGGGGCTCTTCGAGGGCTTCGACCGCGGCGAGCAGACGATCGTCTGGATGAGCCACGGCGACCACGTCGAGCGCGTGCCGGAAGGGTACGTCGTCACCGCCCGCAGCGAGAGCAACCCGATCGCCGCCATGCGTCACGTGTCGCGGCCGATCCACTGCGTGCAGTTCCACCCCGAGGTGGCGCACACCCCGCGCGGCGGCGAGCTGATCGCCAACTTCCTGTTCAAGGTCTGCAGGGCCGAGCCGTCGTGGACGCCGGGCGCGTTCGTCGACGAGGAGGTGGCGAAGATCCGCGAGCGGGTCGGGCGCTCGCGCGTCATCTGCGGCCTCTCCGGAGGAGTGGACTCGGCGGTGGCGGCGGCGCTGGTGCACCGCGCCATCGGCGACCAGCTCACCTGCATCTTCGTCGACACCGGCCTCCTCCGCCTCCACGAGCGCGAGCAGGTGGAGCGCACCTTCCGCGCGCACCTCGGCATCGACCTCGTCACCGTCGACGCGGGCGAGCGCTTCCTCTCGGCGCTCCGCGGCGTCGAGGACCCGGAGAAGAAGCGGAAGATCATCGGCCACACCTTCATCGACGTCTTCGAGGACGCGGCGGCCTCGGTCGGCAGCGACGTGGAGTTCCTCGTCCAGGGCACGCTCTATCCCGACGTCATCGAGAGCGCGTCACCCGCCGGCGGCCCGTCGGTGACGATCAAGACGCACCACAACGTCGGCGGCCTCAAGCCGGACATGAAGTTCCAGCTCATCGAGCCGCTGCGCGAGCTGTTCAAGGACGAGGTGCGCAACGTCGGCCGCGAGCTCGGCCTCCCCGAGGAGATGGTCGGCAGGCACCCGTTCCCCGGGCCCGGCCTCGCCATCCGCGTGCTGAGCGACGTGAGCCGCGCCAAGCTCGACGTGCTCCGCAAGGCGGACGCGATCTATCTCGAGGAGATCCGCGCAGCGGGGCTGTACGACGACATCTGGCAGGCCTTCGCCGTGCTCCTCCCGGTGCGCAGCGTCGGCGTGATGGGGGACGAGCGCACCTACGAGAACGTCCTCGGCCTCCGCGCCGTCACCAGCACCGACGGCATGACCGCGGACTGGTTCCCCTTCCCGTACGACGTCCTCGGCCGGATCTCGAACCGCATCATCAACGAGGTGGACGGCGTCAACCGCGTCGTCTACGACGTGAGCTCCAAGCCCCCGGCGACGATCGAGTGGGAGTGAGCGCCCCTGTCGACCGCCAACTGACGACCGCGAACCGACGACTGCCAACTGCGAACTGCAGTTGGCAGTTCTCAGTTGGCAGTTCCCAGTTTGCAGTTCGCACTTCTCAGTCGGCCGTTACCAGCCTTTCCCGATTACCTTTCGGCGTGCTCGCCTCCCCCCGATCCACCCTCCGGCGCCTCCTCTCCCCGTCCGAGCTCCGCGAGATGGCCGCGCTCGCCGCGCCGGCCGTGCTCGTCCAGGTGGGGCTCATGGCGATGGGCGTCGCCGACACGGTGATGGCCGGGCACCTCTCGGCGACCACGATCGCCGCCGTCGCGCTCGGCAACCTGTACGTCTTCATCCTCTGCGTCGGCGGGCTCGGGACGCTCCTCGCGCTCGACCCGCTCGTGTCGCAGGCGGTCGGCGCCGGTGACGAGCCGGCGATCGCGCGCGCCGTGCAGCGCGGCCTCGGCATCGCGGTCGCGATCAGCGTGCTCGTCTCGCTCGTGCTCTGGCCGGCCGAGTCGGTGCTGCGGGCCGCGCGCCAGCCGGCGGACGTCGTGCCCGAGGCCGCGCGCTTCGCCCGCGCGTCGATCCCCGGCGTGCTCCCCTTCTTCTGGTTCGCCGTGCTCCGCTCGGTGCTCCAGGCGCTCGGGCGGATGCGGCCCATCGTCGTCGCGGTGATCGTCGGCAACGTCCTGAACGTCGCCCTCAACTGGGTGCTGATGTTCGGCAACCTCGGATCGCCCCGGCTCGGCGCCGCGGGGTCGGCGTGGTCGTCCAGCATCGGGCGCTGGGTGATGCTCGCCACGCTCGCGGTGAGCGCGGCGGCCGCGCTCCGCCCGCACCTGTCGCCGGCGCGCGCGGACGCCTGGCGCCCGGCCGCGCTCGCGCGCACCGTCCGGCTCGGCGTCCCGATCGGCGTCCAGCAGCTCCTCGAGGTCTCGGCGTTCGGGGGCGTGACGCTGCTCATGGGGCTCTTCGGCACCGTGCCCCTCGCCGGCCACGAGATCGCGCTCAACCTCGCGTCGCTCACCTTCATGGTCCCGTTCGGCGTTTCCACGGCCGCCGCGGTGCTCGTCGGCCGGTCGGTCGGGGCGGGGGACGCGGAGTCGGCGCGCTGGCACGCCGCGTCGGCCGTCGCCTGCGGCGTGGCGTTCATGACCCTGAGCGCCGCGACGTTCGTCGTCGCCCCCACCCTCCTCGCTCGCGCCTACACGGCCGACCCCGCGGTGCTCGCCGTGACGGCGACGCTCCTGCCGATCGCCGGCGCGTTCCAGCTCTTCGACGGCGTCCAGGCCGTCTCGGCCGGGGTGCTGCGCGGGGCGGGGGACACCTACGCGCCGATGCTGGCCAACCTCGTGGGGTTCTGGCTGCTCGGCATCCCGGCCGGCGCGCTGCTCGCCTTCCGCGCCGCCCTCGGACCCGCCGGCCTCTGGTGGGGGCTCGTGATCGGGCTCGCCGCCGTCGCGACGCTCCTCCTCGCGCGGGTGCGCTCGCGCCTCTCGCGCTCGATCGCGCGCGTCGACGTCGAGCGCGCGCGGCCGGCGAGGGACGCCGCCCTGAGCACGATCGACGGCTGAACGGCGAGGGACGAGAGGAGGCGCCCGCGCGCCCTCCCTCGCCCCTCGCCGTCGTCCCTCGCTGCGTGACGGGCGACGGGACAGCGCGATCGGATCGCGCTCTCCCGTCGCCCGCTCCGTCGATCGGCGCGCCGCGCGCCGGTCAGACTCCCTTCTCCTCCAGGAGCTGCATGAACTGGCGCGGCTCCGTGAGCTCCATCAGCCGCGACGGCACGTCGGACTCCTTGCTGAACTGCGCGATCTTCCCGAGCACCGGGAGGTACTGGTTCGACACCTCGAGCGGCGGCGCGACGATCAGGAAGAAGAAGTTCACCGGCCTCTCGTCGATCGCCTTGAAGTCCACGCCCGACAGCTTCCGGCCGAAGGCGACGCGCAGCTTGTTGACGACGAGCGAGCGGCAGTGCGGGATCGCGATCCCGCGCCCGATCCCGGTCGACCCCAGGTTCTCGCGCCGCTTCAACATCTTGAACAGCATCCCCTCCGACTTCTCGTCCAGCTTGAGGAGTCCGATCAGCTCCTTGAGCACCTCGTCCTTCGTCGTCCCCTCGAGGTCGAGCTTGACCGCGTCTTCCGAAAAGAACTCGCGTAATTCCATCTAGGTCCTCTGAGTCGAGTGTGCCGCAAGGGCGCGCCGCGGGCGTCGTGGGACGTCGGCCGACGCCGCCAGCGCGGGAACTTACGCGGGCGCGGGAGTAGTGTCAAACCTCGACGTTGCATGCGTTTGCCCGCACCGCTAGCTTTTTCGCATGCGATTCCCCTACTCCGTCGCGAACGACGTTCCCCTCTTCCTCGCCCCGATGGCGGGCGTGTCGGAGTCCCCGTTCCGGCGCGTCTGCCGCCACTGGGGCGCCGACGTCGTCGTCACCGAGTTCCTCTCCGCTGAGGGGATCCGGCGCGAGAACGAGGCCACGATCTCGAAGCTGCGCTTCACCCCCGACGAGCACCCGATCGGCGTCCAGATCTTCGGCGCCGACCCGGCGGCGATGCGGGAGGCGGCGGCGTTGGTGACGGACGTTTTCCAGCCCGACTTCGTCGACATCAACTTCGGCTGCCCGGTCAAGAAGGTCGTCAAGCGCAACGGCGGCTCGGGGTGCCTCAAGGACCTCGGGCTCGTGCACGACGTGATCCGCGCCGTGGCCGGCGGCACGCACCTCCCCGTGACAGTCAAGATCCGCAGCGGGTGGAGCGAGGAGATGCGCGACCCGGTCGCGATCGCCCTCCGCTGCCAGGACGCGGGCGCCCGCGTCCTCACCCTCCACCCGCGCACCCGGTCGCAGATGTACACCGGGAGCGCGCGGTGGGAGGAGATCGCGGCCGTCGTCGACGCGCTCGAGATCCCGGTGATCGGCAACGGCGACGTCAAGACGCCGCACGACGTCGTGCGCATGCGCGAGCAGACGGGGTGCGCGGCGGTCATGATCGCCCGCGGCTCCTTCGGCCAGCCGTGGATCTTCCAGCAGGCGCGCGCGCTCCTCGACGGCCGCCCGATGCCCGCCACCCCCTCGGTCGAGGAGCGCTTCGCGGTCGCGCTCGAGCACGCCCGCATGGCGGCCGCGTACGAGCCGGACCCGCGCGGCGCGGCGATCGAGTTCCGCAAGCACCTCGGCTGGTACGCCAAGGGGCTGTTCAACGCCGCGGATCTCAAGCGGCGGCTCTTCGCCGTCGAGTCGCTCGACGAGGTGGAGGGGATCTTCGCCGACTACCTGGCGAGCGGCGCGCAGCTGGAGGCCGGCGCGCCGGCGGACGCCGCACCCGTCGACGCGGACGCCCTGCAGACGGCGGACGCGTGATCCGCGAGCGCGTGCGCGCGCTGCTCGAGCGCGTCGCCGACGGCTCGCTCGACGCCGGGGCGGCGCTCGACCGCCTCTCGGTCGACCCCGTCGAGTCGCTCCCCTTCGCCACCATCGACCACCACCGCGCCCTCCGCCAGGGGTACCCCGAGGTCGTGCTCGCTCAGGGGAAGACCACCGAGCAGGTGGTCGCCATCGCCGAGCGAATCGCCGACCGCGGCGAGGGCTTCCTCGTCACCCGCGCCGACGGCGCGGCGCGCGCCGCGCTGCGCGCGCGCTTCCCGGCGTGCGAGGTGAACGAGCTCGGACGCACGGCCTTCCTCCCGCCGGTCGAGGCGCCGCCGCTCGGGAAGGGGACGATCCTCATCGTCACCGCCGGCACCGGCGACCTGCCCGTGGCCGAGGAGGCGGCGGAGACGGCGCGCGCCTTCGGAAACCGGGTGGCGCGCGTGACGGACGTCGGCGTGGCCGGCATCCACCGCGTGCTCGCGCAGCACGAGGCGCTCCTCGAGGCCACCGTCGTCATCGTCTGCGCCGGCATGGACGGCGCGCTTCCCTCGGTCGTCGGCGGGCTCGTCCGGACGCCCGTGATCGCCGTGCCGACGAGCGTGGGCTACGGGGCGAGCTTCGGCGGCCTGGCGGCGCTGCTCACCATGTTGAACAGTTGCGCGGCCGGCGTCACGGTCGTCAACATCGATAACGGTTTCGGCGCAGCCGCGGCGGCCTCGCGCATCAACCACATGCAGTGACGTCGACCGCGCGTCGCGCGCGGCGATCGACCGGGAGGCGCCGGAAGCACGTGCACCGTATGCGGGTCCGTCAGCTCGTCCTCCACGTGGTGCTCTGGGTCGCGTCCGCCGTCGCGCTCGAGCTGGTCGCGCGCGGCGCCTGGCGGCCCGGGCGGCTCGTCCACGCCGCCGCGGCGCTCCTGACGCTGGCCGCCGCGGCGGGCGTCGCCCTCGCCCTCCGCCGCACGCGCGACGCCCGCTGGCGCCTCCCGACCGCGGGCGAGCGCGCCTCGCGCCTGGCCGTGGGGCCGCTTCTCGCCCTCGTCGCCGCCACCGGCGGCCTCCGCTCTCCGGCGCTGGCGACGCTCGCCCTGCTCGCGCTCTGGGCGGTGCGCCGACGCCGCGCCCGCATCGCGCTGGCGGCCGCCGGCGCCGTCGTCGCCGCCGTCGCGCTCCTCGGCCTCCACGCCGGGACCCCTCCCACGGCCGGGGACGTTGTCGCTGCGATCGCGCTCTGCCTGGCGGTGATGGTCGTGCCGCGCGTCCTCACCGACACGGCCGGGGCCAGGCTGGCGGAGGAGCGGCGGCGCGCCGACCGGCTAGGAGGGCTGCTCGGTGAGCGCGACGTGACGCCCGCCCGACTTTCCGCCGTCACCCACGCGGGCACCGGACCGCTCGCCCGCGTCGCCGAGGGCCCGCACACCGGGCCGGGCGCGGCGCGCGCCCACGCCGGCACGCTGGCCCGCTACCTCCGCGACGTGCGCGACTGGGCGGCGGCGGAGGAGGCGGTGTTCTGGCGGTGGGACCCCGAGCGGAAGGCCCCCGTCGCCGCGGCCTGGTCCACCGTCGGCGCCGACGCGCCCCTCCATCTCACGGGCGACTGGGCGCAGCTCGTCGCCTGGTCCACCGAGGAGCGGCTGCCGCACGTGGACCGCGACGGCGGGGCGCCGCGGCTGGCGATCTGTCCGGTCGAGTGGGGGGTCAGGTCGCTCGGGGCGGTGAGCATCGCCAGCGCAACCGGGATGCGGCAGTCGCGCGAGGAGCTCCTGCTCTGGCTGCCGCGCTTCTCGTCGCACCTGGCCTCGCTCTCCGATCTCCTGGACGGGCGAGAGCAGGTGGGACGGCAGAGCCGCCACCTCCACGCGCTGCTCGGCGCGACGCGCGAGCTCCCCTCGGTTCAGTCGCTCGACGAGCTGAGCCGCTCGCTCTTCGAGAGCGCGCTCACCATCACGGCGGGGAAGCGGGCGGCGCTGGTGCGGTGGAGCGCCGAGGAGGGGTGTGGCGCCGTGCACTCGGTCACGCCGGGTCACGTGGTGGCGCCCGGCGTTCCGGTCACGGAGCGCTCCTACGTGGGCGCCGTGTGCACCGGCGGCCGGCCGTACGTCTGGGACGACGCGTCGCAGCTCGACCCGGCGGGGCGCGTCTACGGAGACGGGGAGCCCCGCCGCGCCATCGGGTCGCTCGCCATCGTGCCGGTCTTCGGCGAGAGCACGCTCCACGGCGCGCTCGTCGTCGAGGGGGACGCGCCGCGCGACGTGCGGTCGGAGGACCGCCGCTCGCTGCGGCACCTCGCGGACCTCGCCGGCCGTGCCTTCGATACCCTCGCCAAGCTGCAGGACGCCACCCGCCGCGCCACCACCGACGGCCTGACCGGGCTCACCAACCGACAACACTTCGACGAGCTGTTCGCCCAGGAGCTCGCCAAGGTGGACCGCTTCGGTGGCACCGTCGCGCTCGTCGTCGCCGACGTCGACCACTTCAAGCGCGTGAACGACAGCCACGGGCACGACGCCGGCGACGCCGTGCTGCGCGCGGTCGCCACGACGCTCCGGGAGCGGGTGCGCGACGTCGACCTCTGCGCCCGCTTCGGCGGCGAGGAGATCGTGCTCCTCCTCCCGCACACCGGGCTCGCCGGCGCGGTCGAGACCGCCGAGCGGCTGCGCCGGGCGGTGGAGGCCCGCCCGATCATGGCCGGTGGCAAGGAGATCCCGGTGACGCTCTCCTTCGGCGTCGCCAGCTACCCGGAGAGCGCGACGCGCCGCGAGGAATTCTTCGCGGTGGCCGACCGCGCCCTGTACCGCGCCAAGGCCGACGGGAGAAACTGCGTCAGGTCCGCGGCACCAAGGGATTTCAACGCAAAGGCTTAGCGCACTCGCCTCACGCCCACCGTCGGGCCCGGCTCCGATTGACGGCGGGCCCTCGACCCGCTAGAATTCGGTCACGGGGGCGACTGGCTTCGACGGGGTTGGTGAAGCCGTGGCTGCGTGTCCAGGTCCTCGGGCTCCTGGTAAAACACTCGGGAAAATCACAATCGCCAACAACAACCTGGCGCTCGCCGCGTAACTTCTAGTTACGCCGGCAGTGCCCGCGAGGAAGCCCGCCCGGGGCGGCTTCGCGGGTATCGCAAATCTGGGCTAGCCCGACGCTGCGCCTTCCGGCGCCGGGCGAAATTCTAGAAGGCTCATCCGACGGTGGGCTGCCCACTGGCCAGCCGGCGGAAACATCAATCAGTGGACTACACACGTAGACGCTGTGGTCGATCTAGTCTCGGACCGGGGTTCGATTCCCCGCGCCTCCATCGGCTGATCACATCAGGACGCACGACGACGCGCCGGAGCCCCCCGCTCCGGCGCGTCGCTTTTCCGGCCCACCGGGCCGCTCGTCGATCGCCGCTTCTCAGGAGCGGAGCGACTCCGCGTCCACCCACCGCTCGCGCTCCGCGCGCGCTTCGCGATCCTCGAACGGCTCCATGTGGACGAGCACGCCGCGCACCTGGGGGACCGCGGCGCGGATCGAGGACTTCACCATCCCGCTCAGCCGGTGTGCCTCGTCGAGCGGCATCCGCGGGTCGGCCTGGACGTGGATGTCCACGTGGTGGACCATCCCCGCCTTGCGCACGCTCAGCTTCTCCACGGCCATCACCCCGGGCACGCGCTCGGCCGCCCACCGGACCGGCTCGACCACCTCGGCGCCAGGCATCCGGTCCATCAGGTCGTAGAGCGCCGGCCGGATCATCGCGACGCCGTTGAAGGCGATCACCGCCGACGCGAGGAGCGCCGCCCAGTCGTCCGCGGACTCCCACCCCGGCCCCCCCCAGAGCGCGATCGAGATGCCGACGAAGGCCGCCGCCGAGGTGATCGCGTCGCTCATGTGATGCCAGGCGTCGGCCTTGACCGCCGTGCTGCCGATCTCGGACCCGACGGCGCGCACCCGGCGCGAGAGGACGAACTTGATCAGCATCACCGCGACGAGCACCGCGAGCGTCCACGGCGCGGGCGTGTGGTGCGGGGTGCGGATCTCCCGCGACGCCTCGACGGCGATGCCGGCCGCCGCGCCGAGCAGCATGAGCGCCACGACCGCCGCCGCGAGCGATTCCGCCTTTCCGTAGCCGAACGGGTACTCCTCGTTCGGATCGCGCGACGCCACCCGCAGCCCGCCCCAGACGACGAGCGAAGAGAAGATGTCGGCCGTCGATTCGACCGCGTCGGCGACGAGCGCGTAGGTGTTGCCGACGAGGCCGGCAACGAGCTTGGTGACCGCGAGCGCCGTATTGACGAGCACGCCGGTCTGCGCGGAGCGGATGCCGCGGTGAGTCGCGTCAGCCATCCTGGAGGGTCTGGTGTCGGGTAGCGGGCGCGAGCGGCACACCCGGCCGTCGTCGCTGAATAGGCCCATCAAATATGCTCGTCATCGCCGGCCGCCGGTACGCTACGGCATCGCCTGCGCCCCGCCGCGGCCGCGCGGCCGCTACGACGCGGCCGACCTCGGCGCCCCGCCGCGGCGCAGCACGAACTCCGGCGCCAGGATGACGCCCAGCAACGTCGTCGGGAGGATCTGCAGCGTCTGGATGAGCAGGGCGACCGCGATCGCCGGCTCGCGCGCCACGCCGAACTGGGTGGCGGCGAGCGCGTAGGCGAGCTGGAAGACGCCGACGTTGCCGGGCGTGGCGCGCACGAGGAGGCCGGCGTTCACGGCGAGCAGCGCGACGAGGCTGCCCGCCACCGGGAGCGGCGCGCCGGCGGCGAGGGCCGTCAGGTGGAAGCAGGCGAGCTGCCCCACCCAGGAGAGCATCGACAGCGCGAGCGCGCCGGCGAAGCGAGGGGCGGTCGAGAGCTCCCTCACGCTGCTCGCGAAGCGACGCAGGTAGCGCCGCGCGCGCCCCAGGATCGAGGCCGGGACGGCAATCTCCGCGACCGCCGCCGCGGGAGCCGCCGCGGCCGGCCGGCGCAGGGCGAGGACGCCGAGCGCGCCGACCATCCCGACGAGCGCCATCTCCGCCGGTACGCGGAAGCGCGCCAGCCCGGCGGGGAGGGGGAGCACGAGCGCGGCGCCGACGAGCAGCAGCACGTAGCCCACGGCGTCGAAGACGCGCTCGAGCGCGAGCGTCGCCAGCACGGTGGCGCTCGGCAGCCCCGTGCTCCGCGTGACGAAGACGACGCGCGCGGCATCCCCTCCGTTCGCCACGAGGACGTTGTTCAGCCCCGCGCCGGCGGTGGTCGCGCGGACCGCGAGCCCGAGCGAGCGCGCGCCCGCCGGCCGGAGGAAGATCCACCAGCGCACCCCCTTCACGACGAGCGTCAGGAGGTTGACGGCGGTCGCGGCCGCGAGCAGGCCGGGCGAGGCGCCGCGGATCGAGCCCCAGGTGGCCGCCCAGTCGACCTGCCTCGCGAACTCGACGAGGAGCAGGAGGATGGCGACGGTGACGCCCCACCGCACGACCCGGCGCAGCGTCCCGCGCCTGCGCGTCTCGCTCACCGACGACATGGCGCTACCCTTCCTCGGGGATGGTGGCGAAGGCGAAGCCCCGGTCGCGGAGGGCGCGCACGATCGCCGGCAGCGCCTCGGCGGTCTGCATGCGGTCCCCCTCGGGGTCATATCCGTCGCCGTCGTGGAGCAGGAGGATCGCGCGGTCGCGCGCGCCCTCGACGGTCCGTCGCGCGATCTCGGCGGCGCCGGGCCGCGCCGTGTCCCACACGCCGAGGCTCCACCCCACGGTGCGCTGCCCGAGCGAGGCGGCGATCGCCGTGACCCACGGGCTGCGGAAGCCGTGCGGGGCGCGGAAGAGGCGGGGGCGGACGCCCGACGCGCGCTCGATCGCCTCCGCGCCGAGCCGCAGGTCGCGCCGCACGTAGCCCGGCCCGCGGCGGTGGAGCTTGCGGTGGTAGTAGCCGTGGTTCGCCACCTGGTGCCCTTCGGCGGCGGCGCGCGCGACGAGCTCCGGCCAGCGCTCGGCGTGGCGGCCGAGGACGAAGAAGGTGGCGCGCACGCCCCCCTCGCCGAGCGCGTCGAGCACCGCCGGGGTGGCGCGCGGGTTCGGGCCGTCGTCGAACGTGAGCGCGACGCGCGGCGCGCCGTCCGCCGCGCGCGGCAGGGCGGTCACGACGCGGCCGAAGAGGGGGCTGTTGCGGTGGAAGGCGCCGTGCGCGGCGGAGCCGGCGGCGGCGAGGGCGACGAGCCCGGTGGCGAGCATGCGGGCGGGAGTGGGTGGCGCCGGGCGGTGGTGCGCCCGACGTCAGGCCGCCGCGGCGGCCCGGCCCAACACGGAGGCGTAGACGTCGAGCACGCGCGCGGTGACGTGCGGCCAGCCGTAGCCGAGCGCGCGCTGCCGTCCCGTGGCGCCGAGCCGGGCGCGGAGCGCGTCGTCGTCGAGCACGCGCGCCAGGGAGTCCGCCAGGGCGCGGCGGTCGCCGCAGGGGACCATCAGCGCCTCGCGCCCGTCGGCGACCACGTCGCGGAAGCCCATGATGTCGGAGCAGACGATCGGCGTCTCGCAGGCCATCGACTCGAGGAGCGTGATGCCGAACGAGGCCTTGGTGGTCGGGCAGGCGTAGACGGCGCTGTTCGCGTAGTAACCCGGCCGCTCGTCGAGCACCGCGCCGACGAAGGTGATGTCCGGGTCCCCCGCCGCCGCCCGCCGGTACTGGTCGCGGAGCGGGCCGTCGCCGACGACGACGAGCTGCGCCGGCCGGCGCGGGCCGCGCACGTGGCGGAAGGCGTCGATGAGCGTCGTCAGGCCGTTGCGCGGGTCGAAGCGGCCGAGGAAGAGGACGACGGGCGCGTCGCCCCGCATCGCCAGGGGGCGGGGGGCGTCGGGCGTGAAGAGCGCGGTGTCGATCCCGTTCGGCACGATCTTCCAGTCGGCCGTGAAGTAGCGCTCGAGAGCGACGGTCGTCGAGCGCGAGACGGCGATGGCGGCGGCGAGGCGGTCGAGGCGCCGCTGGAAGTAGCCGCGCATCACCGTGTACCCCACCGAGTGGTCGAAGTACGTGTGGAACGTCCCGACCACCGGGCAGTCCGCCTCCTCGATGGCGAGCAGCGGGAGCACGGGCTGGAGCGGCGAGTGCGCGTGGACGATGTCGTAGCGTCCCTCGCGGAGGACGCGCCGCATCTGCCGCCGGAGGCCGAGGCCGACCGTGATCCGCGCCTGCGAACCGTTCGCGTAGACGGGCTGGCTCCGCCCCAGGCGGATCACGCCCGGCGCGGCGGGGGCGCCGGGGATGTGCGAGGTGATGATGTCGACGTGGTGCCCGCGCAGCCTCGCCTCGCGGGCGAAGAAGTGCACGTGCTCACAGACGCCGCCCAGGTGCGGGTAGTAGTACTCGGTGACGAGGGCGATGCGGAGGGGGCGGCCGTCGGCGCGTCGGGGGGCAGGGGACGCGCCGGGGGATAGGGCAGCGTTGTCGTCGCGGGCGGCGGGGCCGTCGCCCCTACGTCGTTGCGGCGTCGAGAGCGGCATGGGCGGCGGCGAGGCGGGCGACGGGAACGCGGTACGGGGAGCAGGAAACGTAATCCAGACCCAGCTTGTAGCATACCTTCACCGACCGCGGCTCGCCGCCGTGCTCACCACAGATCCCCACCTTGAGCGCGGGCCGCACCCTCCGTCCCTCGGCCACGGCGAGCCGTATCAGCTTGCCGACCCCTGCCTCGTCGAGCACCTGGAACGGGTCGTCGGGAAGGATGCCGCGCTCCACGTACCCTGGCAAGAAGCGCCCGGCATCGTCGCGGCTGAGACCGAACGTGGTCTGCGTGAGGTCGTTCGTGCCGAACGAGAAGAACTCCGCCGTCGCCGCGATCTCGTCCGCCGTCAGCGCGGCGCGCGGCAGCTCGATCATCGTGCCGATCAGATAGGGGATCCGCTCGCCCATCGCGCGCAGCACCGAGTCGGCCGCCTCCTCGAGGATCGCGCGCTGGTGCTCGAACTCGCGCGCGGTCGCGACGAGCGGGATCATGATCTCGGGGCGCACGTCGATCCCGCGGCGCATCGCCTTCACCGCGGCCTCGAAGATCGCCCGCCCCTGCATCTCGGTGATCTCCGGGTACGTGATGCCGAGGCGGCAGCCGCGGTGGCCGAGCATCGGGTTCGTCTCGCGCAGCGACTCGACGATGCGCGTCAGCTCGCCCCGCGTCAATCCGAGCTGGCGCGCGAGGAGCTTCGACTCCTCCCCCCCGTGCGGGAGGAACTCGTGGAGCGGCGGGTCGAGGAGGCGGATCGTCACGGGGAGGCCGTCCATCGCCTCGAAGATCCCCTCGAAATCGTTGCGCTGCATGGGGAGCAGCTTGGCGAGCGCGCGGCGGCGCCCCCCTTCGTCGCGGGCGACGATCATCTCGCGCATCGCCGTGATGCGGTCGCCCTCGAAGAACATGTGCTCCGTGCGGCACAGCCCGATCCCCTCGGCGCCGAAGGCGCGCGCGACGCGCGCGTCGCGCGGCGTGTCGGCGTTGGCGCGTACCCCGAGCGTGCGCGCCTCGTCGGCCCAGCCGAGGAGCTGGGCGTAGGACTGGTAGATCGTCGAGCGTCCCCCGTCCATGGCGCCGTTGATGACGCGCACCACCTCGCTCGGCACCGTCGGCAGGTCGCCGCGGTAGACGCGGCCGCTCGCGCCGTCGAGCGTCAGGTAGTCGCCCTCGGCGACGCTCACGTCCCCGACCGTGAAGCGGCGCTGCTCGACGTCGACGTGGATCTCCTTGCAGCCGACGACGGCGCACTTGCCCATGCCCCGCGCCACGACCGCCGCGTGGCTGGTCATGCCGCCACGCGCCGTGAGCACCGCGCGGGCGGCGACGATGCCGTGGAAGTCCTCGGGGGTCGTCTCGTCGCGCACGAGGATCACGCTCTCGCCGCCGGCGGCGCGCCGCTCGGCGACGTCCGGGTCGAACACCGCGACGCCGCTCGCCGCGCCGGGGCTCGCCGGCAGGCCGACCGCGATCGGCGCCGCGCGCACGGCGGCGTCGATGACGGGGTGGAGGAGCTGGTCGATCTGGCCGGCCGGCACGCGCTTGACGGCCTCCGCGGGTCCGATGAGCCCCTCGGCGACCATCTCGCTCGCGATCCGCACCGCCGCCGCCGCCGTCCGCTTGCCGGTGCGCGTCTGGAGGAGGTAGAGCTTCCCGCGCTCGACGGTGAACTCGATGTCCTGCATGTCGCGGTAGTGCCGCTCGAGCCGGTCCTGCGTCTCGAGCAGCTCGGCGTAGGCGCCGGGCAGCCGCTCGGCCATCTCGTCGATGTGGAGCGGCGTGCGTATGCCGGCGACGACGTCCTCCCCCTGGGCGTTGACGAGGAACTCGCCGTAGAACTTCCGCTCCCCGGTCGAGGGGTCGCGCGTGAAGGCGACGCCGGTGCCCGAGTCGTCGCCGAGGTTGCCGAACACCATCGCGACCACGTTCACGGCGGTGCCGAGGTTCTCGGGGATGCCGGCGTGCTTGCGATAGTCCACCGCCTTCTTGAGCGTCCACGACTTCCACACCGCGGTGATCGCGCCCCAGAGCTGCTCGACGGGGCTCATCGGGAAGCCGGCGCCCGTGTGGTTGCGGACGAGCGCCTTGTACTCCTCCACCAGGTTGCGGAGGGCGTCCTCCCCCAGCTCGGCGTCGGTCTCGACGCCGCTCGTCAGGCGCTTCGACTTGAGGAGGTGCTCGAACTGGTGGATCGGGACGCCGAGGACGACGTCGCCGTACATCTGGATGAAGCGCCGGTACGAGTCGTAGGCGAAGCGCGCGTTCCCGCTCGCCCGCGCGAGGCCGAGGACGGTCCGGTCGTTGAGGCCGAGGTTGAGGATCGTCTCCATCATCCCCGGCATCGATACCGGCGCTCCGGAGCGCACCGAGACGAGCAGCGGGTTCGCCGGGTCGCCGAAGCGCTTGCCGGTGGCCGCCTCGAGGGCGGCGAGGTTCCGCGTGACCTCCTCGCCGAGCGCCGCCGGGTAGTCGCCGCGCCGGAGGTACTGGATGCACAGCTCGCACGCGATCGTGAAGCCCGGCGGCACGGGGACGCCGAGGTTGGTCATCTCGGCGAGGTTCGCGCCCTTGCCGCCGAGCACGCTCTTCAGGTCGCGCGTGCCGTCGGCGCGGCCGTTGCCGAAGAAATACACCAGGCGCGGCTCGGGGGCCTGCGACGCGGAGCTCGGGGCGCGGGTTGCCGTCTCAGTCATGTCGTGGCGTGCAACGCTCTCGTGAGTGTCGAGCGTGGCACGACGGTCGCGAGCCCCGCGCCCCACGCCCCGCGCCCCTGCCGCTCAACAGCCGCAGCCGAAGCGCAGCTTGTCCGGGTCGGCCGGAGGCGGTGTCGGATAATCGCCCGAGAAGCAGGCGTGGCAGAACCCCTGCGGCCCGGTCGGCACCGACTCGAGCATGCCGTCGAGCGAGAGGTAGCCCAGCGAATCAACGCCGAGGTTCGCGGCGATCTCGTCGACCGTCAGGTTGGCGGCGATGAGCTCCTCGCGATTCGGCGTGTCGATGCCGTAGTAGCACGGCCCGGTGATCGGCGCCGAGCTGACGCGCATGTGGACGGCGCGCGCGCCGGCGGCGCGGACCATGGAGACGAGCCCGCGGGTGGTCGTGCCGCGGACGATCGAGTCGTCCACCATGACCACCGACCGACCCTTTAGCACGTCCCGTACCGCGTTGTACTTGACCTTGACCTTCGCGTCGCGGCCGGCCTGGGTGGGCTGGATGAAGGTCCGCCCCACGTAGTGATTGCGGATGAGCGCGAGCTCGAGCGGCAGCCCCGACTCCTCCGCGAAGCCGAGCGCGGCGGCGTTCGACGAGTCGGGCACGGAGAAGACCAGCTCCGCGCCCGGCGCCGGGCACTCGCGCGCGAGCCGGCGGCCGAGCGCGCGCCGCGCGCGGTCCACCGAGCCCCCGAAGATCGTGCTGTCGGGGCGCGCGAAGTAGACGTACTCGAACACGCACCGCCGGAGCTCCTGCCGGGGGAGCGGCTTGATCGACCGCACGCCCCCGGCGTCCACGGCCACGATCTCGCCCGGCTCGACCTCGCGCTCCACCGTCGCGCCGACGATGTCGAGCGCGCAGCTCTCCGACGCGAAGACCACCGCGTCGCCGAGCCGCCCGATGACGAGCGGACGCCAGCCGCGCGGGTCGCGCGCCGCCACCAGCGTGTCGCCGATGACGACGAGCAGGCAGTAGGCGCCCTCGACCCCCTGCAGCGCCTCCGCCAGCTTGCCCTCGGGGGTCTCGGCGGTCGCACGCGCGAGGCGGTGGACCACCACCTCGCTGTCCATGCTCGAGCTGAAGATCGAGCCCTCCTCCTCGAGCGCCATCCGGAGCTCGGTGGCGTTCGTCAGGTTGCCGTTGTGCGCGAGGGCGACGTGCCCGCCCCGGAAGCGCGCCAGCACCGGCTGGGCGTTCTCGATCGACGACGAGCCGGCGGTGCTGTAGCGCGTGTGCCCGATGGCGAGGTGCCCCTCGAGCGAGGACATGACCTCCGGGGTGAAGCCGTCGGAGACGAGCCCCATGCGCCGCGCGGCCTTGGCCGTCCCGTCCTCGTCGACGGCGACGATGCCGGCCGACTCCTGGCCGCGGTGCTGGAGGGAGTAGAGCCCGAGGTGCACGACGGCCGCGGCCCCGGGAAGGCCGCGGACGCCGAAGATGCCACACATATGGTCAGGGGACCGGAGTGAATGGTTCCTCCGCGACGGCGACGGCCGCCACGGAGCGGTTCATCGCGCGCGGGATGGCGCCGTGATAGGCGTCCGACAGCCGCGCCAGCGGCGCGGCGATCGTGCGACCCGCCACGGTGAGCCGCAGGGCGGCGGAGGCCGCGCGCACCGTGCCCACCTGCCGCGCCGGCACGCCGTGGCGCCGGGCGATGGCCAGGACGTCGGCCGCCTCGGGGGTGGAGAGGAGCACCCGCCCCTGCGCCTCGCCGAAGAGCAGCGCCCGCAGCGGGAGCCCCGCCCAGGGCGAGAGGTCGACGTCGGCCCCGACCTGGCGCTCGGCGTCGCCCACGCAGCATTCGGCGAGCGCGACGGCGAGCCCGCCGTCCGCGCAGTCGTGAGCCGAGGCGACGTGCCCGCCGCGGATCGCCTCGAGCAGCGCCTCGACCAGCGCCTTCTCCGCCTCGAGATCCACGCGCGGCGGGGCGCCGGCCACGAGCCCGTGCACGCGGGCGAGATACTCGCTCCCGCCCAGCTCGTCCGTCGGCTCGCCGAGGAGAACGATGGCGTGCCCGTCGCCGTGGAACCCGCTTCGCGTCACGTGGGAGAGATCCTCGATCAGCCCGACCATGCCCACCACGGGCGTCGGATAGACCGCGCCCGACGGGCTCTCGTTGTACAGGGAGACGTTCCCCCCCGTGACCGGGGTGCCGAGCGCGGTGCAGGCGTCGCCCATCCCGCCGACGGCCTCGCGGAACTGATAGAACACCTCCGGCCGCTTCGGGTTTCCGAAGTTGAGGCAGTTGGTGATCGCCATCGGGCGCCCGCCGGCGCAGGCCACGTTGCGCGCCGCCTCGGCGACCGCGATGCGTCCGCCCGTGCGCGGCTCGAGGTACACGTAGCGCCCGTTGCAGTCCGTCTTGAGGGCGAGCGCCTTGTTCGTGCCGCGGAGGCGCACCACCGCCGCGTCCGCCCCCGGGCCGACGACCGTGCTCGTGCGCACCGTCGTGTCGTACTGCCGGTACACCCAGGCCTTGCTCGCGATCGTCGGCGACGCCAGGAGCTCGCACAGCGTCCAGACGGGGTCGCGCTCCTCGGGACGCTCGGGCACGGCGTGCACGTCGCGGGCGCGGAGCGCGACGACGGCGTCGCTCTCGCGCGCCGGCGGCGAATACACGGGGCAGTCGGTGACGAGGCGCGACCCCGGGAACTCGGCGACGACGGTATCCCCCTCCGTCACGCGGTACACCGGCTCGGCGATCACCTCCCCGATCACCTCGGCCGCGAGGTCCCACCGGCCGAGGATCTCCTTGACCTGGCGCTCGTGGCCACGCTTGGCGACGACGAGCATCCGCTCCTGCGACTCGCTGAGCAGGATCTCGTACGGCGTCATCCCCTCCTCGCGCACCGGCACCTTCGTGACGTCGATCGTCACCCCCACGTCGCCGCGCGCCGCCATCTCGGCGGACGAGGAAGTCAGCCCCGCCGCGCCCATGTCCTGGATGGCGACGATGTGCCCGCTGCGGATCAGCTCGAGCGACGCCTCGAGAAGGAGCTTCTCGGTGAACGGGTCGCCGACCTGCACGCGCGGGCGCTTCGCCTCGCTCTCCTCGGAGAGGTCCTCGGACGCGAACGACGCGCCGTGGATCCCGTCGCGCCCCGTACGCGCGCCGACGGCGATGATCGGGTTGCCGACCCCCTCCGCCTTGGCGCGGATCAGTTCATTCTCCTTCATGAGCCCCACGCACATCGCGTTGACGAGCGGGTTCCCCTCGTACGCGGGGTCGAACACCACCTCGCCCGCCACCGTCGGGATGCCGACGCAGTTCCCGTAGTCGCCGATCCCCTTCACGACGCCGGCGAAGAGATAACGCACGCGCGGCTCGTCGAGCGACCCGAAGCGGAGCGAGTCGAGCATCGCGATCGGGCGCGCCCCCATCGTGAAGACGTCGCGCAGGATGCCGCCGACGCCGGTCGCCGCGCCCTGGTACGGCTCGACGGCGGAGGGGTGGTTGTGCGACTCGATCTTGAACGCCACCGCCAGCCCGTCACCGACGGCGATCACTCCGGCGTTCTCGCCGGGGCCCTGGAGGACGTGGGGCGCCCTGGTGGGGAGGGTGCGCAGGACGGGGCGGGAATGCTTGTACGAGCAGTGCTCGCTCCAGAGCGCGCTCACGATCCCCAGCTCGGTGAAGGTCGGCGTGCGGCCGATCATCGCGACGAGCAGCTCGTACTCCTCCGGGGTCAGCCCGTGCTCGGCGACGAGCGCGGGGGTGATCGCCGGATCTCCGGGACGCGGACGCGGCGCCATCAGTCCTTCAGGCCGAACATCAGGCCGAGGAAGCGGCCGATGCGGCCACTCTCGACGTGCTCGAGCATCTGCAACTCCCCCTTGTCGAGCCAGACGCCGTGGCAGTCGCCACACTCGTCGATGCGTACGTGATGGAACTCGCGCTCGCTCAGGTCTCCGCCGCACTTCGGGCACTTCATGAAGTGCGCCCTGCGCTCCTGCGTGCGGCGCTGCTCGTCGAGCGCGGCGCGCTGCTCCTTGATGAGGTCGTAGTTGACGCGGGCGAAGTACTCCTCTTCGTTACGGCTTGGCTTCTCGTCTGTAGGCATGTTGGTCGGTATGCGGTACGGGCGCGGGGACGCGCCGCGCGGCGCGCCCCCGGCGTCACTGGCGTGGGGAAGGGGCGGGCGGAGCGCCGGCCTGCCCGGGGATGGCAACCGGGCGCCGGCTCGCCGCGTCACCCGTGTCGGGGGGCGCTGGGGCGTGCGCGGGAGTGGCGGGGGACGCAACCAGGCCGGCCGCGGCCGCCGCGCGGGAGGCGCGGGCTGGCGCGCGCCGCCGCGCCCTCCCTGGTGACCGCGAGCGGCGCCGTGCGGCGGTCGACTGCGCGCTGTCGGTCGCCGCGCCGCCGATGACGATCCCGCCGCGGGCCGCCGCCCCGGCCGGCGTTGTGCCGCTGTCCGCCGCCGTGCGAACGATCCCCGCGCCACGCGCGGCGCCGGCGGCGAGCGCGGCGGGAGAAGAGCTCACTCCGGTGTAGCGATGGGCCGGCGAGCGGAAGATCGCGTCCACCACGCTGTCCCGCTCGAGGACGACGACGTCGTCCATCCCGCAGGTCCGTGCGCACCCGTTCGAGTAGAACAGGTAGCTGTGCTCGCCACTCGTCGAGAGCGCCTTGGGCTTGCCCAGCCGCTCCACCACCTGGGCGCGCGTCATCCCGGGATCCACCGTCCCCTTCTGCGCGGCGAGCGCCGCGGGAAGGAGCGGGACCAGGGCGGCGGCGAGCGCGGCCCGCGCCCACGTCATCACTCGGTTGCTCGGGTGCGGCGTCGGGCGGCTGGTGGAGCGGGTCATCACGACCTCCGGTTCAGGCGGACACGCGTGCGAGGAGCGATTCGAAGAGGGAGAGCCCGTCGGTGGAGCCGAGGAGCGCGTCGACGGCGCGCTCCGGGTGCGGCATCATGCCCAGCACGTTGCCGCGCGCGTTCACGATGCCCGCGATGTTGCGCATGGAGCCGTTCACGTTGGCCTCGAGGTCCGGCTGGCCGCCGTGGCCCACGTAGCGGAAGACCACCTGGCCCCCGCCCTCGAGGCGGTCGAGCGTGGCCTCGTCCGCGGTGTAGCGCCCCTCGCCGTGGGCGATCGGGAGGCGGAGGAGCTGCCCGGGCGCGTAGCCGCTGGTGAACAGCGTGTCGGCGTTCTCGACGCGCAGCCGCACCGGCTCCGAGATGAACTTGAGCTCCGCGTTGCGCAGCAGGGCGCCGGGCAGGAGCCCGGCCTCGCAGGCGATCTGGAAGCCGTTGCAGATGCCGAGCACCGGGCCGCCGCGCTCGGCGTGGGCGGCGACCTCGCGCATGATCGGGCTGAAGCGGGCGATCGCGCCCGCGCGCAGGTAGTCGCCGTAGCTGAACCCGCCCGGCAGGATCACGACGTCCGCGCCCTGGAGGTCGTGGTCCTTGTGCCAGAGGTAGGCTGCCTGCTCCCCGAGCTGATCGACGACGGCATGGTAGGCGTCGTAGTCGCAGTTCGAGCCGGGGAAGGTGACGATGCCGAACTTCATGCCAATGTGGCCGCCGCGGCCGCCGCGGCCCCCTCCGTCACGGAGGCGATCTCGTAGTCCTCGGTGACCGGGTTGGCGAGCAGCCGCTCGCACATCTCACGGGTGGCGCGACCGGCGTCGGCCTCGTCGCGGGCTTCGACCTCCAGCACGACGTGCCGGCCCACGCGCACCTCGCGCACGCCCGAGAAGCCGAGCGTGTGGAGGGCGCCGGCCACCGCCTTGCCCTGCGGGTCCAGCAGCCCGCGGCGGGGGACGATGTGAACGGCGACGCGATATCGGTTCATTCGATCTGATCCTCGATCGGGGTGTTGGCGCGCGGCGTCGGGACGTCTCCGCGCGGATGGCGCCGGCGCTTCCGCCGGCGCCGTCCGCCGCGCGCGTCCGCCGGCACCACCGGCGGCTGGAGGCCGCCGACGACCTCCTCGTCGTACAGCTCCTCGTCGTCGTCGAACTCCGGCTCCCCCTCGCCCGTCGGGATCCGGTCGACGAGCCCGAGGAGCACCGCCCGGGTGAGGCCGAAGAGCGCGTACACGACGCCGGCGATGAAGAAATAATAACGGCTGTAGAACGAGATGCCGAGCACGGTCGCGACGACGAACAGCAGCCCGAGCACCCCGCGCCAGGAGCGCAGCCCGATCTTCGGCCAGACGGGGTATGGAACGTTGCTGATCATCAGCGCCGCGAGGCCGAACATCAGGAAGCGCATCATCTCGTGCCACGGAAGCTCGCCGACGACGGTCTGCTGATAGAGCGGCGTCTGGCTGAACCAGTAATACGTGGCGAGCGTCCCTCCGGCGGCCGGGCTCGGCAGCCCCTGGAAGTACGACTTGGCCTGGCCCGCCTGCGTGACGTTGAAGCGCGCGAGGCGGATCACGGCGCAGGCGCAGAAGAAGAACACCGGCAGCCACCCCCACCCCTCGTGGCTGAGCACGGAGAAGTAGACGATCATCGCCGGCGCGAGGCCGAAGGAGATCGCGTCCACGAGCGAGTCGAGCTCCTCGCCGAACGGGCTCCCGGTGTTCGTCGCCCGGGCGACGCGCCCGTCGAAGGCATCGCAGACGCCGCCGAGGACGATGAAGAGCACCGCGCGGTCGAACTCGCCGCGCGACGCGGAGACGATCGCGAAGATGCCGAAGAAGAGGTTCCCGAGCGTGAAGCCGTTCGGGAGGGCCGGGGCGGCGCGGCGGACGTGGTGCCGCGGGAGGCGAGGGGGGCGCATCAGGCGGCGGTTGCGGCGCTCGGAAGGGCCGTCGTGGTCCACGGACGTCACCGCGGCGGGAGCTCGGCCAGCACGGTGGTGCCGGCGGTAGTCGTCTCGCCGACCTTCACGCGCAGCGCGGCGTCGGTCGGCACGAACACGTCGACGCGCGAGCCGAAGCGGATGAGGCCGAAGCGCGCCCCCTGCTCGACGTGCTCGCCCACGCGGCTGTAGGTGACGATGCGCCGCGCGATGAGGCCGGCGATCTGCCGTACGAGGATCCGGTGCGAGCCCGTCTCGAGCCCGACCGACGCCTGCTCGTTCTCGAGGCTCGCCTGCTCCACCGCGGCGTTCAGGAACTTGCCCACGGTATGGCTCACGTAGCGCACCGTGCCGCTCACCGGGTACCGGTTCACGTGGACGTTGAAGACGTTCATGAAGATCGATACGCGCGTCGCGCGCCCCTTGAGGAACGTCGGCTCGTCCACGTCGGCGATCATCACGATCTTGCCGTCGGCGGGCGCGACGACCAGGCGCTCGCCCCGGTCCCCGGTGCGCTCGGGGTCGCGGAAGAAGTAGGCCACCCAGAGCGCGATCAGCGTCAGCGCGAACGCGAGCAGCCAGAACGGCCACGAACGGCGGTTCAGGGCGACGGCGTAGGCGCCGGCCGCGACCAGCGCGGCGACGGCGATGAACAGCACTCCTTCCTTCGCGAAGCTCACGAGAGTCCCCCGATGTCGAGGTCGGAACCGGTGATCCGGCGGTAGGCGTCCAGGTAGCGCTCGGTGGTCGCGGTGACCACGTGGTCGGGTAGCGGCGGGGGCGGGGCCTCGCCGTTCCAGCGGCCGGCGGCGCGCTCGGCGGCGAGATGGTCGCGGAGGGGCTGCTTGTCGAAGCTCGGCTGGGTACGGCCGGGCGAGTAGTCGGCGGCCGGCCAGAAGCGGGAGCTGTCCGGCGTCAGCACCTCGTCGACGAGCAGGATCCGCCCGTCGCGCGCCCCGAACTCGAGCTTGGTGTCGGCGATGAGGATGCCGCGCTCGGCAGCCAGCGCCCGGCCGCGCTCGTAGACGAGCCGCGTCAGCCGCTCGAGCTCGGCCGCCGTCCCATCACCGACCATCTCGCGGAGCCGTGCCGTCGTGATGTTCTCGTCGTGCCCCTCCTCGGCCTTCGTCGCGGGGCTGAACAGGGGCGGATCGAGGCGGTCGCTCTCCCGCAGCCCGGCGGGGAGCGGCTCGCCGGCAAGCGTGCCGCGGCGTGCGTACTCCTGCCACGCCGAGCCCGACAGATAGCCGCGGATCACGCACTCGACCGGGTACACGTCGGCGCGCCGGCAGAGCATCGCCCGGCCGGCGAGCGTCGTCCGGTAGGGCGCCAGCGCCGGAAGCTCGGCCACGATCTCGTCGACGTCGGCGGTGAGCATGTGGTGCGCGACCTCGCCCTCGAGGCGGCGCAGCCACCAGGCGGTGAGCTGCGTGAGCACGGCGCCCTTGCACGGCACCGCCTCCCGCATCACGACGTCGAACGCGCTCACGCGGTCCGTGGCGACGATGAGCAGCCGGTCGGCGTCCACCTCGTACACGTCGCGCACCTTGCCGCGCCGGTGGCCCGCGAGCGGGAGCGCCGTGCTCGCGATCGGGGCGGGGAAGGCGGCGGGGCTCAAACGCGCACCTCGTCGTGCTCGGCGCGCGCCGCCGGCTCCTCGCCGATGATCGGCGCCACCACCTCGTCCAGGAACTCGTCCACCTGCTCGGCGGCGCGTCCGACGTAGCGGCGCGCGTCGGTGGCGGCCTGGATGTCCTCGATCGGCACTCCGAACTCGCGGTCGGCGGCGAGCCGCTCGAGCATGTCGTTGCGCTCGGCGCCGCCCTTGAGCGCGCGCGCCGCGGCGATGCTGTGGCGGCGGATCACCTCGTGCGCCTCCTGCCGGTCGCCGCCGGCGCGCACGGCGCGGACGATGAGCTCCTCCGTGGCCATGAAGGGGAGCTCGTCGGCGACGCGCCGGCGGATGCGCGCCGGGTGCACCTCGAGCCCGCCGACGACGTTCGCCATCAGGATCAGGATCGCGTCGGTCGCCAGGAACGACTCGGGGATGGCGAGCCGCCGGTTGGCGCTGTCGTCGAGCGTCCGCTCGAAGTACTGCACGCTGTGCGTCTGGTTGGCGTTCGGCTCGAGCGACAGCACGAAGCGCGCGAGCGCCGCGATCCGCTCGGAGCGCATCGGGTTGCGCTTGTAGGCCATCGCCGAGGAGCCGATCTGCTCGCTCTCGAACGGCTCCTCGATCTCGCCGAACGCCTGGAGCATGCGGACGTCGCCGCTGAACTTCGCCGCCGACGCCGCCACCCCCGCCACCACGCCGAGCACCTGCGCGTCGACCTTGCGGGTGTACGTCTGCCCGCTGACCGGGATCGAGCGGGCGAAGTCCATCTTCGCGGTCACGAGCCGGTCGAGCTGGCGCACCTTCTCGTGGTCGCCGCCGAAGATCTCGAGGAAGCTCGCCTGAGTCCCGGTCGTCCCCTTCACGCCGCGGAAGGGGAGCGTCGCGATCCGATGGTCGAGGTCGTCGACGTCGAGCACGAGGTCCTGCATCCAGAGCGCCGCGCGCTTGCCGACGGTGGTGAGCTGCGCGGGCTGGAGGTGCGTGTAGCCGAGCGTCGGCTCGGCGCGCCACTCGCGAGCGAAGCCGGCGAGCGTGCGGAGGATCCCGACCACCTTGCCGCGGAGCAACTCGAGCCCGCGGCGCATCAGGACGAGGTCCGCGTTGTCGGTGACGAAGGCGCTCGTCGCGCCGAGGTGGATGAACGGGCGCGCGGCGGGCGCGACGTCGCCGAAGGCGTGGACGTGCGCCATGACGTCGTGGCGGAAGCGGCGCTCGTAGCTCGCCACGGCCGAGAAGTCGATCTCGTCGAGGTGGGTGCGCATCTGCGCGATCGCCTCGTCCGGGATGTCGACGCCGAGCTCGCGCTCCGCCTCGGCGAGCGCGAGCCAGAGCTGGCGCCACAGGCCGTGACGCTCCCGCGCCGACCAGTTCTGCAGCATCCGCCGCGACGCGTACCGCTCGGCGAGCGGGGAGGAGTACCCGTCGTGCGCCGGCGACGACGCGGGGTGGGGCGGGGGAACCGTCATTGAATCACGAAGTCGGTGGAATACACCTGGCCGCCGCGCTCGAAGAATACCCGGATCGGGCCGCGGCCGGCGTAGTAGTCGAGGGCGCGCGCCGCCTCGCCGGCGTCGACGATCGGCGCGCGGTTGATCTGCACGATGACGTCGCCCGGCTGCAGGCCGAGCTCCTCCTGCACGCGGTCGCTCGCCCGGTAGATCACCGCGCCGCGCGCGCTGCGCACGCCGCGCTCGGTGCGGATCGCCGGCGTCAGGGTGACGAGCTCGAGCTCGCGCAGCACCTGCACCTTTGGCGCGGACACCTCGGGGAGGTCGGCGACCGTGACCGTGAGCGACTGCTCGCGCCCGCCGCGGCGGACGACGATCGGCACCCGCTCGCCGACGCGGAGGTCGAGCAGCTCGGCCTCCCAGTCGTAGGCGTTGCGCAGCGTGCGGCTGCGCGAGCGGACGATCACGTCGCCCGGCTGGAGACCGGCGCGCGCCGCCGGCGAGCCGGGCGTCACCGCGCGCACGACGGCGCCGGCGCTCAGGAAGGCGCGCGGGTCGGCGTTCGGCGGCGGGCCCTGGAGCTTGACGCCGATCCACGGCGTACGCACCGCGCCGTGCGCGAGCAGGTCCTCGGTGACGCGCTTCGCGCGGTCGATGGGGATCGCGAAGCCGAGCCCGATCGAGCCGCCGGACGGCGAGTAGATCGAGCTGTTGACCCCCACCACCTCGCCGACGGCGTTGACGAGCGGACCGCCGGAGTTCCCCGGGTTGATCGAGGCGTCGGTCTGGATCATGTCCACGTAGACGCCGTTCCCCTCGCCGCGCCCGACGAGGTTCCGCCCGGTGCCGCTGACGACGCCGGCCGTCACGCTCGGCTCGGTGTTCCCGAGCAGGAATCCGTACGGGTTGCCGATCGCGATCGCCCACTCGCCGATCATCAGGTCGCTCGAGTTGCCGAGGGGCGCGACGGGGAGGTTCCGGGCGTCGATCTTGAGCACCGCGAGGTCGTTCGCCTCGTCCACGCCGAGGACGCGCGCGGGGTACGTCTGCCCGTCGCGGAGGGCGACGGAGACGCGCGTCGCGCCGCTCACCACGTGGGCGTTGGTCACGATCACGCCGTCGGCGCGGGTGATGAACCCCGAGCCCAGCCCGGCGCCGACGCGCTCGCCCGAGCCGCCGCCGCCGAAGAACTGCTCGAACGGGTCCGCCGCCACTCGCTCGACGACCTGCGTCTGGACCGTGACCACCGCCGGGGCGACCCGCGCCACGGCGTCGGTGATCGCGGTGCGCCGCGCGGTCGAGAGCGCGGCCGCGGAGGGGCGGTCGCCCTCCTGCCCGGAGCGCGGCGGAGGCGCCGCCTGGGCGACGGCCCGCGCGGTGCTGTCGGCCTGCGCGGCGGCGCCATCGCGGGTGGAGCAGGCCGCGAGACCGGTCCCGAGCACCACGGCGGCCGAGGCCGCCAGCGCCAGGCGGCGGCGGGCGCGCATCGCCGTCCCGAGCATCGCCGGCACGTGCATCGCCGTCACGAAGTGAGGCGCGCCTTGTGGCGCTTGGCGAGGTCGTTCAGGAACTGGTCCACGCCGCGGTCGGTGAGCGGGTGAAGGAGGAGCGCGCGGAGGACCGCCGGCGAGACGCTCACCGCGTCGGCGCCGGCGAGGGCGCAGCCGGCGAACTGCGTCGCGTTCGTCACCTGGGCCGCCATCACGTCGCACTCGGCGCCGTCGCGGGAGAAGAGCGCGTGGATCTCCTCGACGATGCCGACGCCGTCGAGGCCGTGCGCGTCGAGCTGGTCGATCGGGGTGGTGACCATCGCCGCGCCGGCCTTCGCGGCGAGCAGCGCCTGGGCGCCGTTGAAGACGAGCATGGCGCCCACCCGCACCCCCTCGGCGCTCAGCCGCCGCATCGCGGCCACCGAGTCCTCGATGAGCGGGATCTGTACGATCACGTTGTCGGCGATCCGCGCCAACTCCTTCCCGTCGCGGTAGATGTCGGCGGCGTTCACGGCGCCGACCGTCACACACACCGGCATCCCCGAGGCGCGACAGATCTCGGCGAGGTGGTCGCGCGCGTCGCTCTCGCCCGCTTCGGCGGCGAGCATGGCCGGCGTGGTCGCGACGCCGTCGGCGAGACCGTTGTCGGCGGCCCAGCGGATGTCGTCGAGCTGCGCGGTGGCGAGAAAGATCCTCATGCCGAGATCCTCATGCGCTGTGCGGGGGAGAGTCGAGATAGAGTTCCGGGGGGTAGTCCACGCGCTCCAGGTAGAGCGCGTGCGGCGGAGCCGGGGCGGAGACGCCGCTGTTGTCGGGCGCGTCGAGCAGGCGGCGGACGGTTCCCGCGTCCCGGCGGCCGCTCGCCTCGTCGAGCATCGTGCCGACGAGGAAGCGGACCATGTGGTGCAGGAACCGATTCGCCTCGATCTCGAAGAGCAGCCGCCCGGCCTCGTCGCGCCGCCAACGGGCCCGCCGCACGACGCACCGGTGGTCGTCGTGCGGCGGCGCCGTGCCGCGCACCGCGTAGGCGCGGAAGCAGTGATCGCCCACGACTGCCGCGGCGCTCGCGTCGAGGCGCCCCTCGTCCACCGGCCGCGCGTAGGCCCACTCCCAGGCGCGCCGGAACGGCGAGCGCGCCTCGTCGTCCGTGCCGACCACGTACCGGTAGCCGCGCGCCGTGGCGCTGTACCGCGCGTGGAACGCGGGCCGCATCTCGTGGGCGGCGGCGACCCAGACGTCGCCCGGCAGGACGGCGTTGAGCGCGCGCCGCAGCGCCGGCCCGTTCCACTTCTCCGCCACCCGCACCCCGGCGGCCTGCCCGTGCGCGTGCACCCCGGCGTCCGTGCGCCCGGCACCGAGCACCGCGACCGGCGCCGCGCACAGCCGCGCCAGCGCGTCCTCGAGCACCCCCTGCACGGTGCGGGCGCTCGGCTGCCGCTGCCACCCCGCGAAGCACGTCCCGTCGTAGTGCAACACCAGTTGTAGGGTGCGCTCCGGCATCTCGCGGAACTTACCCTGCGTGGGGGCACTGTCAAGGAATGGGCCGGCGGCGGAAGCGATTGACAATGTTGAACGTACGACTCAACATTTCGCGACCCGCCCGGCCCGGGACGCCTGTTCCCGTCCTGTCCCCAGTCGTTCCCGGCGAGTCGCGACCGGACCGCGGTCGCGAGGCCGCTCCTCACCCCGATGGCGCCCCGAACCCTCGCCTCTCTCGCGCACGCGCTCAGCGTCGCCCCGGACCTCGACGCCGCGCTCGTCGCGCTCGGGGAGGGGCTGGTCGAGATCGACCGCTCCGCGCACCTCGCCCTCTTCCGCTACGACGGGCGGCGCGAGATGCTGCTCGACCGGCTGACTCCACACGACGGCCGCGTCGCGCGCTCGACGATCGAGACGACGTTCGACCATCTGCCGGCGCCGGTGCGCGCCGCGGTCGCCGCCGGCGGCCAGTTCGTGGACCTGGGCGACCACTCGCACGACTACGCCCGCCTCCTCGGCCTCCCGGTCATGGCCGACGGCGGCCTGCTCTCACTCCGCGGCGTCCGCTTCGACGGCGCCCTCGCCGCCGTCGTCTCCCTCCCCGAGCCCCGCAAGATCTTCGGCACCCGAGCCGCGGAGCGCTTCGCGCCGGCGGCCGCCCTCTTCGATCTCGGCTTCGCCCGCTTCGCCGAGCGCGAGGCGCGCGAGGAGGCGGTGCGCACGCTCGAGGACGTGACGCAGCGGGTGCACGGCGAGTACCTTCGCAGGCTCGCCGAGCTCGAGCGGCAGCTCGTCGAGGCCCGCGACGAGGGCGGACGGGCAGGGGGGGTCGACCCCGCGCGCGCCGTCGCCCTCGAGCGGGAGGCGGCACGCGCCGCCGAGGAGGCGCGGCGCGCCAACCGCCGCGCCAACGCCGTCGAGCACCAGGTCGCCGCCGCCGTGGGGCAGCTCGAGCAGGCGCACATCGAGCTGCACCGGCGCAGCGAGGCGCTGCGCCAGAAGACGCGCACGCTCTATCTCATCGACCGCCTCCTCACGCTCGACACCGCGGTCGACGACCCGCGGCAGCTCGTCGACGGCCTGCTCGCCCTGGTGGGCGACGACATGCAGGCGCAGCGCTGCTCGCTCATGCTCCGCGCCCCTGAGCCCGGCATGCTCTACCTCGCCGCGGCGCGCGGCATCGCCCCGCACGTGGTCGAGGGAGTGCGCGTGCGCATCGGCGGGTCGGGCGTCGCGGGGCGGGTCGCCGCGGCGCGCGAGCCGATCGTCGTCCAGGACGTGGCGGAGGCGCGGTCGCACCCCCTGCTCGGCGACCAGTACTTCACCTCGGGCTCGTTCATCAGCTTCCCGCTCGTCTACCACGGCGTGCTCGTCGGCGTCGTGAACCTCACGAACCGCGCGCGGAGCGGCGTCTTCGTCGAGGAGGACGTGGAGCGCGTGCGCCTGCTCGGGCTCGTGATCTCGATCGTCGCCTCGCGCGCGCGGCTCGCCGAGCGGCTCGTCGACACGATCGGGGCGCGGTGAGCGCGCTCACGGCGGGCACCACGACAGCCGCGGCCGGCGACGCGCTCCGCTCCGCGATCCGCCGCCTCGCGTTCGGGGAATCGCTCTCGGCCGACGACGCTTCCGCGGCCTTCGGCGTCGTCATGGACGGGGGCGCCGCCCCGTCTCAGGTCGCGGCGCTACTCGTCGCGCTGCGCGTGAAGGGGGAGACCGCGGCCGAAGTCGCCGGCGCGGCGCGGGCGCTCCGCGGCGCGATGGTCCGGCTCGACGCCGAGGCGCCGGAGCAGCTCGTGGACACCTGCGGCACCGGTGGCGGCTCGCTCCAGACCTTCAACATCTCGACCGCGGCCGCCCTCGTCGCCGCCGGGGCCGGCGTGCGCGTCGCGAAGCACGGCAACCGCTCCTTCACCTCGCAGTGCGGGAGCGCCGACGTGCTCGAGGCGCTGGGCGTGGCGATCGAGGCGCCAGTCGCGGCGATGGAGCGCGCGCTGCGCGAGGCGGGGCTCGTCTTCATGTTCGCGCCGCTGATGCACCCGGCCATGCGCCACGTCGGGCCGATCCGGCGCGAGCTCGGCATCCCGACGGTGATGAACATCGTCGGCCCCCTCGCCAACCCCGCGGGCGCCGGCCGGCAGGTGGTCGGCGTCGCCGAGCGCTCGCGGGTGCCGCTCATCGCCGGCGCGCTCGCCGAGCTCGGTGCCGTGCACTCGCTCGTCGTGCACGGCGAGCCCGGCCTCGACGAGATCTCCCCCATCGGTCCGACGCACGTCGTCGAGGTGCGCGCCGGCGCCACGCGTGAGTGGACGATCGAGCCGGCTGCGCACGGCTTCGGCGACGTCGACCCGCGCGACCTCGCGGCCGGCGACCCGGCGCGCAACGCGCGCGTGATCACCGCCATCCTCGACGGCGGCGGCCCACCCGGCGCGCGCG
Organism: Gemmatimonadaceae bacterium; assembly: GCA_045804285.1. Classification (GTDB taxonomy): domain Bacteria; phylum Gemmatimonadota; class Gemmatimonadetes; order Gemmatimonadales; family Gemmatimonadaceae; genus DATMHT01. Next base: position 39,556 of record JBJMNL010000087.1, read on the forward strand.
CGGCGGTGATCCTCAACGCCGCCGCGGCGATCTACGTCGCCGGCCTCGCGCCCGACTACCACACCGGCATCGCCGCCGCCGCCGAGGCACTCGACCGCGGTTCGGCGCGGCGGGCGCTGCAGAGGCTGCGGGCGGCGTACGGAACTTCGTAAGAGCTGGGACGGGCGCAAGAGCTGTGAAGGGCGGAATGAGGGATGAGGAATGAGGCCGGGACGCTACGGGTGGCCGGCTTAGCCACGCGTGGGGTCCCGGCCTCATTCCTCATGCCTCATCCCGCCCTTCTGCCTTTCAATTCCGCCCTTCAGGCTTTCAGTTCCGCCCCTCGCCCTTCGGCCCTTCGCCCTTCTCAGTACCGCCGCAGCACCCCGACGACGATCCCCTGGATCGTGATGTCGTTCTCGTGGACGTACATCGGCGCCATCGTCTCGTTCGCCGGTTGGAGGCGGATGCGGCCGTCGCGCTCGCGGTAGAACTTCTTCACGGTCGCCGAGCTGCCGTTGAGCATCGCGATGACCATCTCGCCATTGTCGGCGCTGCGGCGCTCGTTGACGACGACGAAGTCCCCGTCGCGGATCTGCTCGTCGATCATCGAGTTCCCCTTCACGCGCAACACGTAGTGGTCCCCGTTGCGCCGCACGAACTCGTTCGGGACGGCGAGCGTCTCCCCCGTCGCCAGCGCCTCGATCGGCACGCCGGCCGCGACTGTGCCGAGCAGCGGAAGCTCGATAGCTTTCGCGAACGCCTCCGAGGGAAGGATCTCGATCGCGCGGCTCTCGTTGTAGCTCCGCCGGATGTAGCCCTTCCGTTCGAGGTTGCTCAGGTGCTCGTGCACCGTCGCCAGCGAGTTGTAGTTGAACTGGCGGGCGATCTCCTCGAAGCTCGGCGCGTAGCCGTTGTCCTCACTGTAGCTCCCGAGGAAGGTGAGGATCTCGCGCTGTCGCTTGGTGAGGGGCATGACTGACTCCAGGGGTCGTTGTAGATTCCGCCTCCGGCGGCTCCCGAAGAGCGGCCGAACTGGCCGTCCCGCTTCACGATAGCCGAACAGGAGCCGAAGTGCAAGCATCCGTTGTAGGCGCGAGCGGTGCCGCGGCGCCGGCCGGCCGCCGGTGGACCCCGCCGACGGGGGTCCTCGGCGGCCTCGTGGCCGAGGCACGGGCTCGCGCCGAGCGGCTCCGCGCGCGCGCCGCCGAGCTTCGCGACGCCGCCGCCGGCGCGCCGGTCGCCCCCTCGCTCGCCGCCGCGCTGCTCACGCGCGAGGTGGCGGTGATCGCGGAGGTGAAGCGCCGCTCGCCGTCGAAGGGGGAGATCGCGCCCGGGCTCTCGGCGGCGGAGCAGGGGGCGGCCTACGCGCGGGGGGGCGCGGCCGCGCTCTCGATCCTCACCGAGCCCGCGCACTTCGGCGGCGCGGCGAGCGACCTCCCGGCCGCTCGCTCCGCGGTCGCCCTCCCGCTGCTCAGGAAGGACTTCCACGTCGACCCGCTGCAGCTCGTCGAGGCGCGCGCGCTCGGCGCCTCGGCGGCGCTCCTCATCGCCCGCGCGGTGGCGCCGGGCGAGCTGCGCGACCTGTGCGGCGTGGCCTCGGGGCTCGGACTCGAGGTGCTGGTCGAGGTGCGCGACGAGCGGGAGCTCGAGGACGCGCTGGCCACCGGCGCGCTCCTGATCGGCGTCAACAACCGCGACCTCGAGACGCTCGTCATCGACGCCGACACGGCCGTGCGTCTCCTGCCGGGAGTTCCCGACAGTCACGTGGCGATCGCCGAGAGCGGGATCCGGGCGCGCGCCGACGTGGAGCGCTACGCCGCCGCCGGCGCGGACGCCGTGCTCGTCGGCTCGAGCATCTCGGCCAGCGCGAGCCCCGCCGACGCCGTGCGCGCTCTCACCGGCGTCATCCGTACCGGCCGCCGGACGGCCGCGCCCCCGCGCTGATGCCGAGCTCGCCGGAGGTCAAGTTCTGCGGGCTCACGCGCCCCGAGGACGCGGCCCTCGCCGCGGCGCTCGGCGCGAGCTACGTGGGGGTGATCTTCGCCGGCGGGCCGCGCGTCCTCACCGCCGCCCGCGCGCGCGAGGTGCTCGACGCCGCGGCGACGCCCGCCGCCGGCGCGGCCGCGCCGCGCCGCGTGGGAGTGTTCGGCGCCGTGCCGCCCGCCGACGTGGCGGCGATCGCCGCCGACGCCGCGCTGGACGTCGCGCAACTCCACGGCGACCCCGACGCGGCGGCGGTGGACGCCGTGCGGCGCGTCTTTGGCGGCGAGCTGTGGGCCGTGGCGCGGAGCGCCGGCGACGCGGTTCCGTCGGGGATGGCGGAGCTGTTCGCTGCCGCGGACGCCGTGGTGCTCGACGCCAGGGTCGCCGGCGGGCTCGGCGGCACCGGCGTCGCCCTCCCGTGGGAGGCGCTCGCCGCGGCCGTGGACGCCGCGCGCGGCGCCGGGGGGCGGCTCGTGCTCGCCGGCGGGCTCACGCCCGACAACGTCGCCCGCGCTGCCGCCGCGCTCGCCCCCGACGTCGTCGATGTATCCTCCGGCGTGGAGGCGTCGCCGGGGGTCAAGGACCACGCCCGCATGCGCGCCTTCGCGGCGGCCGCGCGCGCCGCTGTGCCCGAGCACCGGGGCGGCTCGTCCTCATGACTCAGGCCGTTCCCTCGACTTCCGCAGCCGCATGCCCACGCACGTGATCCAGGACCGTTTCGGCGCCTTCGGCGGCCGCTACGTCCCCGAGACTCTGATCCCGGCCCTCGACGAGCTCGACGCGGCCTTCGACGCCGCCATGGCCGACCCGGCGTTCGTCGCCGAGCTCGACGAGATGCTGCGCAGCTACGTGGGACGCCCCTCTCCCCTCAGCACCGCGCCGCGGCTCTCCGCGCTCGTGGGCGCCCCCGTATACCTGAAGCGCGAGGACCTGAACCACACCGGCGCGCACAAGATCAACAACACCGTCGGGCAGGCGCTGCTCGCGCGGCGGATGGGGAAGCGGCGCATCATCGCCGAGACGGGGGCCGGGCAGCACGGCGTCGCGACGGCAACTGTGTGTGCCCGATTCGGCATGGAATGCGTCGTGTACATGGGCGAGGAGGACATGCGGCGGCAGGAGCTCAACGTCTACCGCATGCGTCTCCTCGGCGCGCGCGTCGTCCCCGTGACCGGTGGCACGCGCACGCTCAAGGACGCCACGAGCGAAGCGATCCGGGACTGGGTGACGACGGTCAACGAGAGCCATTACATCATCGGGTCGGTCGTCGGGCCGGCGCCGTATCCGCGGATGGTGCGGGAGCTCCAGGCCACGATCGGGCGCGAGGCCCGCGCCCAGATGCTCGAGCGCGCCGGCCGCCTGCCGCGCACCGTGGTGGCCTGCGTCGGCGGCGGCTCGAACGCGATGGGGATCTTCCACGCCTTCCTCCCCGACTCGGCCGTCGAGCTCGTGGGGACCGAGGCGGCGGGGGAGGGGATCGAGACCGGACACCACGCGGCGTCGCTCGCCACCGGCCGTCCCGGCGTCCTGCACGGCTCCTTGAGCTACCTCCTGCAGGACGAGGACGGGCAGGTGCACCCCGCGCACTCCATCTCGGCGGGGCTCGACTACCCGGGCGTCGGGCCGGAGCACGCCTTCCTCAAGGACTCCGGCCGGGCGACGTACGTCGCCGTCACCGATCAGGCGGCGCTGCGCGGCCTCATGACGCTGAGCCGCCTCGAGGGGATCATCCCCGCGCTCGAGTCGGCGCACGCCGTGGCCTGGGTGGTGGACAACGCGGGGCGGTGGGGGGCCGACGAGCCGGTGCTGCTCTGCGTCAGCGGGCGCGGCGACAAGGACGTCGCGCAGATCAGCCAACTCGACCTGCTGCCGATGTGACGGCGCCCACCGCACCCGCGCCCGGCGCCGTCGCGCGGCCGGAGCCGCCCTTCCCGAGCCTCATCGTCGAGGAGCTGCTCCGCGCCATCGGACGCGCGGTGCGCGCGCACCAGCTCTACCTGCAGAACAACCCGATCTATCTCCGGTCCATCGAGGCCGCGCAGGCGGCCTTCGCGCCGCTCTGGGCGCGCACCGAGGAGCTCGTCCTCCAGATCACCGAGACGGAGTTCCGGTGGGAGGGGGTCGAGGTGCACTCCGAGACGGAGAAGGCGGCCGACAGCCTGCCCTGGCTCTTCTTCAAGGACGGGGTGCGCGAGATCCGGCTGCTGCGCGGATTCGAGCGGGAGGAGCTGGTGACGCTGCTCGCGCTGCTGCGCCGCGTGCGCGTCGCCGCGCCGGAGGAGGACGACCTGCTCACGATGCTCTGGGAGCAGGACTTCGTCCACCTGCGCTACAGCTACGTCGACCTGTCGGTGGACAACGCGCCGCCGGTGGACAGCGTCGCCGTCGGCGAGCGGCCCGTGGTCATCCCGCCCCCCGCCGAGGACGAGGACACCGCCGCGGCGCGCGCCGGCGTCGTGGACATGGCCGACTTCGACTCGACGCTCTATTTCCTCGACGAGCGCGAGATCGAGTACCTGCGCGGCGCGGTGTCGGCCGAGTACGCGTCGGATCTGCGGCGCAACGTGCTGAACATCCTGCTCGACGTCTTCGAGACGCAGCGCGACCATGGGGCGCGCGCCGAAGTGTGCGAGATCCTCGACGCGTTCCTGGTCACCCTGCTCTCGGCCGGCGAGCTCCGCACGGTCGCCCACCTGCTCCGCGAGTCGGCGCTGGCGGTGCAGCGCGCGGCGGAGCTCGAGCCGGCGCCGCGGGCGCGGCTCGCGTCGCTCGCCGACCGGCTCAGCGACCCGGCGACGCTCGGTCAGCTCCTCCAGGCGCTCGACGAAGCGGCCGACCCGCCGCCGCCGAACGAGCTGGCGGAGCTGTTCGAGCAACTGCGGCCGGCGGCGCTCGGCACGATCTTCGGCTGGCTCGGGCGCACCCAGGGCTCGCGCGTCCGCCCGCTCCTCGAGGGGGCCGCGGCGCGACTGGCGGCGGCGAACACCGCGGAGCTCGTGCGCCTCATCGGCGCCGGGAGCCGCGAGGTGGTGCTCGAGGCGATGCGGCGCGCCGGCGGGCTGCGCAGCGCGGCCGCCGTCGCCCCGCTCGGCAAGGCGCTCACCGACGCCGATCCCGCGCTCCGTCTCGCGGCCGCCACCGCGCTCGGCGAGATCGGCACGCCCGGCGCGCTCCAGGCGCTCGAGCGCGCGGTCGAGGACGGCGAGCGCGACGTGCGCATCGTCGCCGCGCGGGCGCTCGGCGCCCGCGGCCACCGCGCGGCGCTGCCGCGGATCGAGAGCGCGGTCAAGGGGAAGACGCTGCGGGAATCCAACCTCACCGAGAAGATGGCGTTCTTCGAGACGTACGGGGCGCTCTGCGGCGACGCCGGCGTCCCGCTGCTCGACGCGCTGCTCAACGGCCGTGGCTTCCTCGGGCGGCGGGAGGACTCCGAGTTCCGCGCCTGCGCGGCGCTCGCCCTCGGCCGCGTCGGCACGCCGGCCGCCGCCGCGACGCTGCAGCGCGCCGCCGCCGAGAAGGACCTCATCGTGCGCAACGCCGTGAACAAGGCGCTGCGCGGGGGTGGCGCGTGACGGCGGCGCCCGGCGGCCCGGGGGGCGTGGGCCAGACGCTCGACAACCGCGGGAGCGACGCGTACATCCGCCGGCAGGGTCGCCCCTTCATCTTCGCGCTCTACGGCGCGCTGCGCGCCATCAAGCTCTACCCGACCGAGAACGCCGCCGTGCAGAAGGCGCTCGAGGAGCTCACGGCGATCACGCGCGACATCATCGACCACGAGCACGAGCTCGAGTTCCGCGTCTCCGGGGAGTTCATCTTCCTGAACGCGACGCGGCTCCGGCTGGACCTCGACAACTACGCGAGCTTCAGCTTCCTCCTCGCCCTCTGCCGGAAGGCGGGCGTCGGCGTGCTGCGCCTCACGCAGGCGGCGCCGGTGCGCGAGTGGCTCGTGCTCCTCTCGATGATCCAGGCGCCGAGCGGCCACGAGGACCCGCGCGAGCGCCTCAACGACCTCGGCGCCCGGCTCGAGGGCGCGAAGGTCGGCGCCTTCGAGCTCGGCCCGCCCAGCGACGCCGACGACGACCGCGAGTTCCGCGAGCTGGCCAAGGCCGCCGCCAAGCGCACGTACGCGCAGTCGGTGGCCGTGACCAAGGACGTGATCAACTCCGTCCGCATGGGGCGGAGCCCGAACATCAAGAAGATCAAGCGCGTGGTGCAGGGGATCGTCGACCAGATCCTGAACGAGGAGACGTCGCTCGTCGGGCTCACGACGATCCGCGACTACGACGAGTACACGTTCACGCACAGCGTCAACGTCTGCATCTTCTCCGTCGCGCTCGGCCGCCGGCTCGGGCTCACCAAGCTCCAGCTCTACGACCTCGGGCTCGCGGCGCTCTTCCACGACATCGGCAAGTCGCGGGTGCCCGTCGAGGTGCTCAACAAGTCCACCGGGCTCACCGACGACGAGTGGCGCATCATCGCGGCGCACCCGTGGCTCGGCGTGCTCGCGCTGTTCCAGATGCGCGGCCAGCAGGAGCTCCCCTACCGGTCGATGGTCGTCGCCTTCGAGCACCACATGAAGGCGGACCTCACCGGCTACCCGCGCCCCGTGCGCGAGCGGACCGTGGGTATCTTCAGCCGCATCGTCGCCGTCGCCGACGGATTCGACGCCGCGACCTCGCGGCGCGCCTACCAGAGCGAGCCGCTCAGCCCGGCCGCCGTGCTGCAGGAGATGCGCGACAACCCGCGGCGCGGGATGGACCAGGTGGTCGTGAAGGCGTTCGTGAACATGACGGGGATCTACCCCGTCGGCACGCTGGTCGTGCTCGACACCTTCGAGCTCGGGATCGTGCACGCCGTGAACCCCATCGCCGAGATGGTCTCGCGGCCGATCGTGCGCGTCGTGAGCGACGACCGCGGCAACGTGTTGAACCCCGGGCACCTGGTGGACCTCGCGGAGCAGAACGAGTCCGGCGGGTTCCGGCGCACGATCATCAAGACCGAGAACCCCGACCGCTACGGCATCAACATCGGTGACTACTTCGTCTGACGCGGCGCCCGCCGCCCACGCCGCGCACGGCCGGGGACGGATCGAGCGCCGCTTCGCCGACCTCGCGCGCCAGGGGCGCCGGGCGCTCGTCTGCTACGCGACCGCCGGGCACCCCGACCCGGCGCGGTCGGTCGACCTCCTGCGCGGACTCGCCGACGCCGGCGCCGACGTGCTCGAGGTCGGCGTGCCGTTCTCCGACCCGCTCGCCGACGGCCCGGTGATCCAGGCCAGCTCGCAGCGCGCGCTCGCCCACGGGGTGAGCCTGGCGCGGACGCTGGAGCTCGTCGAGCGCGCCGCGCTCGAGGTGCCGGTGGTGCTGTTCAGCTACCTGAATCCCGTCCTCACCGCCGGCCCGAGCGCCCTCGGGCGCGCGGCGCGCGCGGGCTGCGACGGGGTGCTCATCACCGACCTGCCGGTGGGCGCCGACCCGGAGCGCGAGGCGTGGCTCGGGGGTGGGCCGCTCGACTTCGTGCGGCTGGTCGCGCCGACGACGCCGCCCGACCGCATGGCGGAGATCGGCCGCCACGGCGGCGGCTTCGTCTACCTGATCAGCCGGCTCGGCGTGACCGGCGAGCGGGCCGAGCTCCCGCCCGAGCTGCCGGCGACGGTGGCCGCGCTGCGCGGCGCGACCGCGCTGCCGATCTGCGTCGGCTTCGGGATCGCGCGGCCGGAGCAGGCGCGCGCGGTCGCGGCGCTCGCCGACGGCGTCGTGGTGGGGAGCGCGATCGTGCGCGCGGCGGAAGAGGAGGGGGTGGCGTCGGCGACGCGGCTGGCGCGGGAGCTTCGACGAGCGATCGATCAGGCGTAAGGCGCGCCCATGAGTCGCATTCTCAAGGTGTACACGCGGGGGCTCGGCGTCACCGGCTCGGTGGTGCTCCTCGCGATGCTCGCCTTCGACGGCGCGCGGCTCGGCGCGAGCGCGTACGCGGTGCTCCTGATGTTCGCCGCGACGGTGGCGCTGCGGGCCTACCAGATCGCGCTCACCAAGTACTCGGCGCTCAACCTGCTCGGCATCGTCGCCGTGGGCGGCGCGCTCGTCGTCGGCGCGCCGCCCACGGCGCTCGCGCTGTACTGCGGAGTGCTGGCCGCGGACCTGGTGCTGCTGCGCAAGACGGCGGAGTTCGCGTGGATCAACGCCGGGCGCGAGGTCGTCGCGCTGGCCGCGGCCTACGGGTTCTTCTCGCTCGCGATGAGCGCGGCCGGGGTGACCGCGCTCAGCGCCGAGGCGCTGCCGGCGGCGGCCGCGTTCGTGTCGGTCCACTTCCTGGCGAGCCGCGCCCTGCTCTACTTCACCCTCCTCTGGCGCGACAAGCTCCTGCCGGAGGAGAAGTCGCTCATCCTGCGCTACGAGGTCCTCACCTTCGGCATCGGCACGGGCGCGATCGCGATCGCCGTGCTGACCATCGTCCAGGTGGGATGGATCGCGTTCGGGGTCGTGTCGCTGGTCCTCGCCTTCGCCGGGCTGCTCCTGAAGCGGATCCTCGAGGAGTCGATCGCCGCCGAGGAGCTGAACAAGATCCACGCGATGGAGCAGGTCGTGTCGTCCGACGTCAGCCTCGAGGAGGGGTTCCGGCGCATCGAGCGCCTGGCGCACCGGCTGGTGGACTGGGGCGACCTGCGGATCCTGCGCATGCACGACGGCGCGCCCGCCGTCGTCTACCGCACGGGAGCAGGGCTGCTGGAGCGGCCCGAGGCGCCGCCGGCGGTCGGTGCCCGGCTGCGTCAGCTCGCGCTGGAGTGTGGCGACGCCGTCGCCGTGGCCGACGGCCGGCGGGATCCGCGCGTCCAGACCGACGGGCAGGGTGCGCGCAGCTTCGTCGTGCTTCCGCTCCGCTTCGGCGACCGGAACGTCGGCCTGGTCGAGCTCGAGCACGCCAAGCCCGGCACCTACGCCGACAAGGAGGTCGCGCTCCTCCGGCGCTTCGCGAGCCAGCTGGCGACGACGATCCACATCCACGAGCTGCGGCAGCCGTTGCTCGAGGCGGTCCAGCGGGTGAGCGACCAGCTCGACACGCTGAGCGAGTCGGCGCGTCAGCTCCGCGGCGGCGGGGAGGCCGTGGCGCGCAACATCGCGGACATCTCGCGCGGCATCGCGGAGGAGAGCGAGGAGGTGGGGCGGAGCCTGGAGACGGCGCTGGCCATGCACGAGGTCACGGTGGGGGTGGCGCGCGACGGCGGCGACGCGGCGGCGGCGATCCGCCGCGCGTCGTCGATCGCGACCGAGCACCGGCGGACGATCGCGCACGCGATCGAGCGCCTCGTGGACGCCAAGGGGTTCGTCGCCGAGAGCGCGGTGGAGATCGGCGACCTCGCGCGCGCGACCCGACGCGTGTCGGAGTTCATCCTCGTGCTCCGCGAGCTCGCCGAGCAGACGAACCTGCTGGCGCTGAACGCGGCGATCGAGGCGGCGCGCGCGGGCGAGCACGGGAGGGGCTTCGCCGTCGTCGCCGACGAGGTGCGCAAGCTCGCCGAGCAGAGCGCCCGCGCGTCGGCCGACGTCGCCGAGATCGTCGCCGGGTTCGACCAGCAGATGCGCCGCGTGGGGGAGCAGATGCAGCGCGGCCAGGGGATGGTGAGCGACGTCGAGACGCTCTCGGAGGCGGCCCTCGGGGCGCTCGATACGATCGTCGAGAGCACGGCGTCGAGCTTCACCCGGGCGGAGCGGATCGCCCACGTGTCGCGCGACCAGGAGCAGGAGTTCGGCCGGCTGCGCGAGCGCGTGACGCGCATCGCCGACATCTCGCGGCGCAACCGCGCGGGCGCCGAGGGCGCGAGCGGGTACGCTTCGGAGCAGGCGACGGCACTGCGGGAGCTGGAGGGGGCGACCGACGAGCTGCGGAGCGTCGCCGTCTACCTCGGGGATCTGACGAGGCGGATCACGAGCGTGAGCTGACGGGCCTGGGCGCGGGGGGGCCCCCCCGCCGGGAAGGTAGCGCCGCGCGCCCCGCCGGCCCGCGCCCGAATCTCGCCCCGAGGACCCGTACCCCGCCGCACGCGCCCCGCTTTCCCGCGCCGTTCGCACCCCTTACCTTCCCGCCGTGCCGACGCGCGAGACCGAGATCACCCTGAGCGGGATGCGCTTCCACGCGCACATCGGCGTGCTCCCCCACGAGCACGAGATCCGCCAGCCGGTCGAGGTGGATCTCACGGTGTGGGTGGCGCCGGCGGCGCGGGCGGAGGAGGGCGTGGTGGACTACCGGACGCTCTACGAGGCGACCGCCGCGGTGTTCGCGGCCGGGCACGTCGGCTACCTCGAGGAGGTCGCCGACCGGGTGGCGGCCGGGGCGCTCGCCACCGAGCGCGTGGTCGGCGCGCGGGTCGCGGTGCGCAAGCCACACGTGGCGCTCCCGGGGCCGCTGGCGTACGCGCAGGTCGTGATCGAGCGCGGCCGGCGCGGCGCGGCGGCCGCCGGCGCGCCCGGAGGTGGCTGACATGGCGCACGATCGCTTCGCGCCGGACGGCGGGCGCGACGTCGCCTACGTCGCGCTCGGCTCCAACCTCGGGGACCGTGCGGCCCATCTCGCGGCGGCCCGCGCCGCGCTCGGCGCGCTGGAGCGGACGCGACTCCTCGGCGCCTCGGCGGTGGAGGAGACGGCGCCCGTCGGCCCGGTGGAGCAGGGGGCCTTTCTCAACCAGATCGTCGCGCTGGAGACGGCACTCTCCCCGCGCGAGCTGCTCGGCGAGCTGCAGCGCATCGAGCAGGCGGCCGGCCGCGTGCGCACGCTGCGCTGGGGGCCGCGTACCCTCGACCTCGACATCGTGACCTACGAGCGACGTACGGCAAGCGACGCGGACCTCACGGTGCCGCACCCGGAGCTCCCGAACCGCGACTTCTGGCAGCGCGAGCTCGCCGAGGCGAGGCGCGTCGCCGCGCGCGTGCTCGCGGGGCCGGCGGGCGCGGCGGACGACGCGGCGGACGACACGGAGGCGCGCGCGTGAGCACCCACACCGAGACGCGCCGCACGACGGTGCGCGACTTCGCGCGGAAGAAAGGGGCGGGGGAGAAGCTCGTCGTCGTCACGGCCTACGACGCGCTGTTCGCGCACCTGGTGGACTCGGCGGGGGTGGACGCGATCCTCGTCGGCGACTCGCTGGCCAGCGTGGTGGCGGGGCTCGACTCGACCGTCGGGGTCACGCTCGATCAGATGATCTATCACGCGACGCTGGTGTGCCGCGGGGCGCCGCGCGCGCTGGTCATCGTCGACATGCCGTTCCTCACCTACCAGGTCTCGGTCGAGGAGGCGGTGCGCAACTGCGGACGCGCCGTACAGCAGTCGGGGGCGCAGGCGGTCAAGGTCGAGGGGGGAGACGACGGGATCGCCGCCGCCGTGCGCGCCGTCGTCCGCCTCGGCGTGCCGGTGATGGGGCACCTCGGCTTCACGCCGCAGTCGGTCAACGCGATCGGCGGCCACCGCGTCCAGGGGCGCGACGCGGCCGGCGCGGGGCGGCTCGTCGATGACGCGCGGCGGCTCGAGGACGCCGGCGCGTTCTCCCTCGTCCTCGAGCTCGTGCCGGCCGACGTCGCGGCCCGCGTCACCGAGGCGATCTCCATCCCCACGATCGGCATCGGCGCCGGCGCGGCGTGCGACGGGCAGGTGCTCGTCCTCCCCGACCTGCTCGGGCTGAACGACGGCTTCTCCCCCAAGTTCCTCAAGAGGTACGCGTCCATGGCGGACGACGTACGAGCCGCCGTGCGGCGCTTCGGCGACGAGGTGCGCGGCGGAAGCTATCCCGATGCCGACCACAGCTTCTGACGCGGCCGCCGCGCCGGCGGCGCCGCCGATCGCGCGCACCGTCGCCGAGGCGCGCCGCGCGATCGCCGAGGCGCGGGCGCGCGGCGCCCGCGTCGGCGTCGTCCCGACGATGGGATTCCTCCACGAGGGGCACCTCCGGCTGGTGGACGAGGCGCGCCGCCGCGCCGACTTCGTGGTGATGAGCATCTTCGTCAACCCGCTCCAGTTCGGCCCGAGCGAGGACTTCTCGCGCTACCCGCGCGACGCCGCGGGCGACGCCGCGAAGGCGGCGTCGCGCGGTGTCGACCTGCTCTTCACGCCCTCGCGGGAGGAGATGTACGCGGAGGGGCGCGTCGTGACCGTGGTGCCGGCTGGGCTCGACGCGCGCTGGGAAGGGGAGGTCCGCCCGGGACACTTCGCGGGCGTGCTCACCGTGGTGGCGAAGCTGTTCAACATCCTCCTCCCCGACGTGGCGGTCTTCGGCCAGAAGGACTTCCAGCAGGCGGCGCTCGTCCGGGCGATGGTGCGCGACCTCGACTTCCCGGTCGAGATCGTCGTCGCGCCCACGGTGCGCGAGCCGAGCGGGCTCGCGCTGTCGAGCCGGAACAGCTATCTGTCGCCCGAGCAGCACGGGCGGGCGGTCGCCCTCTCGCGGTCGCTGCGCGCCGTCGCCGCCACCTTCGACGCCGGCGAGCGCTCGGCGGCGGCGCTGCGCGGCGTCGGCCTCGCCGTGCTCGAGGGCGAGGGAGGGATCGTGGTCGACTATCTCGCGGTCGTGGACCCCGAGCGGCTCGAGCCGGTCGAGCGCACCGAGCGGGGGAGCGTGGTGCTCCTCGCCGCCCGCGTGGGCGCGACCCGCCTTCTCGACAACCTCGTCCTCGGCGGCTGATGCGCTGGCACGCCGTCGTCGCCGCGCTCGACGCGAACGAGCTCTTCCGCTCGCGCGTGAGCGTCTACCAGCACCCGCTCGCCGGACGCCCCATCGTGTGGCACGTGGTGCGTGCGCTCCTCGACACCGCGCCCGCGCCGGACGAGGTGAGCGTGCTGCATCACGCCTCGGTGCCGCTCTCCATCGGCCCGGAGCTCCCGAACGTGCACTACATCGCGGTGGACGCGGGCGAGGAGGCGCGCTCGCTGCGCGTCGCGGTCACGTCCCCGGGGCTCAAGGTGCTCGTCGACGGCGCCGCGCCACTCATCACCCCCTCGACGGTGGCGCGGCTGCTGCGCGCGGGTGAGTCGGGGGTCGCGACGCTGCTCGGCGAGGGGGCCGAGTACGAGCCGCGCGTCGCGGTCGCGGGGGAGGGGCCCGCGATCGCCTCGGCGGACGATCCGCGGCACCCGCTCGGCGCGTCGCGCGTGGCGCCCACGCAGCCGCACGAGACGCTGCGCGTCGTGGACCGGCGGACGCTCTCCGTGGCCGCCGTCGCGATCCGCGACCGGCTCATCCGCCGCCACGAGTCGGTGGGAGTGAGCTTCCTCCTCCCGGAGACGAGCTGGGTGGACGTGGACGTCCGCATCGGCGCCGACACGCTCGTCTATCCGGGCGCGGTGCTCGAAGGGTCCACGGTCATCGGGAGCGAGTGCGTCATCGGTCCGCACACGCGCATCGTGGAGTCGACGGTAGGGCGGGGCACGGAGCTGAAGGGGTGGAACTACGTGTCGCGCGTGAGCGTCCGTAACCACGCCGTGCTCGAGCCGTACGAGCGCCGTGGCCTCGACTGACGCCGCGCCGCGCGCCCCCGAGCTGCCCGTGTGGGCGTGCGTCGGGGAGAAGCGCCGCGCGCACATCGCCCGCGTGACGGCGCTGCTCGACGGCTGGGCGGCCGAGCTGGCGCTGCCGGCCGACGAGGCGCGCGCCTGGCACGACGCGGGCCGCTGGCACGACGCGCTCCGGGACGCCGACGAGGGGGAGCTGCGCCGGCTCGCGGCCGCGTCGCTCGGCGGGGACGCGGCTGCGCTGCCGGCGGAGATGCTGCACGGGCCGGCGGCGGCCGAGCGGCTGCGCGCGGAGGGGGAGCGGCGCGAGGCGGTGCTCGAGGCGGTGCGCTGGCACACCGTGGGGAACGCCGGCTGGGCGCGCGTGGGACGCGCGCTGTTCATGGCCGACTTCCTGGAGCCGGGGCGCAAGTTCTCGCGGGCCGACCGGGCGTTCCTCGCGGCGCACGCGCCGCACGACTTCGAGGGCGTGTTCCGGCAGGTGGTGCGGCAGCGGCTGGAGTGGTCGCTGCGGGAGGGAAAGACGCTCTTCTCGCAGACGGTGGCGATGTGGAACGAGGTCCGATGAGCGTGCCCGACCCGCTGCCCCCCTCCCCCCGCGCGCCGCGACGCTCGCGCCGCGCCCTGCTCGTCGGCGCGGCGCTCGTGCTGCTCGTCGGGCTCTCGGCGCTCGCGTGGCGCCGGCGCGACGCGCAGGTCGCCGGCGGCCGGAGGCGCGTCGCGATCCCCGGGGCGTCGCTGCTGCGGCGCGAGGCGCGGGCGCCGGAAGGGACGAGGATCCGCGTCGAGGTGCTCAACGCGACGAAGACGCGCGGGCTGGCGCGGCGCGCCACGCTGCAGCTTCGCGACCGCGGCTTCGACGTGGTGGAGGTCGGGACGACCGCACGGCAGTCGGACAGCGTCGTCGTCCTCGACCGCTCGGGGCACCCGGAGTGGGCGAGGCTCGTGGCGCAGGCGCTCGGCGGGGGGCGGGTGGAGTCCCGCCCCGACAGCTCACGCTACCTGGACGTCACCGTGCTGCTCGGCGCGTCGTGGCGCCCGCCGGCCGAGCCGTTCTACCCGTAGCTGCCCGCACGCCGCGGCGATGTCGATGCCGCGGCTCTTCCGCACGGCCACCTCGACCCCCTCGCGGCGCAGCTCGCGCGCGAAGTCGTTGATCCCGTCCGGCAGGGTCGGGTGGAAGCCCAACGCGCCCCCGGGGTGGAGCGGGATCAGGTTCACGAAGGCGCGGCACTCCGTCGCCAGCCGCGCGAGCTGGAGCGCGTGCTCGACGCGGTCGTTGACGCCGCCGAGCATGACGTACTCGAACGTCACGCGGCGGTCGAAGACGCGCGCCGCCTCGATGACGTCGGCGAGCGGGTACTTCGTGTTGATCGGCATGAGCTGCCGGCGCAGCTCGTCGGTGGGCGCGTGGATCGAGATCGCGAGGCGGAACTGCTCGGGGCGCTCGCCGAGCGCGACGATGCCCGGCAGCACGCCGACGGTGGAGATCGTGATGTGACGGGCGCCGATCCCGAGCCCCGCGGGGCTGTTGAGGATGGTGAGCGTCGGGTCCACCGCCTTCCAATTCATCAGCGGCTCCCCCATACCCATGAAGACGATGTTCGTCGCCTCGATGGGCGGGTCGAGGAGCTCGAGCTCGCGCACCTGGCCGGCGATCTCGTGCACCTCGAGGTTCCGCGAGAAGCCCATCACACCGGTGGAGCAGAAGGAGCACTTGAGCGCGCACCCGGCCTGCGACGAGATGCACAGCGTCATCCGGTTCCCCTCGGGGATGGCGACGGTCTCGATCGCCTCGCCGTCGGCGAGCCGGAAGAGGAACTTCTGCGTCCCGTCGCTCGACTGCTGGCGCGCGGCGAGGGCGAGGCGCGGGATCGAGAAGTAGGTGTCGAGGAGCGCGCGGAGCGCCGCCGGCAGCTCCGTCATGGCGGCGAAGTCGGGCGCCGGGTTGACCCAGAGCCGCCGCGCCACCTGACCGGCCCGGTACGCCGGCTGGCCGTTGGCCGCCATGAACTCGCGCAGACGCGCCTCGGCGGCCTCCGGGGTGAGGTTCAGGAGGTTCTCCTTCGCCGGCGCCCCAGGGGCGTCGCGCCGGCTCGCGCCGAGCACGGGGAGCGGCGCCCGGCCGGCCGTGTCGTCGGCGGCGGGGGCCGCCGGCGGCGGTGCGCCGAGATCGGTCCCG
This sequence comes from Gemmatimonadaceae bacterium, assembly GCA_045804285.1. Taxonomy (GTDB): domain Bacteria; phylum Gemmatimonadota; class Gemmatimonadetes; order Gemmatimonadales; family Gemmatimonadaceae; genus DATMHT01. The sequence continues at coordinate 55,199 of JBJMNL010000087.1, forward strand.
CCGCGGTTCATCTCGCGTCTGCTGCTCACTTGATCGTCGAGCTGAGGCTGAATTGATAGGTGGCGGGAAGTCCGGCGCCCGTCTCCTCGCGCGCGACGCCCACCGCGTAGCGAGCATAATACACGCCGACGCCCAGACGGAGCCGCCAGCGCGATTGGCCGAAGGTGGTCGAGCGCGCGGCGCCGACGCGGCCGAGCAGCGCGCCGTAGCGGCCGGAGACGAAGCCGAAGTGCTCGCGCGGCCCGTGCTCGGTGACGAGGTACGAGTAGCCGCCGCGGAGCTCGCGCCCGGCGCCGGGTCCGGCCACGCGGAGGTCCGCCGCGCCCGTGTAGGTCGCGCGCTCGTCGTCGCGGTTGCCCGGGCTCCAGAGGAAGCTCGACAGCGCGACCCGGCCGTCTCGCCCGAGGAGTCCGTCGACGAGCACGCCCCCGTCGATCCCGACCGCGCCGCGATTGGTCCCCTCGAGCACCCCGCTCCGGTAGCGCAGCGCGAGTCCCGTGACGACGTGCGACGGCGACCGGCGCGCCAGCATCGCCGAGAGCAGCGTCGTCGAATAGCTGATGTCGCCGAGCGACTGCGGGTCGTTCCCCGTGCGCACGAGGTCGGCGACGGAGGCGCGCGCCACGGAGAGGCCGGCGGTGATCCCGCCGCGCACCGCCACCGCGCCGCCGACGAGCTGCGCCGAGATGCCCTGCTCGGCCGCCGTCCGGAGCGCGGCGACTCCGAGCCGCCCCCGAGCGCCGCCCGGCAGCTCGATCGCCGCCGGATTCCAGAGACCGACGCCCGCCAGGCTCGCCAGTGCCGGCGCCTCCGCCAGGGTACCGAGGGGGAGGTCGAAGAGGTCGCGGCCGGGTACCCACTGCGCGACAGCCGCCGTCGGCAGCGCCGACAGCGCGGCCGCACCAGCGGCGCCCGCCGCGGCGCGCGCGGCACCGGAACGCGTGGCGAAAATCAAGCGGCGCATTGGGTTGAGGTTACCGGCCCGGAGCGCGACGGTCAAGCGAGTGCCTTCCTTGTGCCCAGCCGGAGCATTAAATTTCGCCATCCGATATGCCCTTACGGAGCCCGAGTGCTTCTCTCTGAGCTGCTGTCCGAGGACCGCGTCAAGGTCCCGCTCGGCAGCCGCACGAAGGACGACCTTCTCCGCGAACTCGTGGAGCTCGCGACGCAGAATCGCGAGCCCGCCGCGGTGGAGGCCGTCCTTGATGCCGTCCGTGACCGGGAGCGCGAGCTGAGCACGGGCATCGGCGCCGGCGTGGCCATCCCGCACGGCAAGACCCCCTTCATCGACCAGCTCGTCATGGCCGCCGGCGTCGCCCCGATGCCGGTGGAGTTCGACGCGTTGGACGGGCAGCCGGTGCAGCTCTTCTTCCTGCTCGTCGGGCCGGAGAGCGCCGCCGGGGCGCACGTCAAGGCGCTCGCCCGAATCTCGCGTCTCCTCCGCCGTGATTCGCTGCGCTCGGCGCTGCGCGCCGCTCGCACGCCCGAAGAGTTCCTCGACGTCGTCCGGGCATCGGAGGCGGCGTGAGCGCGAGCGTACGCCGGCCCGCCCTGGCGCGGGCGGCCATCGCCATTCCCGGAGCCGGCGCCGCGTCGCGGCCCTCCGCCGTTCCGGGCGCCTTCGCGGCGCCCGGCCCATAGTAGTGGGCGCCCGCGCCCGACCAGAGCGACCAGAGCACCTCTCGTGAGCATCGACCAGCACACCGCGTCCCTCCCTACCACGACCGTCGAGTCCCCGGCGACGGACGACGTCTTCGCCACCACCCGCCGCTCCACGCTCGGCGGCTCGCTGCGCGCCGAGGACGTCGGCCGCGCCGTCCGGCTCGGCGGTTGGGTGCACCGCAGCCGCAACCTCGGCGGGATCCTCTTCCTCGACCTCCGCGACCGCGCGGGCATCGTGCAGGTGTCGTTCGACCCGCAGCACACCTCGCCGGAGGTCGTCGAGGCAGCATCACGCGTCGGCGCCGAGAGCGTGGTGCTCGTCGGCGGCACCGTCGTCGCCCGTCCCGCCGATCAGCGCAACCCGGAGATGGGCACGGGGGACGTGGAGCTGCGGGGGACCTCGATCGAGGTCGTCGGCCCCGCCGAGACGCCCGCCATCCCGGTCGCCCGTGGGCGCACCGAGAAGCTGGCCGCCGAGGAGCTGCGCCTGCGTCACCGCTTCCTCGACCTGCGCCGCCCGGAGCTGCAGGAGAACATCATCCTCCGGCACCGGCTGCTGCAGGCGGCGCGCGCCTACCTGAGCGGGCGGGGCTTCCTGGAAGTGGAGACGCCGATCCTGACCAAGCCGACGCCCGAGGGGGCGCGCGACTACCTGGTGCCGAGCCGGGTGCACCCCGGGGAGTTCTACGCGCTGCCGCAGTCGCCCCAGCTCTACAAGCAGCTCCTGATGGTGTCCGGGTTCGACCGCTACTTCCAGATCGCGCGCTGCTTCCGCGACGAGGACCTGCGCGCCGACCGCCAGCCTGAGTTCACGCAGATCGACGTCGAAGCCTCGTTCGTGACCCCCGAGGACATCTACGCGCTGACGGAGGGGCTGCTGCGGGCCCTGTGGGCCGAGCGCGGGGTCGAGATCGCGACCCCCTTCCGGCGCATGAGCTATCGCGAGGCGATGGAGCGCTACGGCTCCGACCGCCCCGACCTGCGCTACGGCCTCGAGATCTTCGACGCGAGCGACGTCTTCCGGGGCGCGGAGTTCGGCATCACGCGCTCGGCGCTCGAGCAGGGTGGACGGGTGCGCGGGATCCGCGTGCCCGGCGGCGCCGCGCTGTCGCGCAAGCAGGTGGACGAGATCGAGGCGCTCGCCAAGTCGGCGGGAGTCGCGGGGTTGCTGCGCATGAAGCTCGTCAACGGCGCGCTCGAGGGACCGGCGGCGAAGTTCCTGCCGGCCGACGCCGCCGCGCGGCTCGGCCTCCGCGAGGGGGAGCTCGCGCTGTTCGCGGCAGCGGCCGACCGGGTGACGAGCCCGGCGCTCGACCGCGTGCGGCAGGAGCTGGCGCGGCGGCTCGAGCTCGTCCCCGAGGGGGCGCTCGAGTTCCTCTGGGTCACCGACTTTCCGATGTTCGAGCGCGAGGCGGAGAGTGGGGGCCTGGGCGCCGTCCACCACCCGTTCACGTCGCCACACCCGGACGACGTCGGCAAGCTGGCCACCGCCCCCCACGAGGCGCGGGCGCTCGCCTACGACGTGGTGCTGAACGGCACCGAGCTCGGCGGCGGCTCGATCCGCATCAGCGACCCCGCGGTGCAGGCGCGGATCTTCGGCCTGCTCGGGATCGACGAGGCCACGGCGCAGGCGCGCTTCGGCTTCCTCCTCGAGGGGCTGCGCGCGGGCGCGCCGCCGCACGGCGGGATCGCGCTCGGCTTCGACCGGATCACGATGCTGCTCTCCGGCGCCGCCTCGCTGCGCGACGTGATCGCGTTTCCCAAGACGACCGCCGCGCGCGCCCTGTTCGAGGGCGCGCCGACGGCGGTGCCACCGCAGGACCTGCAGGAGCTGCATTTGACCATTGACGGAGCGAACGAGTGAGCGACGGCGCCGCGACGACGCAGAAGCTCTCCACCGAGGGCGCCGACCTCCTCACCCTCGCCGGCGTCAACGACGGGAACCTGGTCGAGCTCTCGCGCCTCTCGGGCGTGAAGGTCGGCCTGCGCGGCGACACGATGACGCTGTCGGGCCCGGCGGAGGCCGTGGAGCGCGCGCTCCCGGTGGCGCAGCGGATGATCGACCAGGCGCGGCAGCGCATCCCGTTCAGCACGGACGACGTGCTCCGCATGAGCGAGGAGGGCGGGCCGGCCGGGGACGGCGTCGGGCTGCCGGGCGACGCGCAGCGCATCGCCCTGCCGGGCGTGCGCAAGATCATCCAGGCGAAGACGCCGGGGCAGGGAGAGTACCTCCAGAAGATCGCCGACAACGACATCGTCGTCGGGATCGGGCCGGCGGGGACGGGGAAGACCTACCTCGCCGTCGCGGCCGCCGTCGACGCGCTGGCGCGCAAGCGCGTGCGGCGCATCGTGCTCGCCCGCCCCGCGGTGGAAGCCGGCGAGAGCCTCGGCTTCCTGCCGGGCGACATGCAGGCCAAGGTGGACCCCTACCTGCGCCCGCTCTACGACGCGCTCGACGAGATGATGCCGCCGGAGCGCGTGCAGAAGGCGCTCGAGACGCGCACCATCGAGATCGCGCCGCTCGCCTTCATGCGCGGCCGCACGCTCGGCGACGCCTTCGTCATCCTCGACGAGGCGCAGAACGCGACGAACGCGCAGATGAAGATGTTCCTGACGCGGCTCGGCGTGAACTCGAAGATCGTGATCACCGGTGACAAGACGCAGATCGACCTCCCGTCGCGCGAGCAGTCGGGGCTCATGCAGGTCGAGCGCATCCTCCCCGGCATCGACGGGATCGAGTTCCACTACTTCAACGAGACCGACGTCATCCGCCACCGCCTCGTGCGCGAGATCATCAAGGCGTACGCGGACGACTCCGGCGACTGAGCGCCCGTGAACCTCTGGTCGCAGCTCGAGCGGAACGGCGCGTCGGAGGACACCGGCGGCGCGGCCGAGTCGTTGCGCTTCCACGCGCCGCGGCTCCTCCTCGCGCTCGCGCTCGCGCTGCTCACCTATCTGTTGTTCCCGGCCTCGCCGGCGGTCGACTTCCCGCTGCTGGAAGCCGGCTCCGTGGCCCCGGACAACGTGATCGCGCCCTTCGCCTTCGCGGTGCCGAAGTCGGAGGCCGAGCTGATGCGCGAGCGCGACGATATGGCCCGCTCCGTGGTGCCGCTGTTCGCGTCCGCGCCCGCCGCGCTCGACACGGCGCGCGCCGCGCTGCGCGACTTCGGCGACGCGGTCGCCGCGGCCGCCCGGACGCCGGGCGACGAGGCGACGCGCGCCGCCGCGGTGCTGCGCGCGGCGTCCGACCGGGGCGTGCAGCTCACCGCCGAGGAGGCCGCCTATCTCACCTCCGCCCCGCGGCGGACGGCGATGGTCGGTGCGATCGAACGGACGTTCGACCGCTGGCTCGCCGCCGGCGTCGCCAGCTCCAGCGCGCTCGACGCCGCCGGCCCGACGGTGAACGTCCGCCGGGGGGAGAGCGAGCGGCCGACGCCCTCGGACAGCGTCCTCACCTTCCCGTCGCTCGTGGCGCGGGCGCGCCTGATGCACCCCGACCCGAACTCGGCGATCGGGGACGCGCTGTACGTGCAGCTCCTGGGCGCCTTCTTCCGCCCGACGCTGGTCTACGACCGGGTGACCACCGAGCGGCGGCGGCAGGACCTGCAACGCTCGGTGAACGTGCGGAAGTACGAGGTGCGGGCCGGCGAGAAGATCGTCGGCGCGCACGAGGTCGTGGGGCGCGAGGAGCACGAGAAGATGCGCGCCCTGCGCGACGAGGTGCAGCGCCGCAACGTTCCCGAGCACGCGCCGGGACGGGTCGTCGGGGCCGTGCTGTTCAACGCGCTCGTGATCACGATCTTCGGCATCACGCTGCTGCTCTTCCGGCCGCAGCTCTACCGCTCCTTCCGCGCGCTGGCCTTCTTCGCCGCGATCTTCGCGCTCGTGTGCGCGATCGCCGCGCTGCTCTCGCACCGCGAGCCCGTGCTCCCGGAGCTGATCCCCGTGGCGCTCGCGGCGATCCTGTTCTGCGTGCTCTTCGACCCGCGCATCAGCCTCATCGCCGCCATGGTGCTCGCCGTGCTCATCGGCGGGCAGAGCGCCTTCCGCGGGACGAACGCGCTCTTCATCAACCTCATCGGCGGCGTGGCGGCGGCGTTCGGCGCGCGCGTCATCCGGCGCCGCGACGAGGCGCTCTACCCGATGGCCTCGGTGACGGCGGCCTATCTGCTCGCGGCGGTGGCGATCGGGCTGACGCTCGACTGGCCGGCGGCGGAGATCTTCCGCAGCGGGGCGTGGGGCGCGGCGAACGCGGTGGCGTCGGTGGCGCTCGCGCTCATGCTCCTGCCGTTCGCCGAGAAGCTGACCGGGATCGACACCTACCCCAAGCTGCTCGAGTGGTCGGACCTCAACCGGCCGCTGATGCAGCGGCTGAGCCTCGAGGCGCCGGGCACCTACAACCACACGATCGTCATGGCGAACCTCGCCGAGGCCGCATGCAACGCGATCGGCGCGAACGGGCTGCTGGCACGCGTCGGCGCCTACTACCACGACATCGGGAAGCTCAAGAAGCCGCAGTACTTCGTCGAGAACCAGGCGAAGGGGCGCAACCCGCACGACAAGCTCAAGCCGTCCACGAGCGCGGCGATCATCCGCAACCACGTGCGTGACGGCGTCGAGCTGGCGGAGGAGTTCGGCGTGCCGAAGGCGGTGCGCGCCTTCATCACCGAGCACCACGGCACGGGGCAGATCAGCTACTTCATGGAGAAGGCGCGCGAGCGCGACGGGGGCCAGGTGAACCCGGCCGAGTTCGCATATCCGGGACCGGCGCCGCAGACGGCGGAGACGGCGGTGTGCATGCTCGCCGACGGCGTCGAAGCGTCGGTGCGCGTCCTGCATGACCCGACCCCGCAGAAGATCCGCGACGTCATCGACCACATCGTGCGACAGCGGATCGAGCAGGGGCAGCTCCGCGACGCGCCGCTGACGCTGCGCCAGCTCGAGATCGTGAAGGAGCAGTTCGCGCGGATGCTGATCGCGCAGCACCACCACCGGCTCGACTACCCCGCGGCGAGCGGCGGGGTGTCGGCGGAGTTCGCCTCGGTATGAGCCTGGCCGTGGACGTCTCCGCCGACGGCGTACGACCGCCGATCTCGGCGACGCGCGCGGCCGACCTGGCGCGCCGGGTGCTCGCCGCGGAGGGGGTGCGCGACGCGATGCTCTCGATCGCCTTCGTCTCGGCGCCGGCGATCGCGCGGCTCAACCGGGCGCACCTCGGGCACCGCGGGGCGACGGACGTCATCTCCTTCGGCTTCGCCGCGGCCGGCCGCGAGGGCGTGGTGGGCGACGTGTACATCAGCCCGGAGGTGGCGCGCGACAACGCCCGCCGCCACGGCGTTGGGGTGCGCGAGGAGGTCGCGCGCCTGGTCGTCCACGGCACGCTGCACGTGCTCGGCTACGACCATCCCGAGGGGGAGGAGCGCGAGGGGTCGGAGATGTGGCGGCGCCAGGAGCAGCTCGTGCGGCGCTACTTCCTCGCGCCCGCCTCGCGCCGGGTTGCGCGGAAGGGGCCGAGCACGTCCGCGAAGGGGAGCGCGCCGTGAACGCCGCCGTCCTCGCGGTGGCGGCGTCGGCCGCGGCGCTCTCCGCCCTCTGCGCCGCCGCCGACGGGGCGCTCCTCTCCCTGGACGGCGACGAGGCGGAGGGGGACCCGCGCCTCGCGCTCATCTACGCCGACCGGGAGCGGCTGCACCGCACCCTCTCCTTCGCCCGCGTCGCCGCGCTGCTGGCGGCCGGCGTCGGTGTCGCGGTCGGTTTCGACCTCGCGACGCGCACTCGCACGGACGCGGCGCTCATCGTGGCGTTCGTCGCCGTGCTCGCCGTGTCGGTCGTGGAGAGCGCCGCGCGCGCCCTCGGCGACGTCCTCGGCGCGAGCGCGGCGCTGCGGCTGGCGCCGCTCGTCGGCGGGCTCGAGGTCGCGCTCGCCCCCGCCGTCTGGCTCGGCGCGCGCCTCGACGCCCTGCTTCGCCGCCTCCTGCCGCCGCCCGCGCGCCGGGAGGAGGAGCGGGAGGCGACGGCGGAGCAGTTCCGGCAGGTCGTCGCCGCCGAGGCGGACGTGAGCAACGAGGAGGAGGCGCTGATCGAGGGCGTCTTCTCGCTCGGCGACACCGAGGTGCGCGAGGTCATGGTCCCGCGCGTGGACATCGTGGGCATCGACCGCGACACGCCCTGGTCGGAGGTGGTGGACCGCGTGCGCAGCTCCGAGCACGCGCGCTTCCCGGTGTACGAGGAGTCGATCGACGAGATCGTCGGCGTGCTCTACGCCAAGGACCTGCTGCCGGCCGTGATCGCGGACGAGGAGCCGGAGGGCGGGTGGCTGTCCATCGCCCGCCCCCCGGTGTTCATCCCGGCGACCAAGACGATCGACGCGCAGCTCCGCGACTTCAAGGCGAGCCGGACGCACATCGCGATCGTCTCCGACGAGTACGGGGGGACGGCCGGACTCATCACGATCGAGGACGTGCTCGAGGAGATCGTCGGCGACATCCGGGACGAGTACGACGTCGAGGAGCCCGAGGTCGAGACGGGGCTCGACGGGCGGCGCTACTGGATCTCGGGCCGCCTGAGCCTCGCCGAGCTCTCTGAGGTGCTCGGCCACGACTTCGCGCGCGACGACGTCGCCACCGTGGGCGGACTGGTGTACGAGACGCTGGGGCGCGTGCCGCGGAACGGCGAGGAGTTCGCGCTCGACGGCTTCCGCGTCGTGGTCGAGCGCGTGCGGCGGCGGAAGATCGAGCGCGTCTACTTCGAGCGCGTGCCCGCGCTCATGGCGCGCGCGGCGGAGGACGAGTGAGCGCGGCGGCGGTCCTGCTCCTGATGCTGCTCGGCGTCGCGTGGCTCACCGGCGCCGCCACCGCCGTGCGGTCGGTGAGCCGCATCTGGCTCCGGCACTGGGTCGAGCAGCGACTGCACGGCGCCAACGCCGTCGAGCTCTATCTCGACCGCCCGCAGCGGCTCCTGCTCGCCGCGTCCACGGGGACGGCGCTGCTCGTGTTCGTGGGCGGGGCGCTGATCGGCGCGGCGTTCCCCGGGCCGCCGCTGGTGCTCGCCGAGCGCGTGGTGCTCGCGGCGCTCCTCGTGCTCGTCTTCGGGCAGCTCGTGCCGCGGGCGGTCGCGCGGCGCTGGGCGACGCGGCTCCTCCCCGTGCTGCTCCCCGTGCTGCGGCTGCTCGACCTCGCGCTCACCCCGCTCCTCCTCCTGGCGCGCGCGGTGACGCGCGCGGCGCGGCGCGACGTGGTGCCGGCGACGCCCGAGGAGGCGGCGCGCGAGAACATCGAGGAGCTGCTCCGCGAGGGGGAGCTCGAGGGGGTGGGCGAGCACGACGAGATCGCCATCATCACCGGCGTCGTGGAGTTCGGCGGGAAGACGCTTGCCGACATGATGACGCCGCGCGACGAGGTGTTCGCCGTCGAGCGCGACACGCCGCCGCGGGAGATGGCGCGGCGCATCGCCCAGTCGAAGTACAGCCGCGTCCCGGTCTACCACGGCACGCTCGACCAGGTCGTGGGGATGGTCCACGCCTTCGACGTCCTCAAGGCCGGGGGCGACGCGGCGCCCCCCGTCCGCCCGGTCGGCGTCGCCCTCGCGTCGAAGCACTGCAACGAGCTGCTGTTCGACATGCTTCGC
>JBJMNL010000088.1:0-65951 GCA_045804285.1 Gemmatimonadaceae bacterium
CCGCGGCGGGGGGGGCAAGCCCCGCCACCGCGGCGCACGCCGCGGCCGCCGCCCAGCCGGCCCGGAGACGCGACGCGCGGGCGGCGGTCACTGGCCCGGGAGGGTGACGGCGCCCGTCGTGGCCGCCTTGCTCTGCAGGATGCGCACGTTGTTCATGTTGGGGTCGGAGACGAAGCCGATCCCCTCCACGCGCCGGTTGGGCTCCGTGAGCACGAAGGCGCTGTCGCTCGAGATCTCGTCGCGCGCCTGGTTGTACTTCAGGACCGGCGTCTCGAGGCGCTTCCCCTGCTCCGATACGACGACCACGTCGCCGCGCGCCTCCATGTCGTTCTGCCGGCTGCGGTACGTGCCCTGGCGCGAGGTGAGCACGGCGTTCTTCGCGCCGAGCCGGTCGAAGAACGTCGTGTGCACCTTGCGCAGCTCGAAGCGCGTCCCTTCCTCGAAGGCGAACGCCGTGTCGGCCAGCAGCTCGGCGCGCATCATCCCGTTGTCGGTGAGGATGGTGCGCACGCCGAAGATCGTCTGGTCGGCGGTGTCGGGGACCGCCGACGCCTGCACCGGGGGCTGCGCGCCGCGGTCGCGGCAGGCGCCGAGCGCCGGCGCGAGCACGGCGGCCACCGCCAGCCACGCCACGGCTGCGGTGCGACGCGCGCGCACGCGGCCCCCGCTCACGCGACCCCCGCGCGCATGAGGTCGTGGAGGTGCACGACGCCGGTGACGCAGTCGGCGTCGTCGACGACGGGCATGGCCATGATGCCGTGGCGCTCCATGCGGTAGACGGCGGCGCTCGCGAGCTCGTCGCGGCGGGCGACCTTCGCGCTCCGGTTCATCACGCGCTGCACCTCCACCGGGAAGACGTCCTGCTCGCGCTCCATGAGCCGCGTCAGGTCGCCGGCCGTGACGACGCCGAGCACGCGGTGCTCCGCGTCGGTGACGACGACGATACCGCGGCGCTCGGCGAGGAGCACCACGGCGTCGCGCATCGTCCCGTCGGGCGGCATCAGCGGCAGGGAGTCGCAGATCATGACGTCGGAGACACGGGTGAGCAGGCGGCGGCCGAGCGCGCCGCCGGGGTGGAGCCGGGCGAAGTCCTCGCGCCTGAAGCCCTTCTCCTCGAGGAGGGTCACGGCGAGCGCGTCGCCGAGGGCGAGCGCCGCCGTTGTGCTGGTGGTGGGCGCGAGGTCGTGCGGGCACGCCTCCTCGCGCACCCAGGCGTCGAGGGCGACGTCGGCGTGGCGGCCGAGCGTCGAGCCCAGCTCGCCGGTGAGCGCGACGACGCGCACGCCGAGACGCTTCAGGTGCTCGAGCAGCGGCAGGAGCTCCTCCGACTCGCCGCTCTTGGAGATGAGGATCGCGACGTCGTCCTGGCCGACGATGCCGAGGTCGCCGTGCACGCTCTCGACCGGGTGCAGGAAGGTCGCCGGCGTGCCGGTGGAGGTGAGCGTCGCGGCGATCTTGCGGCCGATCAGCCCCGACTTCCCGACCCCGGCGACGATCACCCGCCCGCCGGACGAGCGAATGAGCTCGACGGCGCGGGCGAACTCGTCGCCGAGTCTCCGTTCTACCTCTTCCAGTGCCTCGCGTTCCATGCGGATGACGCGGCGCCCGCGCTCCACCACGGCCGACGGGGCGTCGGTCGCGCCGCGGCCGACCGCGGCGCGCGTGCCAGCGCGCGCCGTCACGAGACGGCCTCCCCGGTCGCCGCGGTCAGCGGCTGCGGCGAGCGGTCGCGCACGTAGCGCTCGACGACGCTCTCCCAGTCGCCGCGCGCCTTGAGCAGCGCCTCGGCGAATTCGCGCACCGCGCCGCGGCCGCCGTGGCGGGTGAGGTGCACCGCGCACTCGTCGACGATCTCCGGCACCGCGTTCCCCACCGCGACCGGCAACCCGACGGCGCGCAGCACCGCCAGGTCCGGGAAGTCGTCGCCGACGAACGCCGCCTCCTCGAGCGCGATGCCGTGGCGCTCGAGCATCGCGACGAGCGCGGGGTACTTCTGCGCCTGCGCGTCCTGCGACACGTCCTCGAGCCAGAGCTCGGCCGCGCGCAGCCGCACGCTCTCGGAGACGCGCCCGGTGAGAATGCCGACGCGGATCCCCGCCTCGCGCAGGAAGTGGATGCCGAGGCCGTCCTGGATGTCGTAGCGCTTGAGCTCCATGCGCTCGCCCTCGACGTCGCCCAGGTAGATGCCGCCGTCGGTGAGGACGCCGTCGACGTCGAGGCCGACGAAGCGGACGCGGCGCGCGAGCGCCGGGTCGATGGTGACCTGCCGGGGCGCCGCGCTCATCGCCGCACCCTGTCCCAGAGGTCCACGGCGCGCAGGATCAGGTCGTCGAGGCGGTCGAGCGGCATCATGTTCGGGCCGTCACTGGGGGCGCGCGCCGGGTCGGGGTGCGTCTCCATGAAGAGCCCGTCGGCGCCGGCGGCGACGGCGGCGAGCGTGAGCGGCGGGATGAATTCCCGCGCGCCGCCGCTCGCCCCTCCCTCGCCGCGGCCGGGCTGCTGGACGCTGTGCGTGGCGTCGAAGATCACCGGTGCGTCGCAGGCCTCGCGCAGGCGCGCGAACGAGCGCATGTCGACCACCAGGTCGCCGTAGCCGAAGAAGGTGCCGCGCTCGGTGACGGCTACCTCGGGGACGGCCACCTCGGGGCGCGAGCGCGCGCCGCGCGACGGCGCGCCGCCGGGCGCGGCGCGCCGGACCTTGTCGAGCGCGCCGCGCATCCCCTCGGGGTGCATCCACTGCCCCTTCTTGACGTTCACCGGCTTCCCGGTCGCGCCGGCGGCCTCGAGGAGGTCCGTCTGGCGGCAGAGAAAGGCGGGGATCTGGAGCACGTCCACGACCTCGGCGGCGGGGGCGCACTGCTCCGGGAGGTGGACGTCGGTGAGGACGCGGAGGCCGCTGGCCTCGCGCACGCGGGCGAGCGCGGCGAGGCCGGCGTCGAGCCCGGGGCCGCGCGCGGCCCCGGGGTTGGAGCGGTTCGCCTTGTCGAAGCTCGCCTTGAAGACGATGCCGCCCGGCACGCGCTCGGCGAGGCGCGCCAGGTGCTCGGCGACGCGCAGGTTGAGCGCGTCGTCCTCGAGCTGGCAGGGGCCGGCGATGAGGAAGATCGCGTCGCGCGGGAAGGGCGCGGCCGCGCCGGCGGCGGCCGGGTGCGTGGTCGGGGAGCTCACGGGCTCAGCGCGCCGACTCGGCGTACGGGCTGTCGGCCGGGGTGACGGCCGCGGCGCGGCCGTTCCGGCCGGCGGGCGACGTCTCCTCGGCGCGCACCGTCGCGCGCGACCGCGCGATCGCCGCCTCGATGAAGCCGGCAAAGAGCGGGTGCGGGCGCGTGGGGCGCGACTGCAGCTCGGGGTGGAACTGGCAGCCGACGAACCAGGGGTGGTCCGCGACCTCCACGATCTCGACCAGGGAGCCGTCGGGGGAGAGCCCGCTCAGACGGAGGCCGTGCTCGACGAAGGTGTCGCGGTAGCGGTTCGACACCTCGTAGCGGTGGCGGTGGCGCTCGCTCACCTGATCGCCGCCGTAGGCGCGCTGCGCCTTCGAGCCCGGCGCGAGCACGCACGGGTAGGCGCCGAGGCGCATCGTGCCCCCCATGTCGGTCACGTGCTGCTGCGACTCCATGAGGGAGATGACCGCGTTGGAGCACTCGGGGGCGAACTCGCTCGAGTGGCCGTCGGCGATGCCGCAGGCGTTGCGCGCGAACTCGATGATCGCCGTCTGCATGCCGAGGCAGATGCCGAAGAATGGCAGCCCCGTCTCGCGGGCGGCGCGGATCGCCTCGACCATCCCCTCGACGCCGCGAACGCCGAATCCGCCCGGGACGAGCAGGCCGTCGTAGTCGGCGAGCAGCTCGCGAGCCCGCACGGGGCCGGTGAACAGGTCGCTCGACACCCAGGAGATGTCGACGCCGACGTCGTTCGCGATGCCGCCGTGGATCAGCGCCTCCTGCACGCTCTTGTAGCTGTCCACGTAGTCCGTGTACTTCCCCACCACCGCGACGCGCACGCGGTCGGCCGGCTCCACGATGCGGCGCACGATCGTGCGCCACGTCGAGAGGTCGGGCGCCGTGCCGCCGGAGAGGCCGAGGCGGGTCATCACGCGCTCGTCGAGGCCCTGCTCGTGGAAGGAGAGCGGGATCTCGTAGATCGTCGGCACGTCGCGGCTCTCGATCACGTTGCCGAACTCGACGTTGCAGAAGAGGGCGATCTTGCGCTTCACGTCCTCCGACAGCGGGCGCTCGGTCCGGCAGATGAGGATGTCGGGCTGGATCCCGATCTCCATCAGCTCGCGGACGGAGTGCTGCGTCGGCTTCGTCTTCACCTCGCCGGCGGCGGCGATGTACGGCACGAGGGTGAGGTGGACGAAGATCGCGTTCTGCTTGCCGATCTCCTGCCGGAACTGGCGGATGGCCTCGAGGAAGGGCAGCGACTCGATGTCGCCCACCGTCCCGCCGATCTCGACGATGACGACGTCGTTCGCGGGGGCGATGCGCTTCATCGCCGCCTTGATCTCGTCGGTGATGTGCGGGATCACCTGGACGGTCGCGCCGAGGAACTCGCCGCGCCGCTCCTTGGTGATGACGTTCAGGTAGATGCGCCCCGTCGTGACGTTGTTCGCCTGCGACAGCGAGCGGTCGATGAAGCGCTCGTAGTGGCCGAGGTCGAGGTCGGTCTCGGCGCCGTCGTCGGTGACGAAGACCTCGCCGTGCTGGAACGGGGACATCGTGCCCGGGTCCACGTTCAGGTACGGGTCGAACTTCATCATCGTCACCCGCAGCCCGCGCTCGACGAGCAGGCGCCCGAGCGACGCGGCGGCGATTCCCTTGCCGAGCGAGGAGACCACGCCTCCGGTGACGAAGATATACCGGGTCGTTTGCTGTCCTGCGCTGCTCTGCATCATGGTCGTCCTGCGCTGAGGTCTGTCTCGAGAGCGCGCGCCGGCGACGGGGGGGCGAGGCCGCCGTCCCACGCCGCGTTGGCGCGCGCCAAGTCGTCTTCGGTGTCGATGCCGCCGGCGGGCGGCTCCCGCGTCACCGCCACCCCCATGGGAATGCCGGCGGCCAGGGGGCGGAGCTGCTCGAGGCGCTCGATCTCCTCGAGGGGGTGCGGCGGCAGCCGCACCCACGCCGCGAGCGCCGCCGGCGTGTAGGCGTAGACGCCGACGTGCTGCCGGACGAGCTCGTCGCGCGTCGCGCGCGCGAGTGGATCGCCGCCGTCGCGCAGGAACGGCACGCCGGCCCGGGTAAAATACAATGCGCGCCCGTCGTCGGCAGCGACGACCTTGACGACGTTCGGCTCGCCGAGGATCGCCGGTTGCGCGGGCGACGCCGCCGTGCCGAGCGGGAAGCGTCCCGATGACACGAGAACGGCGGCGCCGCGCACGGCGTCGGCGCCGACGAAGGGCTCGTCGCCCTGGACGTTCACGATGGTGCGGTAGGCGGCGTACTCGGCCCGGGCGGCGACCTCCGCGACGCGGTCGGTGCCGGAGGGGTGGTCGCCGCGGGTGAGCACGCACTCGGCGCCGGCGGCGAGTGCCGCGGCGGCGACTTCGGGGCTGTCGGTGGCAATGACGCAGCGCTCGGCGACCCCGATCGCGCGCACCCGCTCCCATACGCGGACGACCAGCGGAACGCCGCCGAGGAGGCGGAGCGGCTTGCGCGGGAGGCGGGTGGCCCCGAGCCGCGCGGGAATGACTGCCAGCGTCGTCATGCGCGCCTCGGAAGCGCGCGGTCGGCCGCAAGTTCCATTCCAGAGAACATACCCGCCCGCCCGCCGAAAATCAAACACCCCGCCGGGAGTGGCCGGAGCGACGTCAGCGGAAGATCGAGAGCGAGAAGCCGGTGCGCGACTCGTGCGTCGCGGGGTCGATCGCGTAGTAGACGCGCGCGAAGCTGAGCTGCAGCCGCGCCCCCACGTTCTGGTCGAGCGCCGGCAGCCGCCCCACCCCGGCGGAGCCCGCGGCGTATCGCAGGCTCACCACCGGCGACCCGAGGACGCCCAGCCGGAGGCGCTGGATCGGAATGGAGTAGAGCCCCTCCAGGTACAGGAGCTGGTCGCCGCCGAGCTCCAGCAGGTGGCGCGTGACGATCGTGCCGTCCTCCCCCCCCAGGTAGGCGAAACGCTGTGGCGGCGCGGTATCGCCCGCAGTGAGCACGGAGTGGGCGAGGACGTCGAGCCGCTGGCTGCCGAAGGTCGGGAAGCCGACGGTCCCGTCGAGCGTGGCCTGCACGAAGCGGAGGTCTCCCACCGCTCGCGCGGGAAGCTCGAGGGCCGCGCCGAAGCTCGTGATCACGCCCTGGCTCCCCCAGCGCGCCGTGAGGCCCGCCAGCGCCGAGGTGATGCGGCCGCGCGCGACGCGCGGGTTGGGACGCAGCATCCCTCTCACGCGGTCGCGCCGCTCGAGGAAGCTGAACGGCGCGCTCGGGGACGAAGAGTCGGGGCCGACGCTCCACGCGCGCTCGACGAGCGCGCCGACGAAGGGCGTCACGTCGCCCGACGCGGCCTCCCAGCGGCGGCTGGCGCGGGCCTCGACGAGGTCGGCGCGGTAGTAGTTTCGCGCGTCGATCCCCGCGCCCAGCGCGGTCACCGAGTTGACCAGGTCGCTCCGGTTCCACCCCTCGTTGGTGCGCGTGCCGCGCCCCGCGAGCAGCGTCAGCTCGCCACGCCGGCCGAGCGCCCAGCTCGCGCGGCCGGAGACGTCGAGGGCTCCGAGGTGCGAGCGGTACGTCACCAGCGGCTCGAGGACGACGCGCCCCGAGTCGAGGTCGACCTCGGGCCCGAAGGGCAGCGAGAGCCCCTCGACGCGGTCGTAGGCAGGGATGCGAAAACCGTACGCCGGAAAGGTGATCGCCGAAGGCGGGCCGCCGGCGAGCGCGCGGTAGCGGAGGTCGAGGGTGTCCCCCGCCCCGCCGGCCGCCACGGCGACGTCGAAGGTCTCGTCGCGGAAGGTGAGCTGGCCCCCCCGCACCGTGGCGAGCGTCGACCGGTAGACGCCGCCGCCGTAGGCGACCGCGCGCCCGTCGATCGTCGCGCCCGGCCGGACGTGCAGGTCGCCGCCGACGACGACCACGTCGCCGTGCACGGTGCCGTCGACGAGCGTCGTCCCGCCGATCACGACCAGGCTGGACGCGACGGTGCTGTCGCGCCGGAGCCGGGTGGTGTCGCCGGCCGCCGCGTGGCGCACGACGTGCGGGGCGGCGAGCGTCGAGCGGAGGACGCGGCCGGCGGTGCCCGGCCCGACATGGCGCACCACGACGACGGGCGCGCGCGCCGGCGCCGCGGCGGGCGGGTCCTGCCCCACGCTCTGCGCGCGGGCCGCCGGCGCGAGCGCGAGGGCCGCGGCCGGGAGGGAGACGAGGAGGGCGCTTCCGCCCGGCCGACGGATGCCTCGCCCGCCGCTCATCGGGCGCGCCCCGGACGCGCGAGGGCGAGGAAGTTCCGGAGGAGGCGGCGCCCGCCCTCGGTGAGGATCGACTCGGGGTGGAACTGGACGCCCCACACCGGGTGCTCGCGGTGCCGCAGCGCGTGCACCTCGGACGCGTCGTCGCTCGCGACCGCGCTGACCTCGAGCACCGCGGGGAGCGTATCCGGCTCGACGACGAGGGAGTGGTAGCGCATCACGCGCAGCGGAGAAGGAAGGCCGTCGAAGAGGCCGGTGCCGTCGTGCAGCACCTCCGAGGTCTTGCCGTGCATCACCCGCCGCGCGCGCACGACGCGACCGCCGTACGCCTCACCGATGGCCTGATGGCCGAGGCAGACGCCGAGCGTCGGGATCGTCGCGCCCCACCGGCGGATCACGGGGACGGTGATCCCCGCCTCGGCGGGCGTGCAGGGCCCGGGCGAGAGGAGGATCGCCTCCGGGCGCAGCTCCCCCACCTCGTCCACGGTCAGCGCGTCGTTGCGCCGCACGACCGGCGACTCACCCAGCTCGCCGAGGTACTGCACGAGGTTGTAGGTGAAGGAGTCGTAGTTGTCGATGACCAGAATCATGGAGCCCGAGGATCGGGAATGCGGCGGTCGGACATCCAACCCGGGCGCGCTCCCACCGCCGACACTCTCACGCCCTCGGATGATACTGCTTGTGCACGCTCCGAAGGTACTCGCGGTCGACGTGCGTGTAGATCTGGGTGGTCGAGATGTCGGCGTGCCCGAGCATTTCCTGAACCGCCCGCAGGTCGGCGCCGCCCTCGAGCAGGTGGGTGGCGAAGGAGTGGCGGAGGGTGTGCGGCGAGACGGCCTTCTCGATCCCCGCCGCCTCCACGTACTTGCGGAGGATCTTCCACGCGCCCATGCGCGTCAACGGGGTGCCGCGGGCGTTCAGGAAGAGGATCCCACGTCCCTCGCCGCGCTCGAGGCGCGGGCGCAGCTCGCGCAGGTAGATCGCGACCGCGCCGATGGCGCTACGCCCGATCGGAACCAGACGCTCCTTGCTTCCCTTGCCGAAGACGCGGACCAGGCCGTCTTCCATGAGGACGTCGCGCGCGCCGAGGGAGATCCACTCGGAGACGCGCAGGCCGGCGCCGTACGCGAGCTCGAGGAGCGCGCGGTCGCGGAAGGCGAGCGGCTCGTCGAGCGTCGGCGCGGCGAGAAGGCGTGTCGCCTCCTCGACCGTGAGCACGTCGGGGAGCGTCCGCCAGCGCTTGGGCGTCTCGAGGCGGTCGCTCGGATCGCGGACGACGTGCCCCTCGGCGATCAGGAAGCGGTAGTAGGTCCGGACGGCGGAGACGTTGCGGCGGATCGACGCCGGGGCGAGCCCGAGGTCCTTGAGGTGGTAGACGTATTCGCGCAGGAGGCGGGCGTCGACGCCGACCGGGCCGGCGGCGCCGCGGGTGCGGGCGTAGGTCGCGAAGCGCGCCAGGTCGCGGCCGTAGGCCTCGTGGGTGCGCGGCGAGGCGCCCTGCTCGAGCGAGAGGAAGTCCTGGAAACGCTCCAGGAAGTAGGCGCGGGCGAGCGCGTCGTCGATCGCCCCATGCGGCGCCGTCACGGCGCGGCGCCCCGTCGCGCGCGGCGCCGGCGTACGAGCCAGTACGCCGTGGCCGCCGCGGCGAGGGCCAGCGCGACGAGGCCCGTGGTGCGGCTGGCGTTGGCGATTCTCGCGGAGAGCTCCTCCCACCGGTCGCCGACCGTGAAGGCGAAGTAGGTGACGGCCCCGTACCAGAGGCCGGACGCGAGGCCGATCGCGAGCGCCGCCTGGCCGGGCGGCACGCGGAGCGCGCCCGCGACCGGGGGGACGAGGGCGCGGGCGCCGGGGAGGAAGCGGCTCGCCGCGAGCGCCCAGATGCCGCGGCGGCCGTACCAGGCGCGGATCCTCGCCTCGGCGGAACGCCCTTCCCCGCCCTTCTCGAGCCGAGCGGTGAGCCGCTCGGCGCCGTAGCGGCGGCCGAGCCAGTACATGAGCATCGCGCCCCCGACGTTCCCCGCCCAGGTGGAGAGAAAGGAGCCGACGACCGAGCCGTGGCCGCGCGCGGCGATGAAGCTGCCGAAGGCGACGACCGTGTCGGAGGGGAGCGGGGGAAAGACGTTCTCGACCCCCGCCGTCACCGCAAGCGCGAGGTAGAGCGCCGCCGGCGGGAGCGTCGTCAGGAAGTCGAGGATCGCCTGCACCGAATTATTGCTGCGGCGGCACGGCGGTCATTCGCCGAGGAGCGCGACGACGCTGGCGACGGCGATGCAGGCGAGCCCCTCACCGCGGCCGATCCACCCCATCCCCTCGTTGGTCTTCCCCTTCACGCTAACCGCGTCGTGCGGCACACCGAGCGCGTCGGCGAGGCGCTGGCGGATCGCGTCGCGGTGCGGCCCGATGCGCGGCTGCTCGGCGATGACGGTCACGTCCACCTGCTGCACGGCGAAGCCGCGCCCGCGCACGCGCTCGACGGCGAGGCGCAGCATCTCGATCGAGTCGCGCCCGCGGTTCGCCTCGTCGCCGTCGGAGAACATCTCGCCGATGTCGCCGGCGCACGCGGCGCCGAGCACGGCGTCGGTGACGGCGTGGGCGATCGCGTCGCCGTCGGAGTGGCCGACGAGGCGCACTTCGGAGGGGATCGCCACCCCGCCGAGGATCATCGGGCCGCCGGGCTCGAAGCGGTGGGAGTCGTATCCGATCCCCGACCGGCTCGGGCCGAGCGGGGCCGGCGCGCCGCCGAACATGATCGTGTGCGGGCCCGAGGTGCGGCGCGGCGCGCCGCCGTCGGCCGCGGGCTCGGGCGTCCCGTTGCCCGGCGAGACGCGGCGAGGCGCGGTCGTCGCGCCGACGAGGCCCGCGGCGGTGACCCCCAGGTCGCGGAGCGTCATCCCCGCGGTGGTCGTCGGATCGAGGACGCAGGCGACGAGGATGTCGACGTCGCTCACGGTCGAGGACTCGCGCTCCAGCGAGTGCTGGTAGGCGCGCAGGAGCAGCTCGTCGGTGGCCGGCGCGATCTCGTCGGTCGGGCGCGCGCCGGCGAGCTGGGCCGCCTCGAGGAGGCGCGCGGTCGCCGCCCGCAGGCCGTCCGCGGGAACGCCGAGCCTGGCGAGGGCGACGACCGCCGGCGCGTCGGGCGGAGCGACGAGCCCGAGGAGCAGGTGGCCGGTGTCGAGCGTGGCGTGGCGGCGGTGCTCCGCCTCGATCATCGCGCGCTCGATGGCGCGGCGGGCGTATGCGTCGAAGCGGACGCTCATGGCCGGCGGGAGGGGGAGCGGGAAGCGGTCGAGAGCGCGCGATCCATGGGCGACGAGGTTGGTGGGGCGACGGTCACGCGGCGGAGCCCGCGCATGCCGCTTCCTGCACGGCGTCCGCCGTCGCGATCACCGAGTAGTCCTGCCGCCGCCGCGCCGGGGTGAAGCCGGCGTCCCGGATGAGCCGCTCGAGCTCGGCGGTCGTCGTGCGGTACGTCGTGTTGGCGGCGGAGACGACGTTCTCCTCGATCATGAGGGAGCCGAAGTCGTTGCAGCCGAAGGTGAGCGCGAGCTGGCCGACCTTCATCCCCATCGTCACCCAGCTCGACTGGAGGTTGGGGACGTTGTCGAGCACGATGCGCGAGATGGCGACCGTGCGAAGGTACTCGACGGCGTCGGTCTTCCGCATGTGCGACATCGTCGGCGTGTTCTCGGGCTGGAGCGGCCAGCAGATGAAGGCGGTGAACCCCCCGGTGCGCGCCTGGACCTCGCGCACGCGCTCGAGGTGCTCGAGGCGCTCGGCGAGCGTCTCGCCGATGCCGTACATCATGGTGACGGAGGTCTTCATCCCCTCCTGGTGCGCGATCTCCATGATCTCCAGCCAGCGGTCGGCGCCGGCCTTCTTGCGCGCCACCTGGTCGCGCACGCGCTGCACGAGGATCTCGCCGCCGCCGCCGGGGATCGAGTCGAGCCCCGCCTTCTGGAGCTCGCGGATCACGTCGCGCGCGTCGAGGCGAAAGAGCTTGGCGAAGAAGTCGACCTCGCTCGGCGAGAACCCGTGGATGTGGATCGGGTGGTACGCCTTGATGTAGCGCAGCAGGTCGAGGTACCACTCGAAGGGGATGTACGGGTTGTGCCCGCCCTGGATGAGGATCTGCACGCCGCCGAGCGCCTTCGTCTCGTCGACCTTCCGCCCGATCTGCTCGAAGGAGAGCGTGTACCCTTCGGCGTGCTTCGGCCGCCGGTAGAACGCGCAGAAGCCGCAGTCGGCGACGCAGACGTTCGTGTAGTTGATGTTCCGGTCGACGATGTAGGTGACGACGCCGCGCGGGTGCTTCTCGCGGCGGGTCCGGTCGGCCTCGGCGCCGAGCTCGAGGAGGGGCGCGTTCGTGTAGAAGTCGAGGAGGTCGCGCATGACGACGGGGGTCGGGGAGCGGGGACCGTGGACTCGGAGCGGCGGCCGATCTACGCGGCCGGCAGGAACGCGAGCGTGCCGTTCGGGACCCGGCCGGCGGCCACCAGGCGGCGGAAGAACTCCGTGAGGCCCGCGAGGTGCGCGAACGAGAGGCCGTAATCGAGACCGGAAAGGTACTCGTCGGCGACGGCGTGCGACACGCCGGTGGCGGCGGCGGCCTGGGCGGCGAGCTCGCCGCGGTGCGCGAGCCCCCAGTCGCGGCTCTCGACGAGCGCCGCGTGGACGCGGAGCGCGGCGGCGACGGGGGTGGCGCGCTGGGCGATCCAGACGGCGAAGACGAAGGGGAGCCCGGTCCAGCGCTTCCACTCCTCCCCCAGGTCGTACACGTACGGGTACTCGGGGGCGCCGGCGACCGCCCGGGCGCCGAGGAGGAGCGCGGCGTCGCCGATGACGAGGCGCGCGTCGTGCTCGACGTCGCCGAAGCGGGCGACGTCCGCCAGCTCGGCGTTCGCCGGGGCGAAGCGCGGCGCGCAGCGCCAGACGTTCTCGAACAGCAGCTCGAGCAGCGCCACGCTCGTCATCGAGCTGCGGCTCACGAGCACGCGGCGCGCGCCGAGCTCGTGCGCCGGCCGGCGCGAGAAGAGCATGACGCTGCGCACGGGGCCGTCGCAGGAGATCGCGAGGTCGGGGAGCAGGAGGAAGCGGCGCGCGTCGAGCGCGTACTCGACCGCAGAGACGACGCTGACGTCGAGCGTCCCCTCGGCCATGCGGCGGTTGAGCGCCGTGGGGACGCCGTCGACCAGCGTGGCGTCGGGCAGCGGCACGACGCCGCGGTCGATCGCGCCGTAGACGGGATAGCAGTTGATGTAGGGGATGCGCCCGACGCGCATCCTCAGGCCGCCACCATGGGGCTCCGCGAGCCTCCCGCCGCGGCCTCGCCGTCGGACCGCCCTCCGGACGCGCCGTCGTCGCCGTCGAAGGTGCGCACCACGTTGTAGAACGAGTCGCGCTCCACCGGCGTCTTCCGCGCGCCGCGGATGAGGCGGAGGATCTCGTCGAGCGACATCCCCTGCGCCGTGTGGGCGCCCGCCTCGTGGTAGATCTTCTCGCGGACGACCGTGCCTTCGAGGTCGTTCACGCCGAAGGCGAGCGCGACCTGCGACAGCGCCGGCGTGACCATGATCCAGTGCGACTTGACGTGGTCGAAGTTGTCGAGGAAGAGCCGGCCGACGGCGAGGTTGCGGAGATCGTCGTACCCCGTCGTCGCCGTACCCGTGCGCCCCAGCTCGGCGCCGAGCTCGTTGTTGTCGGGGTGGTAGGCGAGCGGGATGTAGGCGAGGAATCCGCCCGTCTCGTCCTGGAGGTCGCGCAGCATCGAGAGGTGCTCCATGCGATCCTCGATGCTCTCCACGTGGCCGTAGAGCATGGTGCAGTTCGAGCGGATCCCGAGCCGGTGCGCCGTGCGGTGGACGTCGATCCACTCGTCGCCGGCGAGCTTCTTCTCGGCGATCGTCGCCCGAACGCCGCGGCTGAACACCTCGGCGCCGCCGCCCGGCATCGTGTCGAGCCCCGCCTCGCGCAGGGCGACCAGCACGTCCGCGACGCTGCGCTTCTCGATCCGGGCGATGTGCGCGATCTCGACCGCCGTGAGCGCCTTGATGTGCACGCGCGGGTGGCGCGCCTTGAGCGCGCGGAACATCTCCGCGTAGTAGTCGAGGCCGGCCTTCATGTCGAGGCCGCCCACGATGTGGAACTCGCGCGTGAGCCCGTTGTCGGCCGCCGCCGCCTCGTCGAGCGTCTGCTCGAGCGTGTAGCGGTAGGCGCCCGCTTCCTTCGGGAGTCGGGCGTACGAGCAGAAGACGCACGTCTTGCGAAGGACGCAGACGTTCGTCGGGTTGATGTGCTGGTTGGCGGCGAAGGTGACGCGGTCGCCGTGCCGGGCGCGGTTGACCGCGTCGGCCATTCGCCCGACGCCGAGCAGGTCGGGCGAGCGAAAGAGCGCGGCCCCGTCGGCCGCGGAGAGCCGCTCCCCCGCCCGCACCTTCTCGCCGATCGGGCGCAGCGCCGGGTCGGCGAGCGAGGCGGGGTCGAAGTCGGGCGGGCGGCGGGAGGCGGGCGTCATGCGGTCACCTCGGGACGTGCTGAAGCGTGCTGAGGCGTGCTCGGGAGCTGCCGTTACTCGGACCAGCGCTTGACGGCGAGCGACACGTTGTGGCCGCCGAAGCCGAAGCTGTTGCTGAGCGCCGCCGAGACGTCGCGCGAGACGGGCTCGTTCGGCGTGTAGTTCAGGTCGCAGTCCGGGTCGGCCGTGCGGTAGTTGATCGTCGGCGGGATCCTCCCCTCGCGCACGGCGAGGCTGCTGACGATGAACTCCACCGAGCCGGCGGCGCCGAGCATGTGCCCCGTCGCGGACTTCGTCGAGCTGACGTTCACGCCGTGCGCGTGGTCGCCGAAGACGGCCTTGATGGCGCGCGTCTCGTTGAAGTCGTTGGCCGGGGTGGAAGTGCCGTGGGCGTTGATGTACTGCACGTCGGCCGGGCCGAGGCCCGCGTCCTTGAGCGCCCGCTTCATCGCCCGCTGCGCCCCCTCCCCGTCCGGCGCGGGCGCCGTGAGGTGGTAGGCGTCGCCCGTGGCGCCGTAGCCGACGATCTCGGCGTAGATCGTCGCGCCCCGGGCGCGGGCGTGCTCCAGCTCCTCGATCACGACGACCCCGGCGCCCTCCCCCATCACGAAGCCGTCGCGCGTCGCGTCGAAGGGGCGCGACGCGGTCTCGGGGCTCTCGTTGCGCTCGGAGAGCGCCTTCATGTTCGCGAAGCCGCCGATCGCCATCGGCGTCACCGTCGCCTCGGCGCCGCCGGTGATCATCGCGTCCGCGTCCCCGTACTGGATGGCGCGGAAGGCGTCGCCGATGGCGTGGGCGCTGGTCGCGCACGCCGACACGGTGGCGTAGTTCGGCCCCTTGGCGCCGAAGCGCATGGAGACGATGCCGGCCGCGATGTCGGCGATGAACATCGGGATGAAGAAGGGGCTGATCTTGCTCGCCCCGCGCTCGCGGTAGATGTCGTGCTGCTCCTCGAAGCTCTTGAGCCCGCCGATGCCGCTGCCGAGGATGACGCCGATGCGGTCGGGATCGGCGATGCCGCCGTTCTCGAGCCCCGCGTCCCGCATGGCCTGCACGCTGGCGGCAACGGCGTACTGCGTGTAGAGGTCGGCCCGCTTGGCCTCCTTGCGGTCCATCGCCATGAGCGGGTCGAACCCCTTCACCTCCGCCGCGAAGCGCACGGGGAAGTTGGCCGCGTCGAACTTCGTGATCGGACCCGCGCCCGACTTCCCCTCGAGGAGGGAACGCCAGGTCGTCGCCACGTCGTTCCCGACCGGCGTGACCATCCCGAGACCGGTGACGACGACCCTGCGCTTCATCAGGCGCCGACCTTGGAGTTCAGGTAGCCGATCGCGTCTCCGACCGTGCGAAGCTTCTCCGCTTCCTCGTCGGGGATGTCGATGTTGAACTCCTTCTCGAACTCCATCACCAGCTCGACGATGTCAAGGCTGTCGGCGCCCAGGTCCTCGATGAAGCTCGCCTCGCTGGTGAGCTTCTCGCGCTCGACGCCGAGCTCCTTCTCGATGATGTCCTTGACCTTCTCCGAGTTCTCGGCCATGCGGTCCTCTATGCGGGTGTGGGTGATGTGCGGAAATGTAACTGGTACGAAGCTCAAGCGTTACGGGCGGTCGGGCGGCCTGGATTCACATCACCAGGCCGCCGTCGACCACGAGCACCTGGCCGGTGACGTAGGCCGCCCAGTCCGAGGCCAGGAAGGCGACGACGCCGGCGATGTCGCCGGGGGTGCCGAGCCGCTCGAGCGGGATGCTGGCGCTCATCGCCGCCTTCGCCTCGGCCGGCATCGCGTCGGTCATCTCGGTCTGGATCAGCCCCGGGGCGACGACGTTCGCGAGGATGTTCCGCGAGGCGTACTCCTTGGCCACCGACTTGGTGAGGCCGATCAGCCCCGCCTTGCTCGCGGCGTAGTTCGCCTGCCCCTTGTTGCCGGTGATGCCGACGATGCTGGCGATGTTCACGATGCGCCCCCAGCGGCGCTTCATCATGCCGCGCGTCGCGGCGCGGATGGTGGCGAACGCGCCGCGCAGGTTGGCGTCGATGACGGTGTCCCAGTCGTCGTCGCTCAGGCGCAGGAGGAGGTTGTCGCGCGTCAGGCCGGCGTTGTTGACGAGGACGTCGAGCGAGCCGAAGGCCTGCTCGACGTCGGCGACGAGCCGGGTGACGGAGGCGACGTCGCTCACGTCGCAGGCGAAGCCGCGCGCCTCGCCGATCTCCTCGGCCACGGCCTCGGCGCGCGCGCGGTCGCGCCCGACGACGGCGACGCGGGCGCCGCACTCGGCGAGCTGGCCGGCGATCGCGCGGCCGATGCCGCGCGTGCTGCCGGTGACGAGGGCCACTCGGTTCGAGAGGTCGATCTGCATGCGGGCGTGGGGCTCAGGCGGCGGAGGGAGCGGTGGGCCCGGACGCGGCCCGTGCGGCCGGTGCGGCGGCCACCTCGGAGAGCAGCTTCTCGACGTCGGCGGCGGTGCCGCAGGGGACGACGGTCGCGCCCGGCGCGATCTTCTTGACGAGCCCCGCCAGCACCGTCCCGGGTCCCATCTCGACGAAGAGCGCCGACGGGAAGCGCGCCGCGAGGCGCTCGACGACCTGCGTCCAGCGCACGGGAGAGGTGAGCTGGGCGAGCAGCAGCTCGCGCGCGGTCGCCGCGCCCTGCACCGGCTCGGCGGTCACGTTCGCGTAGATCGGAAAGCCGGCGTCGGTGAACTCGGCGGCGTCGAGCGCCTCCCCGAGCCCCCGGGCCGCGGGCTCCATGAGGGGAGAATGGAAGGCGCCGCTCACGTTGAGGCGCACGGCGCGCTTGACCCCCTTCTCCTTCGCGATCTCCATCGCCCGCTCGACCCCCGCGACCTCGCCCGAGATGACGGTCTGCCCGGGCGAGTTGTAGTTCGCCGGCACCACGAGCCCGGCCTCGGCGCTGGCGCGCTCGCAGATCGCCTCGAGTGGCTCGCTCGGGTCGCCGAGCAGGGCGGCCATGGCGCCGGGACGCTGGACGCCGCTCTCGTACATGAGCTCGCCGCGGCGACGCACGAGACGCGCGGCATCGCCCAGCGAGAGAGCGCCGGCGGCGTGGTAGGCTGTGAACTCGCCGAGCGAGTGACCGGCGGCGGCGCGGACGTGCGGCGCGAGTCGCTCGCGGGTCGCCGCCCAGGCGGCGGCGCCGTGGGCGAGGAGCGCCGGCTGCGCGTTGTGGGTGAGGGTCAGCTCCTCGGCCGGCCCCTCGAAGCAGAGGCGGCTCAGCGGCGCGCCGAGCGCCGCGTCCACCGCCTCGAACGCCTCGAACGCGGCGGGGAACGCGTCGGCGAGGTCCTTCCCCATTCCCGGCTTCTGCGACCCCTGGCCGGGGAACAGCAGAACGATGTCCATGTCGGTTAGAAGCGGACGACCATCGAGGCCCAGGTGAAGCCGGCGCCGAAGGCGACCATGAGCACGGTCGAGCCCTCCTTCACGCGCCCGCACTCGATCGCCTCGTCGAGGGCGATCGGGATCGACGCCGAGGAGGTGTTGCCGTACCGGTCCACGTTGACGAAGACCTTCTCCATCGGGATGTGGGCGTGCTTCGCCGTCGCCTCGATGATGCGGACGTTCGCCTGGTGCGGGATGAGGAGATCGACGTCGGCGCCGGTGAGCTTGGCGGCGTCGAGGGCGCGGTCGGCGGCCTCGGCCATCGAGCGCACGGCGTGCTTGAACACCTCGCGGCCGGCCATCTTGACGTACTGCGTGCGCTCGCCGAGCACCTGCTCGGAGAACGGGATCGACGCGCCGCCGGCGGGCCGGTACAGGAGCTCGGCGAGCTTGCCGTCGCTCCGCAGGAAGGCCGAGAGGATCCCCTTGGACGAGAGGCCGAGCGTGGTCGGGCGGGCCCGCTTGAGCACGGCCGCGCCCGCGCCGTCACCGAACAGGACGCAGGTCGAGCGGTCCTTCCAGTCCACGATCGAGCTCATCTTCTCGGCGCCGATGACGAGTGCCGTCTGCGCCACGCCCGACATGATCATCCCCTCGGCGACGGTCATGCCGTAGAGGAACCCCGAGCAGGCGGCGGAGATGTCGAACGCCGCGGCGCGTGAGGCGCCGAGCTCCGCCTGGAGGTCCACCGCGGTCGCCGGCAGGAGGCGGTCAGGGGTGGCGGTGCTGAGGACGATGACGTCGATCTCCCCGGGGTGGACGCCGGCGCGGTTCATCGCCTTGTGGGCGGCGTCGGCGGCCATCGAGCAGGTCGTCTCGCCGTCGCGCGCGATGTGGCGCTGGTGGATCCCCGAGCGCTCGACGATCCACTCGTGCGACGTCTCGATGCCGATCGCCGCGAAGTCGTGGTTCGTCATGACCGAGCGCGGCACGCCGCGGCCGGTGCCGGCGATGTACGCCGCCGGGCGGTGTCTCACGCGGCCTCCGTGGCGCCGTGCGACTCCGCGAGCCGACGGCCGATGTGGTCGTTCATGCGCGACTCCACCGCGCGGAGCGCGACGAGGATGGCGTTCTTGATCGCGACCGGCGACGACTTGCCGTGCGAGATGATGCTCACGCCGCGGACGCCGAGGAGGGGGGCGCCGCCGTGCTCGGAATAGTCGAGGTGCTTGAAGGCGCTCATGAGCTGCGCCCGGTCGATCCCGGCGCTCTTGGCGACGAGGCCGAGGAGGACCGGGGCGATCGACTCGTAGAACTTGAGGAGCACGTTGCCCACGAAGCCGTCGCAGACGACGACGTCGACCGGGCCGCGGTCGCTCTCTCCCTTGGGCACGTCCCGTCCCTCGACGTTCCCCTGGAAGTTGAGCCCCGCCGCCTGCGCGAGGAGCTGGTTGGCCTCCTTCACGACGGCGTTCCCCTTCTCCGCCTCCTCGCCGATGCTGAGGAGCCCGATGCAGGGATTGCGGCGGCCGAGGATGTCCTCGGCGTAGACGGCGCCGAGGCGGGCGAAGTCGACCAGCTCCTCGGCGGAGCAGTCGACGTTGGCGCCGCCGTCGAGGACGACGACTGGCTGGCGCGCCGTCGGGAAGATGGTCGCGATCGCCGGCCGCTTGAGCCCCGGATGGAGCTTGAGGAGGACCGTCGAGGCGGCCATCTGCGCGCCGGTGTTGCCGGCGGACACGAAGGCGTCGGCCCTCCCCTCCGTCTGGAGGCGCAGGCCGACGACCATGGAGCTGTTCGCCTTCGAGCCCTTGAGGGCGACCGTCGGCTTGTCCGTCATCTCGATGACGTCCGGCGCCTCCATGATCACCAGGCGGTCGCGCCGGCCGGCCAGGTCCGCGAACTCGCCGGCGAGGAGCTCGGCGAGCTGCGCCTCGACGACCGCCGTGCGGCCGACGAGGAGGACGGAGTGCGCGGGGGCGAGGTCGCGGAGGGCGAGGAGGGCGCCGGCCACTGTCGCCCGGGGGGCGAAGTCACCCCCCATGGCGTCCAACGCGATACGCGCCAAGGTCAGCCTTCCCGGGCGGCGACTCGCTGCTCCCCGGCGTAGTAGCCGCACTCCTCGCAGACGTGGTGCGGGCGCTTCATGCTCTGGCAGCGCGGGCAGGTCTGGATGGCGATCGCAGGGGCGGTCTTATGGGTGTTGCGGGCGCGCTTCTTCCGCTTCGAGGTGCGGCGCTTCGGGACGGCCATGGGAGTGAGTTCGCGTTGGGGAGGTGAATCGAACCGCGGGCGGGAGAGCTACTCGGCGTCGGGGCGCGGGCCCCGCAACGCGTCCCAGCGGTTGTCGGTCTCGGCCAGCGCGCAATCGCACTGGCCGGCGTTCAGGTCGGCGCCACACGTCGGGCAGAGCCCCTTGCAGTCGGGGCGACACTCGACGAAGCCGGGGACGGTGAGCAGCCAGTGCTCACGAATCGCCGGCCGCAGGTCGAGCTCGCGGGCGCGGGGCTCGAGGAGGTAGACGTCCGGGTCGTCGGCCGTCTCGTCGTCGTCGGATTCGACGAAGAGGAGGTGGACGCCCCGTTCCGCGACTTCCGCGGCGACATCGGTGAGACAGCGCCGGCACTCGGCGTTCAGCCGCCCGGCGAGGTCGCCGCTGAAGTAGAAGCGCCCCGCGCCGGCCGTGGACAGCCGTCCCCGGACGCGCACCGGGGCGGCGGGGACGGGATCCCCCTCGACCCAGACCGGATCGTCGGGCGCCAGGACGTCGTCCACCTGGATCGCCTGCGACTCGAGCGCGCGAATGTCAAAGGACAGCATAGCCGGGTAATGTACCGGGCCCAGGCTTCCTAATCAAGTCATGGCGGCGAGAGAACTTAGGTGGTAGCGGTCCCTGGTCCCCGGCCAGCGACCCGGGACGGTCGCCGAGGACGCCTTCGGGGTCGCTCTACCTTGCCCGCAACAGCTCCGTATCCGAGAAGAAGAAGCGCGTCTCGCGCTCCGCGTTCTCGTCGGAGTCCGACGCGTGGATCGCGTTCCGCTCCTTCGACTCGGCGAACAGCTTCCGCACCGTCCCCGCAGCGGCCTCGGCCGGGTCGGTGGCGCCGATCGCCGTGCGCAGCTCGGCCACCGCGTTCGCCCTCTCGAGCACCATCGGCATGCACGGACCCGACGTCATGAACGCCGTGAGCGACTTGAAGAAGGGGCGCTCGCGGTGCACCGCGTAGAACTCCCCCGCCTCGGCGTCGGTGAGGTGTGTGACGCGCGCGGCGCGAACGACGAAGCCCTGCGCCTCGAGGTGCGCGAGGATCTTCCCCGCCTTGTTCGCGGAGAAGGCGTCGGGCTTGATGATCGTGAGGGTGCGGGTACCAGGCATGAGCGGAGGTTCGATGAGATTTGGAGGTGATTGCGAGAGGCGAAGGACTGAAGGGCGGAAGGGCGGAAGGAGGCATGAGGAATGAGGCCGGGAGGCTACCGGTGGCGCGAACCGCCACGCGTGGGGTCCCGGCCTCATTCCTCATGCCTCATTCCGCCTTTCAGTAGTTCGTCTTTCCGTCTTTCACGAGCCGAGCAGCTTCCGCACGATGTCGCCGCGCGTCAGGAAGCCCACCAGGCGTCCGTCCTTCACCACCGGAACGCGGTCGACGTCCTTGTTCGTCATCAGCCCCGCGACCTCGGCGAGCGGCTGGTCGACGGCGACGCAGAGGACCTGGCGGGTCATGACGTCGCGCACCGAGCGCGCGCGGCCGACGAGGGGCGGCGGGTGCGGCTCCCGCGCCGATCCGCGCGGGCCGGCGGCGCTCTGAAGATAACCGGTCAGCAGCTCGCGCATGAGCTCGCGCTCGCCGAGCATGCCGACCACCTGATCGTCGTCGTCCACCACCGGCAGCCCGGCGAGGCTCCAGCGCACCATGTCGCGCGCCGCGTCCTTGAGCGGGGTGTCGGGGGAGACGGTGCGTGGGCTGCGCGTCATCAGGTCGCCGACGGTGAGCTCGGCGCGGATCTCGTAATCCGCGAGCTCCGGCAGGGCGACCAGCGCCTTTGCCGAGGGCTGCGCGAGGAGCGCGTCGACGCGGTCGGCGCTGGAGAGGAAGCGCGCGAAGGCGCCGACGACCTGCAGGTAGCGGCCGGCGACGCGCGGCGGCGCGACGACGAGCAGGAGGACGCGCGCGCACTGGCTGTCGCCGTCGCCCAGCTCGCGGCAGATCGGGTTCGGGGAGGTCGCGAGCGCGACGGTGAGGTCGTTCACCGCGTCGGTGCGATAGTGGAGGAGAAAGGCGCGCTCCCCCATCGCGACGATGTCCTCCGGCCGCTCCTCGGCGACTCGCTCGCGGAGACGGTCGGGGTGCGAGACGACGCCCGCCGCGACGAGGCGCTCGAGGAGCGCGCTCGCCGCGGCGGGCAGGGTGTCGCAGTCGAGCGGCACGATCACCCGGTCGGGCGCCAGCAGGTCGGCGAGCCGCATGGGAGGATCGGTCCGCGATGACGTGAAGCCGGCGGTCGCCGGCTTACGCCATCCGCTCCTTGAGGAGGCCGACGAAGTCGATCGGGCGCTGGGCGACGCCCATGCCGGCGTCCTTGAACGCCTGGATCTTCTCGGCCGCGGTGCCCGCGGAGCCCGAGATGATCGCCCCCGCGTGCCCCATGCGGCGGCCCGGCGGCGCCGTCTGGCCGGCGATGAAGCCGACGACCGGCTTCGTCATGTGCTTCTTGACGAACTGCGCCGCCTCCTGCTCGTCGGTGCCGCCGATCTCCCCCATCATCGCCACCGCCTTCGTCTGCGGGTCCTTCTCGAACGCGGCCAGCACGTCGATGAAGTTCGTGCCGTTGATCGGGTCGCCGCCGATGCCGACGCACGTGCTCTGGCCGATGCCGGCGCGGGTGAGCTGGTAGACCACCTCGTACGTCAGCGTGCCCGAGCGGCTGACGACGCCCACGTTGCCCGGCGTGCAGATGCGCCCCGGAATGATGCCGACCTTCGCCTGCCCCGGCGTGATGAGCCCCGGGCAGTTGGGCCCGACGAGGCGCGCGCCCTTCTCCTTCACGAACGGGTAGACGAGCGTCATGTCGAGGACGGGGACGCCCTCGGTGATGGCGACGATGAGCTTCACGCCGGCGTCGGCCGCCTCCATGATCGCGTCGGCGGCGAACGGCGGCGGGACGTAGATGACGCTCGTGTTGGCGCCCGTCTCCTTCACCGCGTCGGCGACGGTGTTGAAGATCGGCACCGTGCCCTCGAACTTCTGCCCGCCCTTTCCGGGCGTCACGCCGGCGACGACCTTCGTGCCGTACTCCATCATCTGCTTGGCGTGGAACGAGCCGTCGCGCCCCGTGATCCCCTGCACGATGAGGCGCGTCGCGTTGTCGATGAAGACGCTCACTTGCCGCCCTCCGTGGCCAGCGCGACCGCCTTCTGCACGGCCGTGTCCATGTCCGTCATGGCCGCGAAGCCGTTGTCGGCGAGAATCTTCACCGCGATCTCCTCGTTCGTGCCGGTGAGGCGGATGACGATCGGCACCCTGAGCGGGTTCTGCTTCGTCGCCGTCACGATGCCGTTGGCGACGTCGTCGGTGCGCGTGATGCCGCCGAAGATGTTGAACAGGATGGCCTTCACGTTCGGGTCCGCCGTGATGATGCGGAGCGCGTTGACGACCTTCTCGGGGTTCGACGAGCCGCCGATGTCGAGGAAGTTCGCCGGGTCGCCGCCGTAGTACTTCACGAGGTCCATCGTCGCCATCGCGAGGCCGGCGCCGTTGACCACGCACCCGACGTTGCCGTCGAGCTTGATGAAGGTCAGGTTCGCGTTGCGCGCCTGCACC
This sequence comes from Gemmatimonadaceae bacterium, assembly GCA_045804285.1. GTDB lineage: Bacteria > Gemmatimonadota > Gemmatimonadetes > Gemmatimonadales > Gemmatimonadaceae > DATMHT01. Next base: position 23,066 of record JBJMNL010000088.1, read on the forward strand.
TCGCTCGGCGCCTCGGAGCTCTCGTCGCGCAGCGCGGCGACCTCGGGCCTCCGATCGAGCTCGTTGTCGTCGATCACCATCTTCGCGTCGACGGCGATCACCTCGCCGGCGGGGGTGACGACGAGCGGGTTGATCTCGGCCAGCGAGCAGCCGCTGTCGCCGAACGCCTGGTAGAGCTGCTGCATGATCTTCGCGGCGGCGCGGGCCTGCTTCGCGTCCTGGTACAGGAAGAAGCCCATCTGCAGCGCCTCGAAGGGGCGCAGCCCGTAGCGCGGGTCCACCGGGTGGTAGTGAATCTTCTCCGGCGTCGTCGCCGCGACCTCCTCGATGTCGATGCCGCCCGCCGCGCTCACCATGAACACCGCCTTCTTGGTCGCGCGGTCCACGATGATCCCGACGTACGCCTCGGTGCCGATGTCGGCCGCCGTGGTCACGAGCACCTTCTCGACCGTCAGCCCCTTGATCTGCATGCCGAGGATCTGCGACGCCTTCTCGCGCGCGTCCGCCGGCGTCTTGCAGAACTTGACCCCGCCGGCCTTGCCGCGCCCGCCGGCGTGGACCTGGGCCTTCACCATCACGGGCGTTCCGAGCCGCTTGGCGATCGCCTCCGCCTGGTCGGGGGTCGTCGCGACCTCCCCGGGCGGGATCGGCACGCCGTAGCGGCGGAGGATCTCCTTCGCCTGATATTCGTGGATGTTCACGGCTTCTCCGTTAATGTGTTGACATACAGCCTCTGAACTAACAACCGATCACTCCGGTTGACAACTCCGCCCCCAGCGCCGCCTCAGGAGGCGGTGATCGTCGTGCCGGCGGCGCCGCGCACGGCCTCGCGGCCGCGGCTCAGCTCCGTGATCACCGCGCGGCCGCCGGTGCGGCGCACGAAGTCCACCGCGGCGCGCACTTTCGGCGCCATGCTCCCCTCGCCGAACGCCCCGCCGCGGTCGAGCGCCTCGGCCGCGTCCGCCGAGAGGGTCCGCAGGACGCGCTGCGCCGGCGTCCCCCAGTCGGCGTAGACCGCGTCGACGTCGGTAAGGATAACCAGGAGCTCGGCCTCGAGGTCGCGGGCGAGGACGGCCGCGGCGAGGTCCTTGTCCACGACCGCGTCGAGCCCCTCCCAGGCGGAGCGCGCCGCGTCGAGATAGATGGGCGCCCCGCCGCCGCCGCACGCGATCACGATCGTCCCCTGCTCCACCAGCGCGCGAACGACACGCAGCTCGTGCACGGCCAGGGGGCGCGGACTGCCGACGACGCGCCGCAGCCGCCCGCGCCCGTCGGGCTTCACGACGTGCCCCTCGGCGCGCAGCTCCCCGGCGCGCCCGGGCGACAGCTCGTGGCCGATGAACTTCGCCGGCGCGAGGAGGGCCGAGTCGTTCGGGTCGACCTCGACCTGCGTGATCACGGTGGCGACGTCGCGGGGCGAGCCGGCGCGGCGCAGCGCGTTCTCCAGCGACTGCTGCACCATGTAACCGATCCACCCCGCTGTCGCCGCGACGAGGACCCCGAGTGGGAGCGGCGCGGCCTCGCCGCGCGCCAGTTCGTTGCGCAGCAGCTCGTCGCCGACCTGCGGGCCGTTGCCGTGCACGACGCACAGCTTCCAGCCGTCGAGCGCGAGGTCGACGATGGGCGCGAGACTCTCGCGCGTGTGGCGGAACTGGTCGTGGATCGTGGACCGCTCGTCGGCGGGCGCGAGGGCGTTGCCGCCGAGGGCGATGACCGCGGTGTGCCCGGGGCTCGTCGGCATGGGCGCTAGGGCGCGCGCGGCGCGGGCGCGGCGCGGCCGAGGAGTGCGCCGAGCTGCGCGTAGGCGCTGCCGAAGGCGGCGAGGTCGTTGCGGCGCAGCGCCGCCTGCATCGCGTCGTACAGCGCGGCGACGCGCGCGCGGAAGTCGGCCGCGCTCGCGGGGGGCGCGAAGCTGTCCGCCGCGCCGCGCCGGCCGGCGACGACGCCCAGCGCGGCGGCGAGCGTCGGCCCGACGCGTACCAGCGAGTCGCTCGCCGCCACGGCCACCCGGGCGAGCGCCGCGGCGCCGTCGGCGCGAGCCTGGAAGAAGGGCTGCACGAGCGCCACGCCGCCGGCCACGGGGAGCGCGCGGAGCCGCCCCGCGCGCACCGCGGACGACGGCGCGCCGGCGGCGAGGCTGTCGGGAAAGCCGGAGAGCCGCGCGAGGAGGGCGGGCCAGCGCGCGCCGCCGTCCACGGCGTCGCGAACCGGGTACCAGTGCGTCGCGTGCTCGGGGCCGCCGGCGGCGATCAGCAGGCCCCGGAGATGCTCGTCGGTGCCCACGAGCGGCACGATCCACGCGTTCGCCCCCGCCCTCCCCGGCAGCACCACGAGCGGCTCGCCGGCGAGCGTCGCCGTCGTGTCGAGCCCCGCCGGGACGGCGACGCGCACCGCCGACGGCCGTCCGACGACGTTGCTGCACGACGGGGCGCCGTTGCAGCGCGCGATCGCGCGCCCCTGGGCGAGCGCGCCGTCGAGCGCGGGCGGCGCGAGCGCCTCGAGCCCCGCCGGCAGCGACGCCCAGCTCCCGAAGAGCGTCGGAAAGGCGCGCGTCCACGTCTCCGCGATCGGGTCGAGCGCCGAGTCGGCGACGAGCGCGACGCGGCCGGTGTGGGCGTTCACGACGGCGAGCGCCGCGTGCTGGAAGTAGCTCCACTCGTCCTTGCCGACCACCTGGTGCTGGCTGAGCGGGTAGTTCGGCGACGCCGAGTAGAGGTGCACCATCCAGTAGAGCGAGTCGCCGTGAACGACCGGGGCGACGGTGCGGTCCTGCGCGAAGAAGGGCGCCAGCGCGCGCACGCGCTCGCGGACGCCGCGCCGGAGCAGGATGCGCGGCGCGGGCTGCGGCAGCTCGCCGAAGACGAGCCGCCAATCCTGCCGGCTCCAGGCGTGGGCGAGGCGCGAGCGCCAGCTCTCGAGCTCGGCGGCGGGGAGTCGCCCCGCCTCGTCGCTGACGACCTGGAAGCCGCCGGCCGAGTCGGCGAAGAGCACGGGGGGGAGGGGCGCGGCGTCGTCGCTCGGCTGGCCGGCGGCGTCGACGCGGAGGGGCGCGCCGCGCTCGTCAGTCGCCGTGCCGAGCACGTGCACGACGAGCCACGCCGGCGGCCCGCTCCCCGCCGCGCCGGGCTCCGCCGGCGATGCCGCCGTCGGCCGCAGCACGACGTCGCCCACGACGCCCCGGGTGGAGTCGCGCCCGGTGGAGTCGCGGCCGCCGCGCCGCCAGGCGACGGCCTCCACGGCGGCGCCACCGGGGGCGCCGCGCGTGACGGCGCGCGCGAGCACCGCCGGGTCCCAGACGGGGACGAGTCGCGCCGCCTGCTTGAGGTCGGCGTAGGCCAGGTCGGCGTAGGCGACGGCGGAGTCCGCCGTGCGCACGCGGTCGGTGCCGTATGCGCGGCGCGTGAAGCTGAGTCCCGTGGCGACGTACGCGGCCTCGCGCCGCGCCGGGTCGGCGGGCTGGGCGAAGCGCCGCACGAGCTGCGGCAGGGCCTGGCGAAGGCCCAGCGAGAGCACGATCACCGCCGTCACCGCCCCGAACGCGACGCGGAGCTGCCCCGCCCAGCCGGCCCAGAGGACGATCAGCGAGATCGCGATCGTCAGCGCCGCGAGCCCCAGGTTCGCCGGGATGACGACGCTGTGGTCCACCGCCACGAACGCGCCCGCGGGCCCGCTCCCGTTGCTCAGCGTGGTGTAGGCATCGAGGCGGTAGCTCCACGCGAGGAGCAGGAGGAGCAGCACGCCGAGCACGGTGAGGTGCCGGCGCACCCAGCTCGAGACCCGCAGGGTGCCGCGCTCCCACCGCAGCCCCGGCGTCAGCGCGTAGAGGAAGACGACCACCGCCGCGGCGAGGACGAGGGCGATGATGGCCCAGACGTAGAACGCCGTCTCGAGCGGGAGCCAGTAGAGGTAGAAGCTGAGGTCCGACGCGAAGTACGGGTCGGTCTCGCCGAACTCCACGCCGTAGCGCCAGAGCCCGAGCGTCGTCCAGCTCTCCTGCGGCAGCGTGAGCACCGCGCCGAGGACGAGCGAGGCGGCGACGACGGCGGCCGTGATGTAACGCCGCGGCACCTCCTCGCCGATCTCCACGTTGCCGACGCGCCGGGGGAGCACGAGCGACACCACCGACTGTCGCACCGCCCACAGGTTGGCGAAGACGAACGCGCCCCCCGCCGCCGCCGAGAGCGCGCGGAGGATGAGTGCGTTCGCCGTGCGCGCCCGCCAGAGGGCGACGGCGCCGAGCGCGTCGTACCAGCGGTAGTCCACGTACAGCGTCGCCAGCGCCCGGCCGACGACGAGGACGAGGGCGACCGACGCCAGCGCGACGACGAGCCAGCGCCGGCGGCTCACGTCAGACCCGCACGCCCTGCGACCGCAGCCACCCCTCCATCTCGGCGCGGATCGCGTCGAGCCGCGGCTGCGTCAGCGCCTCGTAGCGCGTGACGAGCACGGGCTGCGTGTTGGAGGCGCGGATGAGCCCCCAGCCGTCGCCGAACAGCACCCGCACGCCGTCGACGTCGATCACGTCGTGCGTGCCGCGAAAGTGCTCGACCGCCCTGGCCACGACGCCGAACTTGATCTCCTCGTCGCAGTCCACGCGGATCTCGGGGGTGGAGACGAACTTCGGCACGTCGGCGAGGAGCTCGTCGATCCCCTTCCCCGAATCGGCGACGATGCGCAGCAGCCGCGCGGCGCCGTAGAGCGCGTCGTCGTGGCCGTAGAAGCCCTCGGTGAAGAACATGTGCCCGGACATCTCGCCGGCGATCGGCGCCTTCGTCTCCTTCATCTTCTCCTTGATGAGGGAGTGCCCGGTACGCCACATGACCGGCCGGCCTCCCGCCTTCGCGATGGCGTCGGGGAGCGACTGCGAGCACTTCACGTCGAAGATGATCGGCTGCCCCTTCCCCGTCCGCGCCAGCACGTCGCGGGCGTAGATGATGAGGATCTGGTCTCCCCAGACGATCTCTCCCTGCCGGTTCACGACGCCGATGCGGTCGGCGTCGCCGTCGAAGGCGACGCCGAGGTCGGCGCCGCACGCCTTCACCTCGCGAATGAGGTCCTCGAGGTTCTCGGGGACGGTCGGGTCGGGGTGGTGGTTCGGGAAGGTGCCGTCGCTCTCGCAGAACAGGTAGCGCGCGTCGGCGAGCCCGATGCGGCGGAACAGCTTCTCGGCCACGAGCGAGCCGGCGCCGTTCCCGCAGTCGACGACCACGCGGAGCGGCCGCGACAGCCTCCCGATGCGGCCGCCGACGTCCTCGACGTAGCGATCGATGACCTCCTCGCCGCGCACGCTCCCGTTGCCGGCCGGGAAGCGCCCCGCCTCGTACAGCTCGTAGAGGCGCTGGATCGCCTCGCCGTGGATCGACTCGGCGCCGAGCGACATCTTGAAGCCGTTGTACTCGGGCGGGTTGTGCGAGCCGGTGATCTGGATGCCGCCGACGACCGGGAGGTTGTGCAGGCCCCAGTAGAGCACGGGCGTGGGCACGACGCCGACGTCGATCACGTCCACGCCACACCCGGTGAGGGCGCCGACGAGCGCGTCGCGCAGCATCGCCCCGCTCGGGCGATTGTCGCGCCCCACCGCGACGGCGCCCCGCACCCCGCGCTCGGCGAGGACGGCGGCGTAGGCGCGGCCGATGGCGCGCGCCGCCTCCTCGGTGAGGTCCTTGCCGACGATCCCTCGAATGTCGTACTGCCGGAATATTCCGCGGCTGACGGCCATCGTTCCTCGAATGCGTGATGACGGGCGGGGGCGCCGGCCGCGCGGGCGGCCGGGCCAGGCCCCGGGAGGCGAGCCTAACGCGCCTCGGCCACGACCCCGGCGGGCGCCGGCGCGGCGGGGCGCGGCGGCGCGACGTAGGCGCCGGGCGTCAGCGTCGCCTGGCTCACCGCGCGCAGGACGTTCGACGGGGCGAAGCCGAGGAGCAGGATGAGAGTCACGGTGACGCCGATGACGGCGTTCGTGAAGCCGCCCACCGGCGGAAGCGGCCCGGCGCTCGCGGGGCGCGGCCGCATGAACATCACCGTCACCACGTACAGGTAGTAGCCCGCCGACAGGACGCTGGTGAGGACGAGGATCACCGCCAGGTAGGTCTGCGGCGCCGTCCCGCCCCGCAGCGCGGCCTGGAGCATGTACCACTTCGCCCACATGCCGACGCCGCCGAACACCGGGAAGCCGAGCAGGGCGAACATGAAGACGCTCATCGCCAGCGTGAGGCCCGGGCGCACCGTCCAGAGCCCGCTGTAGTCCTCGACCCCGAGGTGCGGCTCGCCCGCCGTGCCGAGCGCCGACACCACGGCGAAGGCGCCCATCGTCGAGAGCGTGTAGGCGATGAGATAGAACAGGAAGGCGCTCGACCCGCTGACGCCGACGTTGAGCCCGGTGCCGATGCCGACGACGACCGCGATGAGCACGTAGCCGGCCTGCGCGACGCTCGAGTAGGCGAGCAGCCGCTTGATGTTCCGCTGCGCGAGCGCCGCGATGTTGCCGACGATCATGGTGGCCGCGGCGAGATACCAGAGCGGCAGGTGCCACCGGCCGTAGGTGGCGGGGAGCGCCTCGACGAAGAGGCGCAGGAAGGCCGCGAACGCCGCGGCCTTCACCGACGCCGCCATGAAGGCGGTGATCGGCGTCGGCGCGCCCTCGTAGGCGTCGGGCGCCCAGGCGTGGAACGGGACCGCGGCGACCTTGAAGCCGAGGCCGACGACGAGGAGCGCCGCGCCCACCTTGAGGAGCCCGCCGTTCGCGACGGCGGGGTCGGTGAGCGCCCGCGCGATCCCCGCGTAGTCGGTGTGCCCCGTCGCGCCGTAGGTGAGCGCGATTCCGTAGAGCAGGAAGGCGGTCGAGAAGGCGCCGAGCAGGAAGTACTTGAGCGCCCCCTCGGCCGACTTCGGGCTGCGCCGGTTGAGACCCGTGAGCACGTACGACGACACCGACATCAGCTCGATGCCGAGGAAGAGCACCATCAGGTCGCGCGACGCGGCGAGGAGCATCATCCCCGCGGTCGCGAGCAGCACGAGGACGTGCGACTCGGGCGCCGTGATCCCCTCGCGGACGTTGTAGTCCACCGCCAGCGCGAGCGTGAGGAGCGCGCCGCCCAGGAACACGAGGTCCGCCAGCCAGCGGAAGAGGTCGGCCGCGACGACGCCCGGCCCCGCCGTGACGCCGCGCACGGCGAACCAGGCGACGAGCCCGATGGTGACGAGCACCAGGAGCATGCTCGACTTGCCGATCGCCCGCTGGTGGCCGGCGCCTTCCGGGCGCCACGCCGCCCAGACGAGGAGGAGCATCGCCCCGCCCATCAGGACGACGTCTGGGAACAGCGCCCAGGTGAGCTGGCCGGGGACGCTCAGGTCGAGCGGCATGTCAGCGCACCTCCGTCGCGACCGCCGCCGGCGGCGCCGCGATGCGCTCGGCGGTCCGCGTCGTCGTGCCCGCCTCGACCTGGTGCACGAGGCGCGTCAGCGAGGGCTCCATGCGCCGCAGGAAGGGCGCCGGGTAGACGCCCATCCACAGGATGAGCGCCGCGAGCGGGACGAGCATCCCCATCTCGCGCCAGTTGAGGTCGGGGAGGTGCCGGTTCTCGATCTTGTCGAGCGGGTTGAAGAGGATGCGCTGCACCGACCAGAGCATGTAGCAGGCGGAGAGGATCACGCCGAGGGTGGCGATCACCGTGAGGTACGGGTAGCGCTCGAAGGAGCCGACCAGCGTGAGAAACTCGCCGACGAAGCCGAAGGTGCCGGGCACGGAGATGCTGCTCAGCGTCGCGATCATGAGGAAGGCGGCGAAGAGCGGCATGACGCGCGCGAGGCCGCCGTAGGCGGAGAGCATGCGCGTGTGCCGGCGGTCGTAGATCATGCCGATGATGAGGAAGAGCGCGCCCGTCGAGAGCCCGTGCGCGAGCTGCACCATCATCGCGCCCTGCAGGCTCTCGGTCGTCAGGGCGAAGATGCCGAGGACGACGAAGCCCATGTGGCTCACGGAGGAGTAGGCCACGAGCTTCTTGAAGTCCTCCTGGACGAGCGCGACGAGCGCCGCGTAGATGATCCCGATCACGGCGAGCCCGAGGATCACCGTGCGCACGGTGGAGCTGAGGACGATCCCCGGGAAGAGCGGGAGGACGATCCGCATGAAGCCGTACGTCCCCATCTTGAGCAGGATGGCCGCGAGGTCCACCGAGCCCTCGGTCGGCGCCTCGACGTGCGCGTCGGGGAGCCAGGTGTGGAAGGGGAAGATCGGCACCTTGACGGCGAACGCGGCGAAGAAGGCGAGGAAGAGCCAGAACGCCTCCCTTCCCGACAGCCGCAGGTACGTCATCACGTTCTCGAAGAGGAAGTTCGGCCGGTCCGTGGGCGCCACGCCGGCGGCGAGCATCATCTCGCCGGTGCGGAAGCCGATGTAGAGGATCGCGATCAGCATCAGCAGCGACCCCACGAACGTGTAGAGGAAGAACTTCGTCCCCGCGTACAGCCGGCGCGGCCCGCCCCAGACCCCGATGATGAGGTACATCGGGACGAGCACCATCTCCCAGAAGAAGTAGAACATGACCAGGTCGCGGGCGACGAAGACGCCGAGCATCCCGGTCGTGAGGACGAGGAAGAGCGCGTGGTAGCTGTGCACCGCCCGCTCGATGCTCGTCCAGCTGCTCAGCACCGCGATGGGGAGCAGGAACGTCACCATCAGGACGAGGAAGAGCGAGATCCCGTCGATGCCGAGCGACATGTGCACGCCCCAGTCGGGGATCCAGTTCCACGTCACGGCGAACTGGAACGGCGCGCCGGCGGGGTCGTATGCCCACCACATGCCGAGCGAGAGCACGAACTCGACGACGAAGATGCCGAACGGCAGGTAGCGCGCGAAGGCGTCCACGTCGCGCCCGGTCCGCCCGTGGCGGTACTCCCAGATGCCGTGCAGCCAGGTCAGGATCGCGCCGATCGCCGGCAGGAAGAGCAGCGTCGGCAGGATCCACTTGTCGTAGCCGACGGAGAGGAGAAAGTCGCGCATTCGGCTAGCGGAGGGTGAAGGCGCCGAGGACGAGGACGACGCCGATCAGCAGGACCCAGGCGTAGCTCCCGAGCTGGCCGGTCTGGAAGCTGACGCCGATCCTGGCGAGGAGGCGCGGGAGCTGCCAGCCCAGGCCGACGACGAGCAGCCGGTCGATGATGCCGACGTCGAGTCCCTGGTAGAGCACGTTGCGCGAGGTCGCGAGGGTCGGCTCGACGATGGCCGCGTCGTAGATCTCGTCGACGTAGTACTTGTTGGCGAGCGTGCGCTGGATGCCCGCGGGCTCCGGCGGCGACTCGGCCTTGGGACGGAGCGCGGCGGGCGCGAGGCGCGTGACGGCGATCGCGATCCCGGCGAGGGCGACCAGGAGCGCGGCGCCGAGCAGTGCCCACTCGGTGCCGTGCGACGGCTCGGTGCGGCCGGCCGCGAGGGCGGCGGCGGGCGCGCCGACCACGGGCTCCAGCCACCGCTCGAGCCCACCCACGGGGCCGACGAAGCCGAGGAGCGCCGGGACGTTGAGCCACCCCCCGACCACCGTGAGCGCGGCGAGCACCACCAGCGGCACGGTCATCGACGGGCCGACCTCGTGGACGTGGCGCCGGCTCAGGTCGCCGCTCCGGTTCGGGCCGTGGAAGGTGTAGAGCATCATCCGCGTCATGTAGACCGCGGTCATCAGCGCGGCGCCGAGCAGCAGGACGAAGGCGCCGTACAGCACCGCCGAGCCGGGGAGGCCGAGCCAACTCGCGCGTGCCAACGCCGAGCCCTGCGCCTGCGCGAAGGTGGCGCCGAGGATCTCGTCTTTCGAGAAGAAGCCGGCGAGGGGGAAGATCCCGCTGATCGCGAGCGTCGCGATCCACATCGTGGCGAACGTCACCGGCAGGTAGCGCCGCAGCCCGCCCATGTTGCGCATGTCCTGGGCGTCCTCCTCGCTCCCGGCGGCGTGGAAGGCGCGATGCATCGCGTGGATCACCGCGCCGGCGCCGAGGAAGAGGAGCGCCTTGAAGAAGGCGTGGGTGACGAGGTGGAAGATCCCGGCACCGTACGCCCCGGCGCCGACGGCGGCGAACATGTAGCCGAGCTGCGAGACGGTGGAGTACGCGAGGACCTTCTTGATGTCCCACTGCTTGAGGCCGATCGACGCGGCGAAGACGGCGGTCACCGCCCCGACCACGACGACGGTCAGCGACGCGGCCGGCGCGGCGGCGAAGATGGCCCCGCTGCGGGCCACGAGGTACACGCCGGCGGTGACCATCGTGGCGGCGTGGATCAGCGCCGAGACCGGCGTCGGGCCGGCCATCGCGTCGGGGAGCCAGACGTAGAGCGGGATCTGGGCGCTCTTCCCCACGCAGCCGAGGAAGAGGAAGAGGGCGATCGTCGTCGCCAGCGCCGATCCGACCGGGAGCTGCGACACGGCCTGCGCGACGGGGCCGAAGTCGAACGACCGGAAGTTCCAGAAGATGAGGAACATGGCGACGAGGAAGCCGAAGTCGCCGATCCGGTTGACGATGAACGCCTTCTTCCCCGCGTCGGCGTTCGCCTTCTCGGTGAACCAGAAGCCGATGAGCAGGAACGAGCAGAGCCCGACCCCTTCCCACCCCACGAACATCACCGGGTAGTTGGCGCCGAGCACGAGGAGGAGCATGAAGAAGACGAACAGGTTCAGGTACGCGAAGTAGCGCGCGTACGCCCCGTCGTCCTTCATGTAGCCGACGCTGAAGAGGTGGATCAGGGTGCCGACGCCGGTGACGACGAGCACCATGACCATCGAGAGCTGGTCGAGCTGGAGCGCCATGTCGACGTGCAGCGAGCCGGCCGTCATCCAGTTCCAGTAGCGCAGGATGTACGGCGTCTCGGGCCGCGCGCCGAGCATCGCCGCGAACGCCATCGCCGCGACGACGAACGACGCCGCGATGACCCCGGTCCCGATGAGGCTGACGAGCGGGAGGAAGGGATGGCGCGCCGGCGGGGCGTGGGAGCCGGCGTCGTGCCCCTCGTCGTGGTGGTCGCCGTGCTCACCCGGCCCCTCGGCGACGGCCGGTGGATAGGGCCGGTGCCCCTCCACCACCGTCATCAGCCGCGGGTTGGTGCGCTCGGCGCGCTCGACGAGCGTCGCCGACGGCACCGGGTGCTCGCCCGTGTGGATCGGGTCGGGGTCGAAGGGTCCCGGGCGCCACTCGGTGAGCATGGCGAGCACGCCGTTCGCGAGGGCGCCGAGGAGCGGGAGCGCGAGGACGAGCCAGATCCAATCGGCCGCCGTGCCGGCGAGCGGGTGGGCCGCGCCGCCGGTGCCGAGCTGCTGGGCCGCGTGCTGGAGGAGCATTTAGCCCTTGAGCAGGTTGATGTTCTCGAGGTCCACCGTCTGGAAGTGGCGGAAGACGCTGATCACGATCGCCAGCCCGACGGCGGCCTCGGCGGCGGCGACGGTCATGACGAAGAGCACGAACACCTGCCCCGTCACCCCGTGCAGGCGCGAGAGGGCGACGAAGGAGAGGTTCACGGCGTTGAGCATGAGCTCGACGCACATGAAGATGATGATCGCGTTGCGGCGGGTGAGCACGCCGACGACGCCGATCGTGAAGAGCAGCGCCGAGAAGAAGAGCGACTCGGTGATCATGCGCGCACCGTCCGGCGCTTGGCGAGCACCACCGCGCCGACGATCGCGGCGAGGAGGAGCACGCTCGTGACCTCGAAGGCGAGGAGGTACTGCCGGAACGCCCCCTCGGCCACCGGCTGGATCGCGTTCGCCGGCGGCTCGGGGATCGCGAGCTCGTCGTGGATCGGGCCGCGGAGCGTGGTGGCCAGGATCATCGCGAGCACCGCGAGCCCCACGAACCCCGCCGCGATCCGCGTCCACGCGCCGCGGAAGTCGGGGCGATTGCCGCTGTGGCCGAGGTTGAGGAGCATGACCACGAAGAGAAAGACGACCATGATCGCGCCCGCGTAGACGAGCACCTGGATCGCCCCGATGAAGTCGGCCCCGAGCATCACGTAGAGCGCCGCGAGGCAGAACATCGTCACCACCAGCCAGAGCGCCGCGGCCACCGGGCTCTTGCGGGTGACGAAGGCCAGCGCGGCGGCGACCGCGATCAGGCCGAAGAGGTAGAAGTGAAACGTGTAGAGAAGCGGCATCGGGCGGCGGTCACTCCCCCTTGGGGTCGGACGGGTCCCACAGCTCGCTCACCGGGTGCGTCTGCGCGGTGAGGCGCTCGAGGTCGTAGACGAAGCCCTCGCGGCTGTACTCTGCGTTCTCGTAGTGCCGGCCGACGTGGATCGCTTCCTCCGGGCACACCTCCTGGCAGTAGCCGCAGAAGATGCAGCGGAACTCGTCGATCTCGAACAGGAGCGGGTAGCGGTTCCCGTTCTCGTCCTCGCCCGGCACGAGCTTGATGCAGTTCGCCGGGCAGACGGTCGGGCAGAGGCCGCAGGCGACGCACTTCGCCTTGCCGTCCTCCGTGGTGAGCATGCGGTGCGTCCCCCGCCAGCGCGGCGAGAGCGTCCACTTCTCCTCCGGATACTGGATCGTGTCCTTCTCCGGGTTGATCAGGTGCCGGAAGGTGTTCGCCATCCCCTTGAGGGTGGCGCGGATGTAGCTCACCTGCTCGACCGGCCGGTCGAGGACCTTCACGTTGATGGCCATAGGAATCTCGTCAGTCCCCCGACTCGGTCGTCAGCTCCGACCCGTACACCGGCGCGATCCCGTCCTGGGCACGCTCACGGGCCGCGCGCGCGCTCGCCCCCCGCAGCCGCTCGACCTCGGAGAACGCGACGCGCGAGGATGCGGGGCTCACCACGCGGCCGCGGTCGAGCACCGCGAACACGGCGAAGACGAGCACGAGGTTGAGCGCGAGCAGCACGAGGCTGTAGACGGGCAATCCGCCGCTCGCGACGCGCGGCACGCCGGCGGCGTCGAGGGCGAGCGTCACGCCGGCGACGAGCACGATGTAGGTCAGCGCCAGCGGCAGCATGAACTTCCAGCCGAGCGACATCAGCTGGTCGTAGCGGAAGCGCGGCAGCGTCCACCGCACCCACATGAACACGAAGACGAAGAAGAGGACCTTGAGCAGGTACCACGCGATCGAGGCGAGCACGATCCAGAAGCTCACCGCCGCGACGTCGTCTCCCTTGTAGAAGGGCAGGTTCCAGCCGCCGAAGAACAGCGTCACCATCAGCGAGCTCGCCGTCAGCATGTTGGCGTACTCGGCGATGAAGAAGAGCGAGAACTTCATCCCGCTGTACTCGCTGTGGTAGCCGGCCACCAGCTCCGACTCCGCCTCCGGGAGGTCGAACGGGAGGCGGTTGGTCTCGGCGAAGGCGGCGACGAAGAAGAGGAAGAAGGAGATCGTCAGCAGGAGGACGTTCCACCCCATCGACGCCTGCTGTCGCACCACCGCCTGCAGCGACACGTTGCCGACCAGCAGCAGCACGGGGATCACCGACATCCCCATCGCGATCTCGTACGAGACCATCTGCGCGCTCGAGCGGAGCCCGCCAAGGAGTGAGTACTTGTTGTTCGACGCCCACCCCGCGAGCACGATGCCGTAGACGCCGAGCGAGGCGATGGCGAGCGTGAACAGGAAGCCCACCGGGACGTCGGCGAGCACCATGTCGATCCGCCCCCAGGGGGAGGCCCACGACGCGCCGAAGGGGATCACCGCCCAGGTGAGGAGCGCCGGCGCGAAGGAGAGCATCGGCGCGAGGATGAAGAGGGGCTTGCTCGCCGCGTCGGGGAGCGTCTCCTCCTTCATCAGGTTCTTGAGCCCGTCCGCGGCCGGCTGCAGCCACCCCTTGCCGACGCGGTTGGGGCCGATGCGGTCCTGGATCCACGCCGAGATCTTGCGCTCGGCGAGCGTCAGCATCGCGACCGTGACCATGTAGAAGGTGAAGACGACGAGCATCTTCACGATCGACGCGATGACGAACGTCCAGAAGCCGGGCGGCTGCTGCGGGTCGGCGACCTGCAGCAGCATCGGGAAGAGCGCGGCGGTCGTCACGAGCCCACCTCCGCCGGCGCCGGGTCGAGCACCGGCAGGCCGCGCAGCCCGAGCGTGTCGTAGCTCAGGCCGGCGAACTCCGGCCGCGCCGCGGCCAGCGCCGCGAAGACGTCGGCGGCCACGACGTAGCCGGGCGAGCCGGCGTCGAGCGCGGCGAGCAGGTCGCCGAGCACGTACCAGCTCGGGCGAGCGAGCCCCGGGGCCGCCCTCGCCTGGAGGAAGCGCTGCACGCGTCCGCGGAGATTGGTGAACGTCCCCTCCTCCTCGGCGAAGTTGGCGATCGGGAGGACGACCCGCGCGCCCTGCGCCCATGCCGGCAGCGTCGTGCCGATGACGATCACGGCGGCGGCGTCGGCGGCCCTGGCGGCGAGGACGTTGGCGTCGCGGCCGCGGAGCTCCTCGTCGGCGACCACCAGCACGTCACCCGGGCGCATGGCGGCGAGCGGGGCGTCGGCGCGGGTGAAGCCCATCAGCTCGGCGCCGCGGCCGTTCGCGGCGCGGTCGGCGCGCAGCGCGAGGTCCTCGACGCCGGGCAGCGGCGCCTCGGGGCCCGTCTCGACGCGGAATGCGCCCTCACCCCCCGTCGCTTCGGCGAGGCGCGAGAGGAGGAAGAGCGCCTCGTTCGAGAGCATCGGCGAGGCGACGACGAAGGCGCGGCGGCCGCGCAGGAGGTCCGCGGCGGCGGCGAGGGCGATCTCCCAGTCCACGGCGCGCAGGGCCTCCCGCTGGCGCACCAGCGGCGCCTCGACGCGGTCCTGGCGGTTGATCCAGCGGTAGTTGAGCCGCCCGTAGTCGCAGAGGTAGAACTCGTTCACCTCCTCGTTCGACCGCGGCCGCATGCGGACGACGACGTTGTCGCGCGTCTCGAGGATCGCGTTGCACCCCTGCGAGCAGTTCGGGCAGACCGAGGCCGCGCGGTCCAGCTCCCAGGCGCGCGCCTTGTTCAGGAAGTCCTTCGAGAGGAGCGCCCCCACCGGGCAGAGGTCCACGACGTTGGCCGCCCACGCGTGCGTGAGGTCGTGCCCCTCGAACTTCCCGATCACGGCGCGGTCGCCGCGCTCGCTGACGTTGAGCACCGAGTCCTGCGCGACGGTGTCCATGTAGCGGACGCAGCGCGTGCACAGGATGCAGCGGTTCGCGACGTACACGACGTCGCCGCCGAAGTCCTCGACGGGGTTGAAGCGCTTGGGCTCCTGATAGCGGGAGTCCTTGCGCCCCTCGGCGAAGGTGTAGTCCTGCAGCTCGCACTCCCCGGACTGGTCGCAGATCGGGCAGTCGAGCGGGTGATTGATGAGGAGGAACTCGAGCACGCCCTTGCGGGCCTCGCGCGCCTTCTCGGAGTGGACGTGCACCACCTGCCCCTCCCCCACCGCCGTCGCGCACGACGGGGCGAGCTTGGGCATCTTCTCCACCTCCACCAGGCACATGCGGCAGAGACCCGCGACGGGGAGCCCAGGGTGGTAGCAGTAGTGCGGGACGAGGATGCCGGCGAGCTTGGCGGCCTCGAGGATGCTCGTCCCCTCCGGCACGCTCACGGCCCGTCCCTCGATGGTGAGGTTGACGAGCTTGGGCGCCGGCGGAGCGGCGGCGGGTGTCGCGGTGGTCTCAGCCATGAACGTTGGGCAAAGCCGGTTCGGCGGCGGGACGGCGGCCGGCGCGGCGGCGGCCACTCACGCGGCGGCCGGCACGGCGATCGTGGGCGCCGAGCGCATCGGGCAGCGCTTGGCGGTGATGTGCGCCTCGAACTCGTGGCGGAACTTCTGGATCCCGGAGACGACGGGCGTCGCGCAGGAGTCGCTGAGGACGCAGATCGTCTTGCCGGTCATGTTGTCGGCGATCTCGAGCAGGGTGTCGAGGTCCTTCATCGTCCCCTGCCCGGCCTCGATGCGCTCGAGGATCTTCGTGGTCCACGCGGTGCCTTCGCGGCACTGGGTGCACTGGGCGCAGCTCTCGTGGGCGTAGAAGCGCGCGAGCCGCGCGATCTGGCGCACCATGCACTGCCGGTCGTCGAGGCAGATCACCCCGCCCGAGCCCAGCATCGAACCGGCGGCGACGATCCCCTCGTAGTCCATGACGGCCCCCTCGCACTCCTCGGGGGTGAGGATCGGCACCGACGAGCCGCCGGGGATGATGGCCTTGAAGCGGCGGCCTGGCGGGGGGCCGCCGCAGACGTCGTGGAGGAACTCCTCGAGCGGGAAGCCGAGCGCGACCTCGTAGTTCCCCGGGCGCGCGACGTTCCCGCAGACGGAGAAGAGCTTGGTGCCGGTGCTCTTCGGGTTGTCGGGGCGCCCGAACTGCTTGTACCAGGCGGCGCCGTTGGTCAGGATGTGGGGCACGGCGGCCAGCGTCTCGACGTTGTTGATCGTCGTCGGCTTGGCGAACAGCCCCGCGACCGCCGGGAAGGGGGGCTTGATGCGGGGGTTGCCGCGCCGCCCCTCGAGCGAGTTCATGAGCGCCGTCTCCTCGCCGCAGATGTAGGCGCCGGCGCCCTTGTGCACGTGGACGTGGAGCCGCTTCCCGCTCCCCATGGCGTTCTCGCCGAGGATGCCGGCGGCGTACGCCTCCTTCACCGCGGCGTTCATCCACTCCAGCGGCTCGGTGAACTCGCCGCGGATGTAGATGTACGCGGTGTCGGCGTAGATCGCGTGCGCGCCGATCGCCACCCCCTCGACGAGGGCGTGCGGCGTCCAGCGCATGATCTCGCGGTCCTTGAAGGTGCCGGGCTCGCTCTCGTCGGCGTTGCAGCACAGGTAGTGCTGCTTGCCGTCCGGCTTCATGAACGACCACTTCATCCCGGTCGGGAAGCCGGCGCCGCCGCGACCGCGCAGCCCGGACTCCTTGACGACGTTCTGGATCGCCGCCGGGTCCATGCCGAGCGCCTGCTCGAGGGCGCGATAGCCGCCGCGGGCGCGCCAGCCGTCGAGCGTGCGCGCCGCGGGGTCGCCGAAGTGCTTCGAGAGGACCAGCGTCTCGCGCGGGTGCGGGGGGTGGGGGTAGCCCATGACAGAGGATCGGGGTGAAGCGATTCCGTGATCGAGGGCCGCCGGCCGCCGGATGCCGGCGGCCAGCGGGTCACTTGTAGCGCTCGAGTAGCTCGGGCACCTTGTCCGGCGTCACGCTCTCGAGGAACTCCTCGTTCACCATCACCGGCGTGGCGAAGCCGCAGGCGCCGAGGCACTCGACCTCGATGACCGTGAAGCGGCCGTCCGGCGAGGTGACGCCGAGCTCGCGGCAGCCCGTGTGCTCGAGGAAGGCGCGCACGACGTCCTCGGCGCCGCACACGTGGCAGGGGGTCGTCGTGCACACCTGCACGAAGTGTCGCCCCGTCGGGTGCTGGTGGTACATCGTGTAGAAGGTCACGACCCCCTTCACGTAGGCCGGCGTCAGCTCGAGGAGCTCGGCCACCTCGGCCATCGCCCCCTCGCTCACCCAGCCGCGCGCGCCCTGCACGATCCAGAGCGCCGGGAGGAGCGCCGCCATCTTCGTCGGGTAGCGCGTCAACAACTCGTCGAGCTCCGCGCGGCGCGCGCCGACGAACACCGGCTCGTAGGGGGCGTCCTCGCCGTGCCCGCGTCCGCCGTGCGCCGCGTGCGCCGGATCGTGGATGCCCCCCTCTTCACGGACGGGCGCGCTCACCGGACTATCTCTCCAGTATTCACAGGTCCGGGCTGCAACGGGCGGCCGGCGGTCAGTGGAGTCGTCGTCACCGGCCGAGCTCCCCAGTATTCACAGGTCCGGGCCGCAACGGGCGGCCCTCGGTAAATGAGGTCGTCGTCACCGGTCGATCTCCCCCATCACGATGTCGATGCTCGCGTTGATCGCGATGACGTCCGACAGCAGGTGCCCTTCGACCATCTTCGGGATCGCCGAGAGGTTCACGAAGCTCGGCGGGCGGATGCGCCAGCGCACCGGCTTCGAGGTGCCGTCGGACACCATGTAGTAGCCCTTCTCTCCCTTGGGGCTCTCGACCGCGACGTAGCACTCGCCGATCGGCGGCCGCGGCCCCTCCATCACGTTCTTGAAGTGATGGATCATGCTCTCCATCTCGCTCGTCGCCTTCCGCTTGGGCGGGAGGATGACGCGCGGGTCGTCGACGTTCACCGGGCCGTCAGGGAGCCGCGCGAGCGCCTGGTCGAGGATGCGAACCGACTGGCGGATCTCCTCCATGCGCACGAGATAGCGGTCGTAGACGTCGCCGTTCGTGCCGACCGGGACGTCGAAGTCGTACGTCTCGTAGTCGAGGTACGGGAAGTCCTTCCGCACGTCGTAGGCGACGCCCGAGGCACGGAGCATCGGCCCCGAGAGGCCGTGGTCGAGCGCCTCGGCCGGACTCATCGCGCCGAGCCCGATCGTCCGCCCCACCCAGATCGCGTTCCTGGTGAGCATGCGGTCGACCTCGTCCATCGTCCGCGGGAAGGTGCGCAGGAAGTCGCGCAGCTTCTCGGTCCAGCCCTCGGGGACGTCCGCGCCCATGCCGCCGACGCGCGTGAGCGACGTCGTGAGCCGGGCGCCGATCCAGGACTCGAAGAGCTGGTAGATGTTCTCCCGCTGCTCGAACACCCAGAGGAAGGGGGTGAAGGCGCCGATGTCGATCGCCGTCGTCCCCAGCCAGACCAGGTGCGACATGACGCGCGACAGCTCCATCGCGATCACGCGGAGCACCTTGCACCGCTCCGTGGTCTCGATCCCGAACAGCCGCTCGGCGCCGAGCGAGAAGGCGCAGTTGTTTCCCGGCGAGTTGAGATAATCCTCGCGGTCCGTCCACGGGATGATCTGGTTGTACTGGCGGTACTCGCCGATCTTCTCGAAGCCGCAGTGCAGGTAGCCGATGTGCGGGATGCACCGCACCACCGTCTCGCCGTCGAGCTCGAGGACGAGGCGGAGCACGCCGTGGGTCGCCGGGTGCTGCGGGCCGAGGTTGATCAGCATGTGCTCGCCGACCAGCTCGGGCTCGAGCGCCGGCGGCGCTTCGAGGGCGACGGCGGCGCCCGTCGCGCTGTCGGTGACGAGCGGGGTCCGCTGCGGCCGTCCGCGGCCGTCGAGCCCCGTGGTCGAGAGGGCGACGTCGACCGTGCGCTTCTTCGTGGCCATGTCGGTCTACTCCCCAGTCCGCTCGCCGGACGACAGGCGCTGCCGCATCTCGTCCGGGAGGTCGGCGAAGGCGTCGGCGACGGAGAGCTCCTCCATCGAGTAGCGCGCCTCCGGGTTGGCGGCGAGCGCCTGGCGAAGCTGCTCGGCGCGACTGAAGCGTCCGCGCAGCGGGAAGTCCTTCCGCAGCGGGTACCCTTCCTTGTACTGCTCCCACATCAGCAGGCGGCGCAGGTCCGGGTGCCCGCGGAAGCGGACGCCGAACATGTCGTAGCACTCCCGCTCGAGCCAGTCCGCGCCCTTGAACACCGGCCAGACGCTCTCCACCTCGAGCGGGCGCCCCTTCGGGAGCTGGGCCTTGAGGCGCAGGAAGCGGCGGAAGGCGATCGACCGCAGGTGCCAGACGACCTCGAGCGGCTGCTCGAAGTCGCGGTACTCGACCGCCGTGACGTCGGACAGGTAGTCGTAGCGCTGCGAGGGGTCCTCGTTGAGCCAGCGGACGATCTCGAGCACCCGCGCGGGGTCGACGAACACCGTCGTCTCCCCCCACACGACGTCCACGCGCGTCACGGCGGCGCCGAAGCGCTCGCGGAGCGCCGCGGCGCTGGGGTTCGGCTCGCCCCCCCGGTGGGGGAGCTGCCCTGGCGTCGCCGGCGGGGGGGCATCTGGGAGCGCCGACCCGGCGACCACGATGTCGAACCTGGCGCTCACAGCCCGGACCGCGTCTGGTGGACCGAGTTGCCGAACGGCTCCGACAGCTCGTCGATGCGCGACGGCGGGATGTAGAGCTGGCTCGACGGATCGGGGACCATCTCGTTGCGGAGCGACGCGTCGGCCATGCGCTCGCCCTTGACCTTCGCCTGGAGCATCATGATGCCGTACATGAGCCCTTCCGGGCGCGGCGGGCAGCCGGGCACGTAGACGTCCACGGGGATGATCGTGTCGATCCCCTGCACCACCGCGTAGTTGTCGAACATCCCCCCGGTGGAGGCGCAGGCGCCCATGGAGATGCACCACTTCGGCTGCGGCATCTGCTGCCAGATGCGGCGGATGACGGGCGCGAGCTTGAAGGGCACGCGGCCGGCGCAGATGAGGACGTCGGCCTGGCGCGGCGAGAAGCTCTGCCGCTCCATGCCGAAGCGCGCCAGGTCGAAGCGGCTGGCCGCCGTCGCCATGTACTCGATGGCGCAGCAGGCGGTGCCGAAGGGCATGGGCCAGAGCGAGTTGGCGCGGGCCCAGTTGACGAGGAAGTCGAGCCGGGTGGTGACCCAGCTCTCCTGGCCGGTGGCCTCGTGGGGCGCCGGCTGGATGCCCCGTGCGGAGCGGTCGGGGCGGGCGATCAATCCCATTGCAGAGCCCCCTTCTTCCAGACGTAGACGAAGCCGACGACGAGGATCGCCATGAAGACGAGCATCTCGCCGAGGCCGAAGAACGAGATCTGGCCCGCGGGGCAGGCGCCGGCGACGAGCGGCACGGCGCACGAGAGCTGGCGGTAGTAGACCCCCCACGGGATCAAGAACACGGTCTCGATGTCGAAGATGATGAAGAGCATCGCGACCATGTAGAACTTCACCGAGAACCGCTCGCGGGCGTCCCCGAGCGCGGGGATGCCGGACTCGTAGGCACTCTGCTTCTCCGGGGTCGGCCGCTGGCGGACCGTCAGGTGGGAGATGCCGACGAGCAGCGCCGCGTTCAGCGCGACGAAGCCCAGGAGCAGGAGGATCGGCAGGTAGGCGCGCACGGGTAAGCGTCCCGAAGGGGCTCCGACTTCGTGAAAAATTTCACTAGCGATCTGCGCGAAACATATCGCCGGGGAAGAGCGAATTCAACGCGGGTGCGTGGCGCGGCGGTGGGGCGGGCGGATACATTGCGCGCCAGTCGGGAGCGTGATGCACCGTAGAGCGGGGCGGGCATCGGGGCTGGGCCGCGTCAGGTACCTGGTACGAGGGAACGACTATGCCACGAGGTCGGGCCGCCCCGGGTACCTGGTAGCCGGGGGTGCCGGCGTCGCGGGTGGCCCGTCCCGGGTACCTGGTACCTGAGGGTGCCGGCATCGGGGCTGGCCAATCCCGGGTACCTGGTACCTGGGCCTACTGACGCATCGTGGCGGAGTCAGTCCCAGGTACCAGGTACCCGGGGCGGCCCGGCCGCGATGCGCGCCCTGGACGCGCCCCGTCCACGACGCTCGCCCCCGTCTCCGAGCTCCGGTATGGCGTACGGCTTCCCATCCCGTACCGACGTCGCCAACTCCTCCCGTCCCCACCACATGTCCATCCAATCCGACCGCTGGATCACCCGAATGGCGCGCGAGCACCGCATGATCGAGCCGTTCGAGGACCGGCAGGTGCGCCAGGGGGTGATCTCCTACGGCGTGAGCTCCTACGGCTACGACATGCGCGTCGCGCGGGAGTTCCGGATCTTCACCAACGTCCTGAGCTCCGTCGTCGATCCCAAGAACTTCGACCCGAGGTCGTTCGTCGAGTTCGAGGGGGACGTCTGCATCGTGCCGCCGAACTCCTTCGCCCTCGCCCGGTCGGTGGAGTACTTCCGCATCCCGCGCGACGTCGTCACGGTGACCGTCGGGAAGTCCACCTACGCGCGGTGCGGCATCATCACGAACGTCACCCCCTTCGAGCCGGAGTGGGAGGGCTACGTGACGCTCGAGATCTCGAACACCACCCCGCTTCCGGCCAAGATCTACGCCAACGAGGGGATCGCCCAGGTGCTCTTCTTCAAGGGCGACGAGGCGCCGGAGGTCTCGTACAAGGACAAGCAGGGGAAGTACCAGGGGCAGCACGGGGTGACGCTGCCGCGGCTGTAGCGCCGTCGGGCGAGGCCGCTCCGAACTGAAAACCGGCGTCCGCCGACTGCGGTCCGCAGTCGGCAGACGCCGGTTTCGCGTCGCCGGTCCCGGGGCGGCGGCGCCCGTCTACCGGAAGATCCCGAGCGCGTACACCAGCGCGATCGCGAGCGCGAGGAGCCCGATCACGAGCGCCGTGACGTTCACCCCCCCGCCCGCCGGCGTCCGGGCCACGACGCTGGCGCGCGGGGCGCCGGAGGGCTCCGTCCCTTCCCCGGTCACGTAGCTCGTCTTCTGGACCGTGTCGGCGCCGCCGAGCGCCGATTCGGCGTACTCGAACACGTCGGGGTCGACCGTGTCCGGCGTGTCGCGGCGCTCGCGGGACGGGTCGGGGCTCAGGTCGCCGACGCGCACGTCCGGGTAAGTCGGCTCTCCCGGACGGGGCTTTCCGGCGAGGGGCTGCTCGACGCGGAGCTCGCCGTCGGTGGGCCGATCGTCGGGCGTACGCGGAACGTCGATCCACACGTCGGCCTTGCGCGGGACGTCGGCGGGGCGCTGGCCGGCCGGCTCGTTCTCGGCGTTCGGGGTCGTCATGGCGTGCCTCGTGGAAGGGGGCGCGGTGGGTGCTGACCGCCGGGAGGGGGTGCAGCAAACGGGCCACCATCGCTGGTGGCCCGTCGCGCTGGGATCGAGGTCGTGGACGGAGCCACGCCGCCGCGTCAGCCCGTGCCGCCCACCCCCGTCTCGACCGCCTCCTTCGCCATGAGCGTGGCGCGGATGTAGTCGCGGTTCATGCGGGCGATCGTGTCGATGCTGATCTGCTTCGGGCAGGCCTCCTGGCACTCCCCGTACAGCGTGCAGTGGCCGAAGTGCTCCTCGTCCATCTGCGCGACCATGTTGACGACACGGCGGAAGCGCTCCGGCTGCCCCTGCGGGAGGAGGCCGAGGTGCGTGATCTTGGCCGCCGTGAAGAGCGACGCCGACCCGTTGGGGCACGCCGCCACGCAGGCGCCGCAGCCGATGCAGGCGGCCGCGTCCATCGCGGTGTCGACGTTCTCCTTGGGGATCAGGATCTCGTTGGCGTCGCGGGCGCCGCCGGTGGGGGCGCTGATGAAGCCGCCCGCCTGGACGATGCGGTCGAGCGCGGTGCGGTCGACCACGAGGTCCTTCACGAGCGGGAAGGCGCGCGCGCGCCACGGCTCGACGACGATCTCGTCGCCGTCGCGGAAGCTGCGCATGTGCACCTGACAGGTCGCCGCGCCCCGCACGGGGCCGTGGGCGACGCCGTCGATCATCATCGAGCAGGAGCCGCAGATCCCCTCGCGGCAGTCGTGGCTGAAGGCGATCGGCTCCTCGCCGCGCTCCTCCAGCCGCTCGTTCACGAGGTCGAGCATCTCGAGGAACGACATGTCGGGGCTGATGTCGCGCGCCTCGTACGTCACGAGCCGCCCCTCGGCGTTCGGGCCCGCCTGGCGCCAGACCCGCAGAGTCAGGTTCATTATTTGTAGCTCCGCTGCGTGAGCTGCACGTTCTCGAAGTGCAGCGGTTCCTTGTGGAGGATGGGCGACTTCCCCTCCCCAGCGTACTCCCACGCCGCCACGTACGTGAACTTCTCGTCGTTGCGCAGCGCCTCGCCGTCGGGGGTCTGGTACTCGGTGCGGAAGTGGCCGCCGCACGACTCCTCGCGGTGCAGCGCGTCGAGGCACATCAGCTCGCCGAGCTCGAGGAAGTCGGCGACGCGTCCGGCGCGCTCCAGCGCCTGGTTCAGGTCCGCGTCGCTGCCGGGCACGTTCACGTTCCGCCAGAACTCCTCGCGGATGCCGGGGATGACCCGGAGCGCCTCCTTGAGGCCGGCGGCGTCGCGCGCCATGCCGCACTTCTCCCACATCACCTTGCCGAGCTCCTTGTGGAAGGAGTCGACCGTGCGCTTCCCGCGGATGCCGACGAGGCGCTTCATGCGCTCGTCGACCTCCGCCTCGACCTGCTTGAACTCGGGGCGGTCGGCGGTCACCTTCTCGAGCTTGGTCGACGCGAGATAGTCGCCGATCGTGTAGGGGAGGATGAAGTAGCCGTCGGAGAGCCCCTGCATGAGGGCGCTCGCGCCGAGGCGGTTCGCGCCGTGGTCGGAGAAGTTCGCCTCGCCGGCCACGTGGAGCCCCGGGATGGTGCTCATCAGGTTGTAGTCCACCCAGAGCCCGCCCATGGTGTAGTGGACGGCGGGGTAGATGCGCATCGGGACCTTGTACGGGTTCTCGTCCGTGATGCGCTCGTACATCTCGAACAGGTTCCCGTAGCGCTCCGCGATCGCCTTCTCTCCCAGCCGCGCGATCGCGTCGGCGAAGTCGAGGTAGACACCGAGCCCGCTCTCGCCCACGCCGCGTCCCTCGTCGCACACCGCCTTGGCGGCGCGCGAGGCGATGTCGCGCGGGGCGAGGTTCCCGAAGCTCGGGTAGCGCCGCTCGAGGTAGTAGTCGCGGTCCGCTTCCGGGATCTCGTTCGGCGGCCGTCGGTCCCCCTTCTGCTTGGGGACCCAGACGCGTCCGTCGTTGCGCAGCGACTCGGACATCAGCGTCAGCTTCGACTGGTGCTCGCCGCTGACGGGGATGCAGGTCGGGTGGATCTGCGTGAAGCACGGGTTGCCGAACGCGGCGCCCCGCTTGTGGGCGCGCCAGATCGCCGTCGCGTTCGACAGCTTGGCGTTCGTCGACAGGTAGAAGACGTTGCCGTAGCCGCCGGTGCAGAGGATCACGGCGTGGCCGGCGAACGACTGGATCTTGCCCGTCTGCAGGTCGCGCGCGACGATGCCGCGCGCCCGGCCGTCGACGAGCACGAGGTCGAGCATCTCGTGCTGCGGGTACATCGTCACCCCGCCCATGCCGACCATGCGCTCGAGCTGCTGGTAGGCGCCGAGGAGGAGCTGCTGCCCCGTCTGCCCGCGGGCGTAGAAGGTCCGCGAGACCTGCGCGCCGCCGAAGGAGCGGTTGGCGAGGAGCCCGCCGTACTCGCGCGCGAACGGCACCCCCTGCGCGACGGCCTGGTCGATGATGTTGACGGAGTTCTGCGCGAGCCGGAAGACGTTCGCCTCGCGGGCGCGGAAGTCGCCCCCCTTGACCGTATCGTAGAACAGGCGGTAGACGGAGTCGCCGTCGTTCTGGTAGTTCTTCGCGGCGTTGATCCCCCCCTGCGCCGCGATCGAGTGCGCGCGGCGCGGGGAGTCGTGGTACACGAAGCACTTCACGTTGTACCCGAGCTCGGCGAGCGTCGCCGCCGCCGACGCGCCGGCCAGCCCCGCGCCGACGACGATGATGTCGTACTTCCGCTTGTTGGCGGGGTTGACGAGCTTCATCTCGAAGCGGTGCCGGTCCCACTTCTGCTCGATGGGCCCGGACGGGATCCTTGACTTGAGTTCCATTGCGCTCACTTGTGCGCTCACTTGGCAGCCGCCGACGAGGCCGCGGCGGTGACGGCGGTGTCGTCGGCGCGGGGCGTGGCGGGGCCGATCACCCCGGTGAAGACCGCGATGATGATCGCGATGAAGCCGACCGACACGAGCGCCGCGACGACGGCCGCGAGGCGGCGGCGCAGCGGGTTGGGCGACGGGCGGATCGCCCCGATGGTGCGGAGCGAGCTCCACGTCCCGTGATACAGGTGCAGGCCGAGGAAGAACATCGCCACGACGTAGATCAGCGCCACCCACCAGATGCGGAATCCCTGGATGACGTTCCCGTAGACGTCGGTCGGGCTGTACGACGGGAAGATCGTCAGCGTCGTGAAGTGCAGGAGGTGGAAGACGATGAACGCGAGCAGGAAGGCGCCGCCCCAGCGGATGGTGCGCGACGCGAGCGTCGAGACCTCGCGCTGCCCGCCCGACGCGTAGCCGACGGGGCGGGCCTGCTGGCGCAGCCGCGTGAGCTGGTAGGCGGCGACGACGTGGAGGATGACGGCGCCGATGAGGACGAGGCGCACGAGCCAGAGGAGCCCGCCGAGGCTCTTCAGGAAGTGCGCGTACCCGTTCATCTTCTCGGCCCCCTCGAACATCTGCAGGTTGCCGAGCAGGTGGCCGACGATGAACCCCACGCCGATCAGGCCCGTCACGGCCATGACGACCTTCTTCCCGATCGTGGAGCGCCAGAAGTTCAGCAGGAACATGGCAGTGTGCTCAGTCCGCGCAGGCGCGGCGGTTCGGTGGGGAGGATGCGGCGGCGCGGTGGCGCACGCCGGGCGACGACGGGCCGGGAGAAGTCGAGCGGCGGCGCCGGGTAGCCTCCCCCGATCGCCGCCGCTCATCCGTCACAGCTTCACCGCCGCCATGGGTTCGCGTACCGCCTCCGCGCTTTTGGCGAGGGCCGCGCGCTCGTCGGCCGTCAGCTCGACCTCGATCACGCGCTCGAGCCCGCGCCGCCCGAGCTTGCACGGCACGCCCAGGTAGAGGCCGGACATCCCGTACTCCCCTTCGAGCCACGCGGCGCAGGGGAGGATCCGCTTCTGGTCGTTCACGATCGCCTCGACCATCTGCACCGCGCCCGCCGAGGGGGCGTAGTAGGCCGAGCCGGTCTTCAGGTACTTCACGATCTCGGCGCCGCCGTTGCGCGTGCGGTCGACGATCGCGTCGAGCGTCGGCCGGTCCATGAGCTGCGTGATCGGGATGCCGCTGACCGTCGTGTAGGAGATGAGCGGAACCATCGTGTCGCCGTGGCCGCCGAGCACCATCGCCTGGATGTCGCGCACCGAGACGTCGATCGCCTCGGCGAGGAAGGCGCGGTAGCGCGCCGTGTCCAGCACGCCGGCCATGCCGATCACGCGCTCGCGCGGGAAGCCCGTCACCGCCTTCGCGACGTAGCACATCACGTCGAGCGGGTTGGAGACGACGATCACGATCGCGTTCGGGGAGCTCGTCCTGATCTGCTCGGAGACCTGCCGGACGATGCCGGCGTTGGTGTTGAGCAGGTCGTCGCGCGACATGCCCGGCTTGCGGGCGATGCCGGCGGTGATGACGACGACGTCGGACCCCGCCGTCTCCTCGTAGCCGTTCGTGCCCACCACGCGCGAGTCGAACCCCTCGATCGGGGCCGACTGCCACTGGTCGAGCGCCTTCCCCTGCGGCACGCCCTCGACGACGTCGACCATCACGACGCGGCGGGCGAGCTCCTTCTCGGCGATGCGCTGTGCGGTCGTGGCGCCGACGTTGCCCGCGCCGACGACCGTGATCTTGTTGACCATGACGATCGGTTCTGTAGGTGATGTGGGACAGCACGAACAAGTTAATTTGGTGCCGTGGCGCGCGGCAACGGACGGGAAGACGGGCGCTGCGGGGCTGCTGGAAGGGCGGAATTGAACGGCCAACGGCGGAATTGAACGGCCAACGGCGGAATGAGGCATGAGGCATGAGGCCGGGACCCTACGCGTGGCCAGCTTAGCCACCGGTGGGGTCCCGGCCTCATGCCTCATTCCGCCTTCCGCCCTTCGGCTCTCCGTCCTCCCGCTCCTCCAGGCACGGCCCTGCGGGCCGTCCTGCCCTACCCTCCCACCTGCGACAGCGCCCGCAGGCCGCCGACCTTCATCTGGAGCAACTGGTGCTCGAGCGGCTTCTCGGCCAGCGCGCGGCGGAAGTGGGGCTCGAGCGGCTCGCCGCGGCGGAGCGGGTCGCGGAGGTTGACCTCGTGGTCGCCGAAGAGGCAGGTGCGGAGGCGGCCGTCCGCCGTTAGGCGGACGCGGTTGCAGCTCGCGCAGTAGGTGTGCGTCATCGGCGTGATGACGCCGACCGTGCCCGCGGCGCCGGCGAGGCGGTGGTAGCGCGCCGGCCCGTTGCCGCGCGGCGGGCCGGCGTCGGGCTCGAGGGGACCGAGCGCGGCGACCCGCGCCAGCACCTCGTCGCTCGGCACCACGTGCTCCATCGTGAGCTCGCGCATCCCGCCGACGGGCATCAGCTCGATGAAGCGTACGTGCCAGGGGTGCTCCAGCGTCAGCCGCGCGAAGTCGGCGATCTCGTCGTCGTTGACGCCGCGCATGACGACGACGTTGATCTTCACGGGATCGAGGCCCGCCGCCGCGGCCGCGCCGGCCGCGGTGACCGGGTCGAAGCCGAGGTCGCGCCGGGCGATGGCGACGATCCGGTCGGGGCGCAGGCTGTCGGCGCTCAGGTTCACGCGGTCGAGCCCCGCGTCGCGCAGGCTCGCCGCGAGCGCGGGCAGGCGGACGCCGTTCGTCGACAGGGCGATGTCCTCGATGCCGACCACGCCCCGCAGCCCGCGCACGAGCGTCACCAGGTCGGGGCGGATGGTCGGCTCCCCACCGGTGATCCGCAGCCGGCGCAGGCCGAGCGGCGCGAGCTGCCGCACCACCTCGACGATCTCCTCGTAGCTCAGGATCTCCTGCTTGGGCAGCCACTGCAGCCCCTCCTGCGGCATGCAGTAGACGCACCGGAAGTTGCAGCGGTCGGTGACCGAGATGCGCAGATACTCGATCGACCGTCCGAACTGGTCGCGGAGCGCTGGGGCGGTCATCGGTCGGCTCCCACGGAATCGGTGTGTGGAGCGCGGGGTGGCGCGTGCGAAGTTTCGGTGCCGGCCGGCGCGGCTGTCGTGCTACCTTCCCGGTGGGGGGGCCCCCCCGCGCTCGCGGCCTCGCGGCCGGTGCCGGTCGGGTCCACCCACTCCCGCGTCCCGTCCGCGTAGTGCTCGCGCTTCCAGATCGGGACGCGGCGCTTGATCTCCTCGATCACGTAGCGCGTCGCGGCCATGGCCGGAGCGCGGCGGGCGTGCGACACGGCGATCGCGACGCTGGCCTCCCCGAGCGTGAGGGTGCCGAGGCGGTGCTCGACGACGACGTGGGGCGTCGCGTAGCGCTCGGCGGCCTCCGCGGCGATCGCGCGCAGCTCGCCGACGGCCATCGCGGCGTACGCGGAGTAGTCGATCCCGGTCACCGCGCGCTCCTCGTTCACGTCGCGCACGGTGCCGACGAAGAGCGACGTCGCGCCACTGGCGTCGCTCGCCACCTCGCGGAGCAGCGCGGCGGGATCGATCGGCCGCTCGACGACGTCGGCGCGCATCAGCCCCCCGCGACCGGCGGGATGACCGCGACCTCGTCGCCGGGCGCGATCACGCGGTCGTAATCGGCGTAGCGCAGATTCACGGCGACGAGCGGCCTCGGCGGCAGTCGGTCGGCGCCGGCCAGTTGCCCGAGACCGCTCACCACGTCGCGCACCGTGGCGCCCGGTGGGAGGGGCAGCTCCACCGCGCTGCGGCCGAGCGCGTCGGCGTACGAGGCGAAGAGGAGGACGGTGATCGTCATGCGTGGCCGGGCGACTCCTGGAATGTCGCGGCGGGAGCGGGGACTCGCGAGTGGGAGCCCCCGGAAGGAACGAGGCCCCGCCGTGCTCCGCACGCCGGGGCCTCTCGCTTCGTCTATCGGCTTACGCCTCCGAAAGTTCCGACTCCTCCGCGTCGTCGCCGAGCTCCGCCACGTCCATGTCGGCGACCATCGCGCGCAGCTCCTTCGAGGGCTTGAACACGGGCACGGGGCGGGCCGAGACCTCGACCGGCGCGCCGGTGCGCGGGTTGCGAGCCATGCGCGTCTTTCGCTGCCGGATCTTGAACGTGCCGAAGCCGCGCACCTCGATGTTGCGCTGCTCCTTGAGCGCATCCTTGATCGCGTCGAGGAAGGCGTCCACGACCCGGGCGCAGTCCTTCTTCGAGATCATCGGTCCTGCGGTGCGGGAGATCTGTTCCGTCACCCGCTCGACCAGGTCGGCTTTGGTCATGGATTGGCCCCTATGTGGAACGCTCGCGCTCGCGACGAGTCGTGGCACGAGTATAGGGCGTTAACTATTGCAAGTCAAGCGGTTGGCTCGCCTGCCCGGCCCCCGCGACCGGCCCGCTTTTCGACCGTTTCGAGGAACTCCTTGAACAGCGGCCGAGCGTCGTGCGGGCCGGGTGCGGCTTCGGGATGGTACTGCACCGCGAACACCGGCAGCTCGCGGTGGCGCAGCCCTTCGACCGTCCCGTCGTTCAGGTTGAGGTGGGTCACCTGGAGCGCCGGGGCGCCCGGAATCCCCCCCTCGTCGCCGGCCACGGCGAAGCCGTGATTCTGCGACGTGATCAGGATGCGCCCGCTGTCGAGCTCGCGCACGGGATGGTTCCCGCCCCGGTGGCCGTAGGGCATCTTCACCGTCTGACCCCCGTAGGTGAGGCCGAGGAGCTGGTGGCCCAGGCAGATGCCGAAGACCGGCATCTCCCGCTCGGCGATCTCGCGGATCTGGGCCGGGGCGTAGGTCACCGCCGCCGGGTCGCCGGGACCGTTGGAGATGAACACGCCGTCGGGGTCGCGCTCGAGCACGGCCGCGGCGGGGGTGTCGGCCGGGACGACGGTGACGCGGCAGCCGCTCTCGTCGAAGAGGCGCAGGATGTTGCGCTTGATCCCGAAGTCCCAGGCGACGATGTGGAGCGGTGCCCGCGGGTTCCCCCACGAGTACGGCTCGCGAGTCGACACGCGCGAGGCCAGGTCGAGCCCTTCCATGCTCGGGCAGGCGTCGAGGGCGGCGCGCGCCGCATCGTCCGGCGCCTCCCCCGTGCCGATGACGCCGCGCATGACGCCGATCGACCTCAGGTGCCGCGTCAGCCGCCTGGTGTCAACGTCTTCGAGCACGGGCACATGCGCGGCTGACATCCAGCTCAACAGGTCCCCAGAGGCCCGCCAGTTCGAGTACGTCCCCGAGAGCTCGCGGACGATCACGCCGGCGACCTGCGGCTGCCCGGACTCCGGGTCCTCGGTGTTGATCCCGTAGTTCCCGATCTCCGGCGCCGTCATGACGACGATCTGCGCGCTGTACGACGGGTCGGTGAACACTTCCTGATATCCGGTCATGTTCGTCGTGAACACGACCTCGGCCACGGTGGGTGGCGTGACGGCCCGGAGACGGCCGCGAAAAAGGGTTCCATCCTCGAGGAGGAGGAACCCCGGAACGAAGGTTGGCTCGATCACTTCGCTGGTCGTTACGGCTTGGGTGCGGGAGCGGACGGCGTCGCGGTGGACGGAGCGGCCGGCGCGGGGGTCGTCGGGGCCGAGCTGGTCGGCGGCGGCGTGGTCCTGGAAGGCGTCGCGTTCTCGAGCGGGATCGCGCTCGGCGCAGCCGGAGAAGTGGGCGCGGTGCCGGTGGCCGGGGCCCCCGCGGGCGCCGCGGGCTGCTGCGAGAAGGGCTTGTCGAGCACCGAGGACGGCGTCGCCCGGCGCGATCCGGCGAGCTGGAGGGTGAAGGCGAGGGCGATGAAGATCGCGCCCGACCACCAGCTGGCCTTGGTCAGCAGGTTGCCCGCCTGGCGCGTCCCGATGAACGCATCGGCCGACGAGCTGGCGCCGCCGAAGCTCGCCGCCACCCCACCCCCCTTCCCCGCCTGCAGGAGCACGGCGGCGATGAGCACGAGGCTGTCGAGGATGAGGAGGATCAGGAGGAAGGTGTACATCGGGGCGCCGAATGCGGAGGGTGGTGGATGCGCCGCGCGCGGGCCGGGGCCCGCGCGCGCAAGCACGTAATATCTCGTACTTTAACGCATCTGGTCAAGTCCGCCCGGCGTGAGCGAGCGGGTGCGCGGCGCGCCGGGGGCCTCGCTCCGCACGATCGACGACCAGGCGTCGGCGTCGAGGCTCGCGCCGCCGACCAGGACGCCGTCGACCTCCGGCGCGGCGAGGATCGCCTGCGCGTTGCCGCGGTTCACGCTCCCGCCGTAGAGGATCGGAATCACGGCCCCCCGCTCGCCGGCGAGCTCGCGCAGCGCGGCGCGGATCACCCGGTGGACGGCGGACGCGTCCTCCGGCGTGGCGGTCTTCCCCGTCCCGATCGCCCAGACCGGCTCGTAGGCGACGAGCACGTTGGCCACCCGGTCGTGCTCGAGCAGCGAGAGGCCGGCGCGGAGCTGCCGGAGGACGACCGCCCCGGTCTCGCCGCGCTCGCGCTCCTCGAGCTTCTCCCCCACGCAGAGCATCGGCGTGAGGCCGGCGCGGAAGGCGGCGGCGCACTTCTTCGCGGTCTCCTCCTCGGTCTCGCCGAAGACGTGGCGCCGCTCGGAGTGCCCGACGAGGACGAAGCGCGCCCCGGCGTCGCGCGCGATGGGGGCCGAGTTCTCCCCCGTGAACGCGCCCTTGTCCTCGTGGTAGATGTTCTGCACGCCGATGAGGATGTCGGGGCGGTCGCGGAGCTGCTCGACCACCGCGTGCAGCGTGAGCGCCGGCGGGAAGAACATCACCGTGCGGTCGCGCTCGCGGTTCCGCGGGAAGTAGTGCAGGAAGGTGTTCAGGAAGGCCCGCGCGTCGCTCGGGCCGTGGTTCATCTTCCAGTTGGCGGCGAAGATCGGACGCCTCATGCGCCGGCCCTCCCGGCCGCGGTCGCGCGGTCGTCCAGCGCCTCGACGCCGGGGAGCGGCTTCCCCTCGAGGAACTCGAGCGACGCGCCGCCACCGGTGGACACGTGGCTCATCGCGCTCTCCAACCCCGCCTGCGCCACCGCGGCGGCCGAGTCCCCGCCGCCGACGATCGTCGTCGCCCCCTTCTTGGTCGCCTCCGCCATGGCACGCGCGATGGCGAGCGTGCCGGCGTCGAAGGGGGGCTTCTCGAAGACGCCCATCGGGCCGTTCCAGATGACGGTGCGCGCGGCGGCGATGGCCCGGCCGTACGAGGCCGCCGTGTCGGGGCCGATGTCGAACATCGCCTCGTCGGCAGGGATCGCGTCGCGCTTCACGGTGTGCGCGCGATCGCCGGCGTCCATCGACGGCGCGACGGTCGCGTCGTGCGGGAGGATGAGGCGCGACCCGGCGCGCTCGAGGAGGTCCTCGGCCATCTCGACGCGGTCCGCCTCGACGAGCGACTTGCCGGTCTCGAGCCCCATCGCCGCGTAGAAGGTGCACGCCATCGCGCCGCCGACGAGCAGGGCGTCGACCTTGGGCAGGAGCTGCTCGATGACGTCGATCTTGCCCGAGATCTTCGATCCGCCGAGGATGGCGACGAAGGGGCGCCTGGGGTTCGCCAGGGCGTTGCCGAGGTACTCGAGCTCCTTCTCCATCAGCAGGCCGGCCACCGCCGGCCGGAGGTGGCGCGCCACGCCCTCGGTGGACGCGTGCGCCCGGTGCGCGGCGCCGAAGGCGTCGTTGACGTACACGTCGCCCAGCTCGGCCAGGGCGCGCGCGAGCTGCGCGTCGTTCTCCTCCTCGCCGGCGAGGAAGCGGGTGTTCTCGAGCAGCAGCACGCCGCCGTCGCCGAGCGCGCGCGTCGCCGCCCGCGCCTCGTCGGAGTCGGTCGTGCCCACGAAGCGCACGGTGCGTCCCGGCATCAACTCCTGGAGCCGGCGGGCGACCGGCGCCAGCGAGTACTTCGCTTCCGGCTTCCCCTTCGGGCGTCCGAGGTGCGAGAGGAGGACGACGCGGGCGCCGCGGCCGAGCAGGTACTCGATCGTGGGGAGCGCGGCGCGGATGCGCGTGTCGTCGGTGACGCGGCCGGCGTCGTCGAGCGGGACGTTGAAGTCGACGCGCACGAGCGCGCGCTCGCCGCGCAGCTCGGCGTCGCCGAGGTCGCGGACGGTCATCTTGTTCATTGCTGGCGGAGCGCCTCGGAGGCGCGGCGGTGCTGGTGGATCGAGAAGGCGATGGCGAGCACCAGACCCGCCCCCGCCGTCCAGAGCCCGACGCGCGACAGACGGTCGAAGCGGTCCGCCCGCTGGACCGCGCTCTGGCCGGGGACGGCGGTGATGTGGCCCGCGGCTATGAGCTGGATGTTGTGGCGCGCGTAGAAGAAGAGCGCGACGCCGACGACCAGGACCGCGAGCGCGAGCGCGTCGCGGACCCGGTCCCCCGTGGTGCGGCGGGCCATGGTGGGCGCCCGCTCAGCGGGCGCCGGCCGCCGCCGCCGGCTGCTCCAGCCGCGCGCCGATGAAGCGGAGCAGGTCGACGCAGCGCGACGCGTAGCCCCACTCGTTGTCGTACCAGCCGGAGACCTTCACGAGCGTGCCGTCGATGACGTTCGTGCACTTCGCGTCGAGGATGCAGGAGTGCGGATCGCCGATGTAGTCTCCGGACACCAGCTCGACCTCGGAGTAGGCCAGGATCCCCTGCAGCGGCCCCGACTCGGCGGCCTTCCGGAAGGCGGCGTTGACCTCCTCGATCGTCGTCGGCCGCTCCACCTCGACCGTGAGGTCGTTGAACGAGACGTCAGGGGTCGGGACGCGGATCGAGATGCCGTCGATCTTCCCCTTCACCTCGGGGATGACGAGCGACGTCGCCTTCGCGGCGCCGGTCGTCGTCGGGATCATGTTCACCGCGGCGGCGCGGGCGCGGCGGAGGTCCTTGTGCGGGAGGTCGAGGATGCTCTGGTCGTTCGTGTAGCTGTGCACCGTGACCATCGACCCGTGCCTGAACCCGAAGGTGTCGCGCACCACCTTGACCATCGGGACCACGCAGTTCGTCGTGCAGGAGGCGTTCGAGACGACGTGGTGCTTGGCCGGGTCGTACTTCTGGCTGTTGACGCCCATGACGATGGTGATGTCCTCCCCCTTGGCGGGGGCGGAGATGACCACCTTGCGCGCGCCGCCCTGGATGTGCTTGCGCGCGTCCTCGGCGTTCGTGAAGCGGCCCGTCGACTCGAGCACGACGTCGACGCCGAGCTCGCCCCACGGCAGCTTCGACGGATCCTTCTCGGCGAAGATCTTGATCTCGTCGCCGTCCACGGTGATGGAGCCCTGGCCCGCGGTCACCTCGCCGGGGTAGGTGCGGTGCACCGAGTCGTACTTGAACAGGTGCGCCAGCGTCTTTGTGTCGGTGAGGTCGTTGACGGCCACGAAATCGAGGTCCGCGACGCCCTCCTCCTTCGCCGCGCGGAGGACCTGGCGGCCGATCCGGCCGAAGCCGTTGATGCCGACGCGAATTGCCATTGCGGTGGGGCTCCTCTGGGTTAGCACCGGTCGCCGACTGCGCGCGCCCGGCCGAAGGTCACGAAGCTGACGATGCGCGCCCCGGCGGCGAAGAGCGCCGCCGCACACGCGTTGAGGGTCGCGCACGTGGTGACGACGTCGTCCACGAGCACGACGTGCGTCCCGCGCAGGCGACGGGGCGCCCCGTCAGACGCACGGAACGCGCCGCGAACGTTGGCCAACCGCTCCCCCGGTGTCAATCGGGTCTGGGTCCGCGTCGCGCGCCGTCGTACGATCGCGTCCTCGGCCATGGGGAGCGACCAGCGCGCGGCGAGCGACCGCGCGAGGAGCGCGCTCTGGTTGTAGCCGCGCTCGCGGAGCCGCGCCGCCGCCAGCGGCACGGGGACGACGAGCCCCCGCTCCGCGAGGACGTCCGCCGGCCACGGGAGGCGCGCCATGCGCTCGGCCATCCCGTCGGCGGCGCGCGCCCAGCCCCCGTACTTGAGGGCGTGCACCACGTCGTCGGCGGTCCCCCCGCCCCCCGCCCAGCAGACGGAGCGCGCCGCGCGAACATACGGGGGCAACAGCTCGCACCAGACGCACGGACGGGGCGCGATCCGGAGCGACGCCGGCACCTCGCGTCCGCCCTCGGTCGGATGTCCGCACCGGTCGCAGCGCGGGTGCGGCAGGAGGTCGAGGCGCGCCCAGCAGCGGCCGCAGACGAGCCCCTCCTCGTGCCCGTCGAGGGGGCGCGCGCATGCCGCGCAGTGGCGCGGGAGGAGGAGGTCGAGCAGGCCGGCGCCCATCGGGCGGAGCCTCGCGATCGCCCCGCCCACGCGCCGACGCGCCGCGAGCGCGCCCCGATCGTGCTCCGTCAACTCCCCGCCCGCTCCGGCACGGCACCCGCCTCCCGAACCGCCGCCCACATCGCAGCGCGATCCGGCGCTCGGCCGAGCCAGCGCTCGAAGGCGAGCGCGCCCTGCTCGACGAGCATCGGGAGCCCGTCGGTGGCGCGCAGCCCGCGCGCGCGCGCCTGCCGCACCCAGGGCGTCGGCCCGTCGCGCCGGTAGACGAGATCCACCACGGCCGCGGAGCGGCGAAGAAGCGCCAGGGGAACCGGGACGTCGTCCGTGCGCAGGCCGACGGGCGTGGCGTTGACGACGAGGTCGGCGTCGCGGAGGGCATCGGCCAGGCGCTCGACCGCGCTCGCGACGGCGGCGAAGCGCGCGGCGAGCGCCGCCGCGCGCTCGGCGGTCCGGCTCCAGACCGCGGCGGCGCTTCCCGGCCAGCGCTCGAGCGCGGCGAGCACCGCCGCGGCCGAGCCTCCAGCCCCGATGACCGCGACGCGTCGGCCGGCGAGAGCGTCACCGAGCAGCTCGCGCACGGCGGCGTCGAAGCCGCCGACGTCGGTGTTGTCGCCGACGGCGATTTCGCCCTCGCACCAGAAGGTGTTCACCGCCCCGACACGCAGGGCGAGCGGCGTGAGGCGGTCGCAGAGGCGCGCCACCGCCTCCTTGTGCGGGATGGTGACGTTCCCCGCCGCGCGCTCCCCGCGCAGCAGCGCCCAGGTGGCGGCGAGCGCCTCCGGAGGGACGTCGAGCGCCTCGTAGCGGAGGGGCGAGCCGGCGCCGCGCAGCGCGGCGTTCTGGAACGCCGGGGAGAGCGAGTGCGCGACCGGATGGCCGAGGAGGACGAGACGGCCCGGCAGGTCGCTCACCGGCGGCACGCCGTCAGGCGAGCGCGATGGTGCCGGGCGCGACGCGTTCGACCGCGCGGCCGTGCCCCGCGCACGTGCCGGGACGCACGCCGGCGCCGCTCACGGCGCGTCGGGCGCGCGCTGCGCGACGATGCGGTCGAAGACGCGCCGCACTTCGTGCTCGAGCTCGTCGGCGGTGGAGCGGTAGAGCTCCAGGTCGCCGCCGAAGGGATCGCTCACCGCGCGCCCCGTGCTGCCGCCCGAGGCGTAGTCGGTGAGCAGGAACGCCTTGCCCTCGCCGCCGAGCGCTTCCACGCGCTCGAGGTGGTGCTGCCCCATGACGAGGACGACGTCGTGCTCGGCGACGAGCTCCGCGGTGAGCTGCTGCGCATGGTGCTGCGACAGGTCGAGCCGCCGCTCCATGCCGACGAGCAGGGCGCCGTCGGACGGGCCGGCGCCGTCCCAGGCGCTGGTGCCGGCGCTCGACACCTCGACGTCGGTGAGTCCGCGCTCGATGACGATCTTGCGCGCGATCGCCTCGGCGAGTGCGCTGCGGCAGGTGTTCCCGGTGCAGACGAAGAGGAGCTTCATGTCGCGTTCGCGATGAGAGCTTGGGCGTGGGGGGGGCGGGATTCGGGAGTCGCGCGCGTCGCGCCGGGACGGCGCGCCGGCCGCGCTCCACGCTCCGCGGTCGCGGTCACGCGGCCGGCGATCCGGGTGCGGAGCGCCGACCACGGAGCGGAGATGGCTCGATCCCCACTCCCTACTCCGCACTCCCCGCGAAAGTTCGTCACAGATCTCCGACCAGGTCCGGGACGCTCTCGCGCAGCACGCTGGCCGGGATCGCGCCCGGCCGGATGACGCGCGCCCGGCGCCCCGTGCAGTCCACCACCGTCGACGGAGGGGAGGAGGTCAGGCGTCCGCCGTCCAGCACCATGAGCGTGCCGCGGCGGATCTCGTCCCCCCATGCCGCCGTGACCTCCGTCGCCGCCATCGCTGGCGGGACCCCGGGGCGATTCGCGCTCGTGGAGGTGATCGGCTCCCCGTACGCCTGGATCAGCCGCGTCAACCCGGGGTGCGGCGTCCAGCGCACGGCGACGCCCCCCTCGGGGCCGCGCAGACGCTTCGCCACGCGGCGGTTCCCCCCCGACAGCACGAGCGTCACCGGACCCGGCCAGTGCCGGGCGGCGATCAGCGACGCCGCTGGGGTGAGGTGGAGGTCGAGCCGCGCCAGCATCTCGCTCCCGGAGATGAGGAGGAGAAATGGCTTCGCCGGCGGTCGTCCCTTCATCCGCACGAGCGACTCCACCGACTCGGCGTCCACCGCGGTGCCGAAGCCGTACACGGTCTCGGTCGGGTACGCGATGACCCCGCGCTCGTTCAGCTGCGCGATCGTCGGCCGCAACGCCCCCTCGATCTCGACGGGGGACCAGAAGGGAATGGCGAGAGACTCCGAGATCATGGTTTCATTCGGCCAGCATCCCCATCGCTTCCGCCCGCAGGAAGTCGGCTTCCTCCGTGACCTTCATCGCGCGCTCGCTCCCGCGCACGACGCGTACCGGCAGGCCGAGG
The DNA here is from genome assembly GCA_045804285.1 of Gemmatimonadaceae bacterium. Classification (GTDB taxonomy): domain Bacteria; phylum Gemmatimonadota; class Gemmatimonadetes; order Gemmatimonadales; family Gemmatimonadaceae; genus DATMHT01. The sequence continues at coordinate 61,103 of JBJMNL010000088.1, forward strand.
CGCTCGCACAGCGCGGCGTCGTCGGTGGCCGTCGCGCCGGTGCGCCGTGCCTCGGCGTGGGCGCGCTCGATCATCGCGCGCGGGAATCCCTGCGGCGTCTGCGCCCGCCAGAGGCGGGTCCGCTCGACCGTGCGCACGATCCCCCCCTGCTCGTCGACCTCCTTGAGCGTATCCACGACCGGGAGCGCGGCGATGGCGCCGTGCCCCTGCCGGGCCTCGGCCACCACCCGGTCGATCATCGCGTCGGTGGCGAGCGGGCGCGCGGCGTCGTGAACGAGCACGTACTCGACGTCCTCCGGGAGGTCCTCGAGCCCGTTGTACACGGAGTCGCCGCGCTCGCGTCCGCCGGCAGCGACGAGCAGGCGGTCGAGGTCGCTCTGGAAGAGCCAGGGAGGGGGGTCGGCGGCGTGCGCGCGGGGGAGCACGACGACGACCATCGCCACGTCGGCGCGCGCCTGGAACGCCTGTACGCTGTGCAGCAGCATGGGCTTCCCGTACACCCAGCGGAACTGCTTGAGCTCCGCCCCGCCGACGCGCGACCCGGAGCCGGCGGCGACGATGACGACGCCGACGTCGCGCCGGACCGCCTCCGCGTCCTCGCCCACCCCCTCGCCGGCCGGGCGCGACGTGACGAGACGCGCCGCGCCCGCCACGTTACCGGCGACCCGCGGCGGCCCGGGGTCGCGAGGATCCCGGGGATCGCGCGCGGCGCCCCGCGCCCCGCTGTCGCCGCTGCCGGGAGTGTCGGTCACGCGAAGAGCCGCTGGAAGAGGTCGTGGATGGTCTTCACGCCGACGACCTGGATGTCCTTGGATCCGCGCCGCGGGATGCCGCGCTCCGCCATGTAGGCGCGCGTCATCCCCATCTTCGCCGCCTCGGCGAGCCGACGCTCCGACTGCGACACGGGACGGATCTCGCCCCCGAGCCCGACCTCGCCGAGGAAGATCGCGTCGGCCGGGAGCGCCCGGTCGTAGACGCTCGAGGCGAGCGCCGCGGCGACCGCGAGATCGCCGACGGGCTCGACGAGGCGCATCCCGCCGACCACGTTCAGGAATACGTCGAGCTGCGCGAAGGAGAGGCCGGCGCGCTTGTCGAGCACCGCGAGCAGGAGGGCGAGCCGGCGCCCGTCGAATCCCGTGGCGACGCGCTGCGGCGTGCCGAACCCCGCCTTGGCGGCGAGCGCCTGGATCTCGATCAGCACCGGGCGCGTCCCCTCGAGCAGCGCGGTCACGGCGCTCCCCGAGGCGGTGTTGAGCCGGTCGCCGAGAAAGAGCTCGGACGGGTTCGGGACGGCGACGAGCCCGCCCTGGGTCATGCGGAAGACGCCGATCTCGTCCACCGAGCCGAAGCGGTTCTTGTTCGCGCGCAGCACGCGGTGGTCGAGCGCCGAGTCGCCCTCGAAGTAGAGCACCGTGTCGACGATGTGCTCGAGCGTCTTCGGGCCGGCGATCCCGCCCCCCTTGGTGACGTGCCCCACGACGAAGACGGCGGTGCCGCTCTCCTTGGCGAAGCGCATGAGGCGCGCGGCACACTCCCGCACCTGCCCCACGTTGCCCGGCGCGCCCTCGAGGTCCTGCGTGAAGACGGTCTGGATGGAGTCCACGATCATCACGGCCGGCGCCTGCGCCGCCCCAGTGGCGATGATAGTCTCGAGGAGCGTCTCGCTCAGCAGCTCGACGTCCCCCGCGGGATCGTCGAGGCGGTCGGCGCGGAGCTTGACCTGGAGCGGCGACTCCTCGCCGGAGACGTAGAGCGCGTGCTGGCCAGCCCCCTCGAGCCGCGCCGCGACCTGCAGGAGCAGGGTGGACTTCCCGATCCCGGGCTCCCCGCCGATGAGCACCATCGAGCCGGGCACCACGCCGCCGCCGAGGACGAAGTCGAACTCGTCGATCCCGGTGCGCCACCGCTTGTCCTCGGAGCCGCGCACCTCGCGCAGCTTGGGCGTCACCGCGACGCTCCCCCCCTCGCCGAACGCGGCGCTCCCGCCGAGCCGCCGCGCCGCGCCGGCCCCCTTGGCCGCGGCGCTCACCTTGCGCGCCGCCATCTCCTCGGCCAGGGTGTTCCACTCCCCGCACGCGTCGCAGCGCCCCTGCCACTTCGGGTACTCGGCGCCGCACTCGGCGCAGCGGTAGACGGTTTTGGGCTTGGGAGGCATTGCGGCGGGACGGGGGACGCGGGTCACGGGTGGGATGAAGCTTCTACCCCGCCGCGCGAGCATCGTTGCGAAAAAGCTAACACTTCGGCGCCTCACCGCGAGCACCGGATCACCGCACACAGAAGCGGGAGCGCGCGTAAATCGCACGCCCCCGCCAGCCCTCGTCTGGATGCGCCCCCTCCACGCTCCCTCCCCGCTCCCTCCCCGCTCTCTCCCCGCTCGGCGCCGCCTTCATGCTGCCCACCTGCTCCCCCCACGCTATACGCTCCACGCTCGGGGTGCGGGCCACCGGAGCCGGAGGGAGCGTGGAGCGGCGAGCGTAGAGCGGCGAGCGTGGAGCGGAGGCGGGATGTCGTCGTCAGCCGTCGTAGGTTCGACGGCTGATGTCCTCGAAGCGCGTGTACTGCTTGTGGAAGTAGAGCGGTACGACGCCGATCGGCCCGTTACGCTGCTTGCCGATGATGACCTCCGCCTTGCCCTCGACCGACGGGTCCTTGAGGGTGCCGTTCTCGCGCTCCGCGTAGACCTCCTCGCGGAAGAGGAACATGATGAGATCCGCGTCCTGCTCGATCGCGCCCGACTCACGGAGGTCGGAGAGCACCGGGCGTCCCTTCTCCGAGCCCGCGCGTTGCTCCACGGCGCGCGAGAGCTGCGACAGCGCGATGACGGGGACGCCGAGCTCCTTGGCGAGCGCCTTGAGCCCGCGGGAGATCTGGCTCACCTCCTGCTGCCGGTTCTCCGACGACGCCGGCCCGGTCATGAGCTGGAGGTAGTCGACGATCACCATCCCGACGCCGTTCTCCGCCTTGAGCCGCCGCGCCTTGGAGCGCATCTCGAGGATCGTGATGCCGGGCGTGTCGTCGATGTAGACCGGCGCGTGGCTCAGGATCCCGGCGGCGCGCGCGAGACGCGGGAAGTCGTCGTCGCGCAGCTTCCCCTTGCGCAGCGTCTGCGCGTCGATCCGCGCCTCGCTCGTCAGCATGCGCTGGACGAGCGAGTCCTTGCTCATTTCCAGCGAGAAGAAGGCGACGGCGACGTTGTGCTCGATCGCGGCGTGCTGGGCGATGTTGAGCGTGAAGGCGGTTTTGCCCATCGACGGCCGCGCCGCGACGATCACCAGGTCCGCCGGCTGGAACCCCGACGTCATCTCGTCCAGGTCGCGGAAGCCGCTCGGCACGCCCGTCACCGAGCGCCCCTCGCGGCTCACGGCCTCGATGCGCTCCATCGCCGGCCAGAGGAGCTCCTTGATGCGCGTGAAGCCCCCGGTGCCCTGCGCCTGGCTGACCTGGAAGATCTTCGACTCCGCCTCGTCGAGCAGGTCGGCGGCCGTCGTGCGTCCCTCGAAGGCCTCCGTGACGATCGACGTCGAGACCTCGATCAGGCGGCGCAGCAGTGCCTTCTCGCGGACGATCTTCGCGTGATACTCGACGTTCGCCGCCGTCGGCACCGCGTCGACGAGGAAGGCGACGTACTCCTTGCCGCCGCTCGCCTCGAGCTCGCCGCGCCGCGCCAGCTCGTCGGAGAGCGTGAGCGGGTCGGCCACGCTCCCCTTCTCCGTGAGTGCCACGATGGCGCGGAAGATCCGCCGGTGACCCTCCCGGTAGAACATCGTGTCGTCGACGTGCTCGGCCGCCCGCATGATCGCGTCGGCGTCCATGAGCATCGCCGCGATCACGGCCTGCTCGGCGTCCTCCGAGTAAGGGGGGCGCCGGTCTCGGTAGGGGTCACGGGCCGGAGGCGAGATCGAGTATTCGACGGGCGAGCTTGACATCTTCCCACGTGGGGCGTTTCCAGGCCTCGTTGCGCAGCAGCGCGGCCGGGTGGTACGTGACGACGAGCGGGGTGCCGTAGTACCGGTGGACCGAGCCCCGGAGCTTCCCGATCGAATCCTTCGTGTTCAGAAGCGTCTGCGCGGCGAAGGTCCCGAAGGCGATGATCACCTTGGGCCTCACCAGCTCCAGCTGGCGGACGAGGTACGGGCTGCAAGCGGCGACCTCGTCGGGGCGGGGGTTTCGGTTCGCCGGGGGTCGGTGCTTGAGGACGTTGGCAATGAAGACCTCGTCACGCTCCAGCTTGATGGCGGCGAGGATCTTCGTCAATAGCTGACCCGCGGCCCCCACGAACGGCCGGCCCGTCTCGTCCTCGTGCTGCCCGGGCGCCTCGCCGACGCACATGAGCTGCGCGGTGGGGCTCCCCTCGCCGGGAACGGGGTTGAGGGCGGTGGCGTAGAGGGAGCAGCGCTGGCACTTCGCGACCGCGGCGGCGATCTCGTCGAGTGACTGGAGCGCCGCCACCGGCCCGCCGAACAGCTCCCCCTCCCCTCTCCCGACCACGTGGCCGACGGGGACGTCGAGCCCGGGGATCCCCCAGTCGCGCCCGGGGCGCGCCGCGGCGGCATCGGCGGCAGCGGCGTCGGACGACGCCCTCCCCTCCCCACTCGCCGCCGCGCCCGGGGCGGGGCTCGGCTCCATGCCCGCGCCGCGATTGCCGGCCTCACCGGGGCCTGGCCGGGCGATGGCGGCGTCGTCGGCCCGGCTCCGCGGCGAGCTTCCGGCCGCGCCGGAGGCGCGGAGCTGGTCGGGGGCGCTCCCGGTGGCGCGGAGCGCGGCACGCCAGTCCGTGGGGCCACCCCCCGCCGCCGGCCGCGCGCCCCGCTCGCCCGGCGCCTCGCTCGGCGTCTCGCTCGGCGTCTCG